>JAATGU010000066.1 GCA_015654535.1 Bacteroidales bacterium
CCTTTAAGATTACAAAATTAGCACCTAACTCCAAACCTTCATTGTTTACCCATCCACTGTTGATCATAATATTAGAAAAGCCCGTACTTGAAGGGATCTTAACTTCCTGCAATAAATCTTTTGTCTTCTTATGATAGTAATCGATTGTAAAATTAATTCTATTATCCAAATAGCTCATATCAATACCAGCATTTAATTGAGAGGTTGTTTCCCATTTCAAATTACTAGATACCGGACCTCTCCAACTAACCTCTGCAGAACCACTGCTCAATGTTCCACCAAACGGATAATTTGCAGTGCTTAATTCCGGTAATGTACGGTAACTACCTATACCTTGATTGCCTGTTTCACCATAACTTAAACGAAACTTCAAGTTACTGAATATATTCAAATTCTTAATAAACTTTTCCTCAGATGCACGCCAAGCAACCGCACCTGAAAAAAAGTTTGCCCATTTGTTATTTGTTTTAAACTTACTAGATCCATCACGACGAAGAGAAGTTGTGAAAATATACTTATCCATTAAGGTATAATTAACACGCCCCAAAAAAGAGACCAAAGCCTGTTCACCCTTATCGCTGGATGGAGTAGAAATAACTGTACCACGACTCAAATCATACTCTTCTGTCAAATCATCAGGAAAACCACTTACAGTGATAGACTTACTCTGCCAAGCCCCATGTTCAACAGTAAAACCAGCAACTGCATTGATCGCATGAATACCAAATGTCTTATCAAAAGTAAGTAAAGACTCAGAAGTTAAACCGACCCATTCGTTATCACTCTGACCAGCCTTACCGTTCGTAGGAGACTTCCCTTCCTGAGTGTGACGGTCGTAATAAGTTCCACGACGGTTACTTGTGTAACTTATACCCAAGTTCTGACGAAACTTCAAAAAAGGAAACAACTTAGCTTCCAAATAAGAAGAATTAAATGCATTGATTGACTGTAAATTATCCTTTGCAGATTTCACATATGCATAAGGATTAGATGCTAACCAGTTTAAATTATCAGCTGTAGTAGTATCCATATTAGGCCCATATGTTGGAGGAAAAAGCAATGCAGAACGAATCAAAGCATAATCATAAGAATTGCTTTTGGTAAAATCAGTATTGGTATGAGTTAAATTTGTATTCATACCCATTTCCAACCAATTATTAATATGACGACCAATATTTGCACGAAGCGAATAACGAGTAAAACCTGTATTTTTTATGATACCATTCTGATCTAAATAATTGCCAGAAAATGAATGCCATCCTTTATCAGAACCACCGGATACACTCAAATTATACTCTTGAGAAAAACCCGTCTGATAAATCAAGTCCTGCCAATTAGCCTTATCAACAATTGTTGAATTTCCATATTTGTCTGTATAAGTTCCTGCATTACTATAATCAGATGGAGATGCTTTATAAGAACCGGTATTTGTTATTATATTACCAGCTGCATCATAAGTGTAACTCCATACGCCAGGATAAGGCAACTGAGTATATGTCTTACCAGAATATTCGTAAGCATTCAAAGTCTCCTCATTGATATAGTTTGCGTAGGTTTCAGCACCCAAGACCTTTACCGTCTTCCCAATTTTGGAAATAGTAAGATTAGAAGAGAACTCTACTTTATCCTTACCTTCACCTCTCTTGGTAGTAATAATCACGACACCATTAGCGCCACGAGAACCGTAGATTGCAGTTGCAGATGCATCCTTCAAGATCTCAATAGACTGAATATCGTGAGGGTTGATGAAAGCCAACGGGTTAGAAGTCTGGTTATTATTCGAATTTGCATCACTAGTAGGAGTGCTACCGGTATCAAATGGAACACCATCTACAATATACAAAGGCTGGGTACTTGTTGAGAAGGAGTTGGTACCACGAATGGAAATACTAACGCCTGCACCTGGAGCACCATCGTTTTGGTTAATAGACACACCAGGCATCTTGCCTTGCAAACCTTGACTCAAATCAGATGGATTACCTTTCATTAATTCATCACTTCTGATCTGACCTACAGAACCTGACAAATCTCTTTTCTTCATAGTACCATAACCAACAACAACCACTTCATCGAGCAATTTGGAATTTTCTTCCAGAACAACCTTGACAAACTGTTGATCGCCTTTCAAATGAATTTCCTGGGTTTTATAACCCACACTGGTGATAGTTAATACAGCATTTTTGGCCGGCACATTTAACGAAAATTTTCCGTTCATGTCTGTGATGGTTCCGTTGGATGTTCCTTTTACTTGAACATTTACACCAATCATACCAGATCCATCCTTACCGTCGGTTACTGTACCGGTAATTCGACCCTGCTGCGCCATGACATGACCACTCATTACAAGCGCCATCAAAAACAAAATAATGTTTTTCATAACTGATAATTAGATTTATAATATATGAACACAAATGTAGAAGTTATGCATTTCGATAACAAATGCTATTTTATCTTTAAATAATACTTTTTTGACTATTCGTTTATTTCAGATGTTTTTTAAACAAATTCATACGAATTATCCTCTAAGAAAGAAAAACATTCTGTCCGCAAATATATATTATCTTTAAGTAACATGAGAAGAAGTAAGCTGAATCTTATTTAAAATAATCAGCTTATTATATCAAAATAACTGCTTATTATTCATTTTAAAATCAACAAACTATACAATCTTATTCTTTTCTATAGATCATTTGCTTTCTCTCTTTTAGAAGAACTTTTTTTTCTATTTCGCGAGCATTTACTATCACTGGTGAAATCACAAATTCGGGCACATTATAAGAAAAAAGAGAGATTTCATAATAACGTGGATCTTTTTGAGGCAAAAGAAAAGGTTTAGTCACCCTACCATTATCATCGATTGAAGCAAGGTAAAGGCGGGTATAAAGTCCATCACCTCGTCGGCTACTAAATACAAACCAGTGCGAATTACTACTCCAATCATGAAAACTTTCAGTCTCTGCACTATTCACCTCTTTAAGTGGACGGGTAGACCCATCTTTTAAATTCATCAAATAAAGATCGGCCTCACGGTGCCAAATAGAGAAATTACCATAACCCGATTGTGTATACATCAAGTATTTTCCATCAAAAGACGGACGAGGAAAAGAAATGCTTTTGCCCGTGTGTGAAGTTGATATTAAAGTATCAATTTTGCTACCAAACGTACCTGCTTCCGGATTGAAAGCAATTTTACACAAACTATATTTTATTTTCTTGTAGCCAGTTTGAATATCCTGTTTTTTGGAGGAACAAAAGTATAAAGTACGACCATCAGGAGAAAAAGCAGGAAAAGTTTCAAAAGCATCGGTTTTCAATAGATTGCATGTCAGTAGCTCGTTAGTCTTTACATTATATACTACAATATCTGAAGCTTGGTCAAACACTTCTACCCGCTCATGACGAACCACATGAAAGGCTTGATTAGTCTTGTTTACAGAGTAGGCAATGTATTTTCCCGAAGGATGCCAATAAGGATATACACATGATGAAACTAAACTATCCACTTTCGTATTATACATTTCCATTTTGCCATTTATCTGCAACATAGTAGCACCGTGGCTTCCACGAATATGAAGATTCATTGAGGATGGATTGTTTTTATTGAAAGCATGACAATTTACACAAGCGCCAGGTATCAGTGTATTTTCTACAATTGCTTTCTGCTTAAAGCTAGATAAATCTCGCTGATAAATGCCCATTTTACTATATACATCATACCCAGGAGCAATCATACGATAAACCAACCCATAATCAATAGAATAAGAACTTATATAAATGGAGAATGACTTATATTGTTTCCAAAGGCCATTCAATTTCAAGCTCACAACCACTTGCAGATCAGATCCTTTATTATCAATCAATAATTGATGCCAATCATTTTCAGAGAATTGTATAATCTTATCATCCTGCTGATGCAAAGATCCCTTAATTTTTCCAATAACTTCGACATCAATCAAATCAAACTTCTCAGACTTAATCATAAAATTCAAAGGGGCAATGGTCATTGGAACAGTCACACCTACATAATCAGGAGAGAGTGAAGGTAAAACATTAACCTTAATCGGTGATTTTACTTTATCTTTACAACTAGCAAAAATCATCAATAAGAGCAATATATATATCAAATTTCGTTTCATAATATTCCGATTTAATTATTTCCTAAATTGAAAATAATACCAATAAGTTTGAGAGAAATGATCATTCAATTGTGGTTCAATACCCTGTTTAGACATCTCTGCATATTTGACCAAACTCTGTTTTACAGCATCGCTAATAGGCCATGGAGCATTATTAAGATCAGGCGACTTATTAGACCAAGCAAAAATCAAAGCTTCTTGATAATGAGCCGGGATTTCTTTATATCCCAAATTTCTGCCCATTGGGAAGTATTGAACAAAATGGTTCAAGTCTTTGGTAAGAAGAGTATATGCCATCAAATACTCATAAGCCATTCTATTAGAATTACAATGAATCAAAAGCATACCCAACATCTGATCTTTCTCTTCTTCACTAAAAAGGAAATCTTCTTTTAAACGATATTTTCTCAAAGAGGCCCATTCAGCATTCTGATCAATCCTTTTATCATTGTCGAGACATTCTAAAGTTTCCGTTGCCCATCTACTGTAAAACAAAGTATGCTGCAACAAATAAAGATATTTAGCTGCCACCTTATATTCTCCATTCAATAAATTGACTTCTGCTATTCTCTTCATAGCACGAGAACTTTTCTTATAATCGGGAATGGCTTCCATCGCCTCAAAAGCATAACGCATAGATGTATTCAGGAATCCGAGATGATAGTAAACTTCACCTGCTACAAATGGTAATGTAAAGTCTCGCTGAAAGGTTGGTAACAATCCTTCGGGACCATTCTGAAAATAACGAAACATACTATCTCCCATCTTACCTTCTTTACTTAAAGCAAGATTCAAACAGGTAACAGACAGAGGAGCACTAGGGTCTTTATGATTTGCCAGAGCTATTACTTTATCCCAATCTTTCATACGCGCACAGTAATCATAAGCCATAATTTCTTCCTTACTCCAGTCGGCCGTTAAGCGGATAAGACCATTTCCTAAAAATATAAGAAAGACCACCTGAACAAATAAGCAGAGCGTTTTTGCATTTTTCTTCATTTCAACAGGCAAGAATCTAAATATAAAAGGAATGAAGAGTAAAAAAATCCAAATAGTTAATAATGGATAAGGAGATACGATGGGGTAACGATTATAAGAAAGCCCCCACCACAATCTGGAAAAAGGATATTGGAGATAGCTCTTCGTAATAAAAGGTGGCAAAACAATAAGTAACAAAAAACAAATAATGCTCATTCTCCATTGTGACTTTGAGAATTGCTTAAAGTAGCTCCACTCAAAAATCAGACAGAAAACACCAAATATCCAGAATACTCCACCGACTAACCAGTAAAGTATTGGCAACATCACAATAATCACACACATTCTTATAATCGGGTTCTTAAGGAAGATATAACACTGAACCACTAGTAAAGTTAATAATGCCGCTATTAATCCAGATAACAAAAAATTCTCATCGCAAAGTAATTCCCAAAACAGAATAGAAGGTATAAAAGTCAATGGAGAAAAAAGATCGTTCTTTTTTAACTTGTTTGCAAGCATACAAACTTGCAGCTGAAGTAGTACCAACATACAGGAGAGAATCAATGCTCCCAACCATGAGAAATAATAAAACTGAGTAAAGAAGGTACCTAGATAATCAACTAGCCCACCAGGACGGTTCATTAGCTCCGACCAATAATCAGAAGTAAAAAGAAACATCTGTAACTGTTCCTGATAGTGCAGATGGTATTTATAAAAAAAAACAAAAAATACATATACAGTCAAGCCAAAGAGGAGTGGCAGTATGCGCATTAGATATTTTATAACTCTATTCATGGATTTTAAGGTTAATTATAAAAAGGTCATTATTGATAATGAACAGACAGTATACTTTAATTTTTATAGCATTCTCAAAGGAACGAATTATTGGGTAGAAATACAAGAATAACTATCAAAATTACAACAAAAGTAACCGCAACCAAACATCAAGTGACTACCTTCTATAAATTCCAACTATACTTATATTTTCCTCAATCTAGAAATCCCGATAATTGCTATTACATAAAGTCTTTGATGCAATACATTCCATTTCAACCAACCATCCTGTACGACATATAGATGCCAGCAATATTACCCGAGGCACATCTGGAAATCTTTCATCATACATTTTCTTTACTAATTGATAGTCCGCTACATCTCGAAGATATACAATCATCTGCATCACGTCATCAAATGTACAATCAGCCTCTTCCAATAGAGCTGCTACATTCTCCCAAGTACGATGTACTTGTCCCTCAATATCACCAGGATGCATTATCTGACCTTTATTATCAATACTAGCCGTGCCACTAAGATACACTTTGCGACGGTCTCCAAAATCTATAAAAACCCCACGTTCAAAAGTTACTCCATATTCGTAGGTAGGGTTTAGATTGTCTTTGGCATAGAGAAATCGTATCTGCTCTTCAGCCAATCCATTTATAGCATAAGTGTCCATTAAAATTTTCACTTGAGGATTGGACGTTTTACCCTCTATTCCTGTACTCGCTATGTAATGCGTATTATTATTCATCCCATTTTTACGAAAATTTTCTTTGCGAGCTTCCACCACGCCTTGATAATTTACGTCTACATCACGTACAAAAAGCCATGTCCGAATGCAATCTTTTTCAATATTACACTCACGCATTTTTAGTTGTTCTTCATAATTATTTAATAAACAAAGTGTCTGTTGATATGAATTTTCGCTATTTTTTTGATCATAATTACATACTATAGAGTAGTGGCGATATCCGTTATGTTCATAAAAAATCCAACCATCATTACCTATCGTTACGTCTGTTCTTAACTGTAACCATAAAGCCAGTTTAGTACCATCAAGCGGTGGTTGTTCCACATAACAAATGTCACATCTTAATATTTCAGAAAATAATATTGAAACCTGTTCTTGTTGATTTGTTGCATCGCTTAGAAAGCATCTTGCAGACACAATTACAGCTTTATGTAATTCAACATCTGATAAAATCATCTTCAATGCCGTATGAAAAGATAACAATTGCTGATTGAAACTTGTTGCCTGTTGAATTACATGTATTATAACCTGGAAATCCTTTACTTTATTTGGTAGATCCATGACAGATATTTCTGCAGATACTCCTATTTCAATATATCTTTTGAACAAATAATTCATACAAACTTATTTTATGAATAAAAAGAAGGCGAGCCCCAAAGCCCGTCTTCTCTCTAACTAAATTAACAACGAAAACATTCGCATTATTGTGCTTTAAACACCCAATACCAGTAATTTGTATTAGGTGCATGCTCCTGGGCTCCCAATATCATTTTATTGTCATCCAAATAAATAATATCATATTCACTCCAAGCGGTATAACCAGTTGCATTAAAATCATAGCCACACAATATATTGGTATTAGAGAATGTTAATTTACCAATTGACCAACCAACTTTCTTTATATTAGTCATATCAAATGAAAATTTGCCAGTTGTAGATGAACCATCTGCAGATGTCTTGATCATCTTCTTCCCCTTCAATACAAAGTTCATAGACGCTCCGATACCATCGGCAGGCAAATCTTTTCCGCTACATTGATCAGTAATATCCGATGGATTTAATATCCACCAAGCTGGCCCCAAATCAGAATCTCCTCCATTACCAAAACATTTAGTATCAGCCCAGACCCAAGTCTTTTTACCTGTTCCGCAAAAATAACCGTATTGGGGTGGCACAGGATATCTCATAGAATCAACTGTCACATCGAAATTCTTAGTAAATCTGGTACCATCAGCTGCAAGAGCTGTCAAAGTAATGGTTTGGGTACCCTTAACTAATAAAATCACTGCGGTGTCAGTACTACAGTAGGTATTTACACTATCTGTCCATTGACAATTCACAGGACTCGTGCAATGAACGCTCACTTTATTAGTTTTAAAACCGTTATATAACACTTGTGTTACAGTGGCATTAACCTGATCTACCGAGGTTATTAAATCTCCCACATCCTCACGATTTTCAATCGGGTTACAAGCTCCAAAAAGAGCTACGAGGATTAAGGTAAGTAATATATAAAATATCTTTTTCATAATTTTTTTATTTTTTGTTTATTTTACAATGTTACTTCCAACCAGAATATTCAGCATCATTAGTTCCCCAACCCGAATTTTGTTTCAGTATGCCATTTGACAAAGAGATCTGGTTCTCAGGAATCGGGAAGAAACCACCATCTGTAGCTTTATAACGAGCTACGTATCCACCACCATTATGTGTTGTGGCATTTTTGTCCAGCTGGCCTTTAAAATAAGTAGGCTGATCATTTTGTTCAGCCAAAACTTGTTCAGCAATGTGCCAACGACGAATATCGTTCCAACGAACGCCTTCGAAGCAAAGTTCCCAACGGCGTTCATTGCGCAAAACTTCGTCACTATAACCACCGATAGCAGGCAAATTCACACGAGCACGTACCTTATTGATGCCAGCAACATTTTGTTCCAACTCAGATTGCATTAAAAGTACATCGGCAAAACGTATAAGTACCAAATCATGAATATTAGAGAGCTGAAAATTAACAGTTGTATAATCGTACATATCCTGTTCAAAAGTCTCCCAATAGCCAGATCCATCAGATTTTTTGGAACTTATAGGAGCCGTTTTTTTTGCATAATAGTCGGTTTCCTGAACGAAATCAGCCCAACCACCTTTGACATAATTAGGCAGCTCATTCGGAATATTGCAAATAGAAGCTTCACGCCTCATATCATTAGGTTCAGCAGCAGTCCAGTCTTTCCACAAGTTTGGAGCCACAGGACCAGCGCCCCAGCCTTGTCCAAAAGGAAATGTTTTATCAAGAGCCTGGGCTCCACGAATTCCCATGTGAAGGGCATAACCATTAGAATAACCAATCGTTGTACTCCAACTTGCAAATTTTGAGAACTTGATTGCAAACATAGATTCAGGGTTTACAGCATTATCATCTTCCACCCATTTGAAGTTTTTACCTTTCGTATAACTATAGTCGTCTTTAGTACATCTATTGGTATAAGCCCACAAATTATGAAAATCAGGAACTAATGAGTAACCAGAGTTACTTACACAATCATCAATCCATTTACTTACATCATCCTTCGTTACTTTAGAAGTTCCATCTGGAAGAGTGACTTCACTTTTCTGATAAAAACCAGTGTAGAAAAGAAAAGCACGTCCCATCATAGCTTCTGCCGTCCATTTGTCCACATGACCAGCCTCCACCCAATTACTACCAAATTTCTTGTTCGGCATCAAGTCTATGGCTGATTTCAGATCAGAGATGATCTGTCCCCACATCTCATCGGGTGTGGCCTGGGGTTTGTTCTGAGGATCAGAAGTTATAATCAATGGTACTTTTTCAAAGAAAGAAGCTAGTTCATAATAATAGTATGCGCGGAGAAAATAAGCCTCTCCAATCATCTGATTCTTTTGGTCGTCACCTGAATAACCAGAGCAGTTGCCCAATGTCTCGATAGCAGTGTTCGCACGGAAGATACCAACATACCGGTCTTTCCAGAACTGCTCAAGCATATTTGAACTATAATTCATCATCAAGTCCTCTGCCTGCATCAGTTTATCGTTCTCACCGCCCCCGCCTAGACGATCGTCAGAAGCAAGTTCGGCCACATAAAGGAAAGAATATTGTGGATTAGCACACACAACATTCAAATTGTTATAGATACCAGCAACCACTTGTTGCGCATCAGTAAGCGTCTGCGGATAATTCGAAGTGTCTTTTTTTGTCAGATTTTCCGTATCTAAAAAATCTTCACAGCTAATAAACAGCATAGTCGCTGCAGCTACTGCTAAATATATTAATTTCTTCATATTTACCTTCTATTAAAATTTAAGATTTACACCGACCAAATAAGTTCTTGGACTTGGGTAGAAGCCTACATCAATGCCTGAAGCCCAGCTATCTGTACGATCATTACTAGTGCCTCCAAAACCAACTTCAGGATCCATACCTGAGTAGCCTGTTATGGTGAAAAGATTCTCAGCTGTTGCAAACAAACGAACCTGTGAAAATGGCATCTTTGGGAAGAGTTTCTTAAAGTCATAACCTAGCGTAATATTCTGGACTTTTAAATAGTCACCATTCTCAATATAGATATCTGATATATTCTGATAGTTTGCATTAGAACCAGCAGTCAGACGTGGCATTTTATTAGAAGTGCCTTCTCCATGCCAACGTTCATATACCTCAGTGGTGTAATTTTCGTGGCGACCGTCAACGAACTTACGATAAGATTTAGCTATTTGCTGACCAAAAGCACCATGAGCAGCAATATTAAGATCAAAACCTTTATAACCAAAGTTCAATCCCAGTCCTAATGTGAAATCGGGATTCGGATTACCTATTTCCACTTTATCTTTTGCATCAATTGTACCACTCTGGTCAGTATCCACAAATTTAACATCTCCTGGCTGAACATTAGACTGAAGAATTCCTTTCCCTGAAGCTCTCCAAGCATTAATGTCTGCTTGGCTCTGAAAAATACCATCCGTTTTATATCCGTAGAAATAACCAATAGGTTTACCCACTTCCGCACGATACATTTCAGTAGTACCTTGACTCAAAACATCTGTAATGCCATGAATGATCCCTTCGGAGTTGGCAATACGAGTGACTTTATTTTTATTAAAAGAAAGGTTAGTATTAATACCGTAAGTGAAATCCTTACCAACATGTTCGTTCCAGCCCAATGCTAATTCAAAGCCTTTATTGTCAACATCACCACCATTGATATAAGGAGCACCTGTACCATAAGAAGCTAATTGCGGAGCCACCACTAACCAATCTTTTGTAGTTTTCTTATACCAATCGAATGCTACACTTAAACGAGAGCCTAGAAAACGAGCATCAAAACCGAAGTCTAGCTGTTCAGAAGTTTCCCACTTTACATCAGGGTTAGGAAGAATGTCCGCATAGCCACCGGTCGTCTGCGAATCTTTGTTGTTAGCAAAAGAATAAGCTGCAGTAGCATCGAAAGATACAGTAGCCAAATATTGGAAGTTACTGATATTACAGTTACCGTTTTGTCCCCAACTAGCACGGAGTTTAAAGAAATCCAACCAACTTTTGGTTGATTGCATAAAGTTCTCATTTGTAATAACCCATCCCGCAGATACAGAAGGAAAGTATCCCCAACGATTGCCACGAGCAAAGTTTGAAGAACCATCAGCGCGCATTACAACAGAAGCCATGTAAGTTTCGTTCCAGTCATAGTTGATACGTCCAAAGAAAGAAGCTAGCCTCCCTTGATCCCAAGGGCTACCACCGACAGTTGTCTGACCAGCTTTAACGCCCTGTGAATTATCAAGATAAGCGTGTTTATAATCATCAAACAACAAGTCACCATTAGTAGCACTAAGGTTATCCCCCATACCTGATTTTTCCATAGATTGCCCTACTAAAGCATCTATGTGATGATCATTGATATTAAACTTATAATTAAGTGTATTTTCCCAAGTGTAACTCCACCCAGAACTACTGTTCTGAGTTACAGAAGACACCCCATTTTGCGTTGAAACGGATAGGTAGTACTCAGGCTTGTAAGAGCGATATGAACTTGCACTCATCTTATAACCAAACTGAGATTTGAAAATCAAATTTTTTATGGGTTGAATTTGCAAGTTAGCTGACATATTCAGATTATGATTTTTCGACGTATTTTGTCCACGTTCTGCTACCATGTCAGCAATAGGATTTGCCATTTGAGAGTCGTAGTGATCAGTCAATCCCATTGCCTTACTATCATACATATCAAAATAACCTCCAGCCTCATTATAGAGAGGCATAATAGGCATGCCTCTGAGCATATTTGAAATATCGTTTGAATACTGATTTCCGATACCGATGCCACTCTTTACTGAATAGTTGTAATTCAAGGTTTCTCCTATTTTGATAACGTCAAAATCGGCTGCTTTCAGAATGACGTGATCAGAATTAAGGCGAACAGTAGTGCGCTCGTAGTCAGACTGAACTGGTTTTCCCAAAATACCTTCTTGTGATGTATATGACACTCCCATTGAAAATTTGGAGACATCACTACCACCAGTAATATTAACAGAATGATTCTGAATTGGTGCATTTTTGTTTCGCGTAACGTCCATCCAATTAGTACCTTTCCAAGTTCCGTTATTAATTGCATCATAACGGGAACCTAAAATAGTTTTCCAATCATAAGGATCTAGTCCCTCATTGAAGTTAACTTCGTCCTGAATGGCCATATATTCTTTTGCATTAAGCAAAGATGGCATTTTATATACATTCTGAACGCCATAATAGCCGTCATAACTTAATTGAATTTTTCCAACCTTACCTTGTTTGGTAGTAACTAAAATAACGCCATTAGCGGCACGTGCACCATAGATTGCTGCTGAAGCAGCATCTTTAAGCACATCAATAGACTCAATATCAGCGGTATTAAGGGTATTAATATCACCACCTGCAACACCATCAATAACATAAAGGGGGGCAGAATTTCCAGTAGTACCTATACCACGGATATTTACTTTGAAAGCCTCTCCTGGCTGCCCAGAATTCTGAACAATATTTACGCCTGGACTTTGGCTTTGCATTGCTGCAAGAGCATTGGTTGTACTTTGTTTCTGAAGGTTGTCACCACTTACCTGAACAGTAGCACCTGTAACTAATTTCTTTTTCTGAGTACCATACCCCACAACGACCACTTCATCAAGTAATTCGGAATTCTCTTCCAAAACTACATTAACAATCCTCTGATCGCTTTTTAAATAGATTTCCTGGGGTTTGTAACCCACGCTGGTGAAAGTTAATACAGCATTTTTAGTCGACACATTTAACGAAAATTTTCCGTTCATGTCTGTGATGGTTCCGTTGGATGTTCCTTTTACTTGAACATTTACACCAATCATACCAGATCCATCCTTACCGTCGGTTACTGTACCGGTAATTTGACTCTGCTGCGCCATGACATGACCACTCATTACAAGCGCCATTAAAAACAAGATAATGTTTTTCATAACTGATAATTAGATTTATAATATATAAATACAAAGGTAGAAGTTATGACACTTTATAACAAATGCTATTTTATCTTTAAATAATACTTTTTTGACTATTTGTCTAATTCATATGTTTTTTAAAGAAATCCATACGAGTTATCCACCAAGACGGAGGAACATCATGTCCATAGGTTGGAAAGATATGATATTCTTTTTCTGTACTGATACGATTATAACCGGAGAAGTTTGTATGTGGAGGACAAACCTCATCTTGCAATCCAACCCCCATAATCACCGGGCACTTAATCCATCCTGCCAGATTCTTTATATCAAAGTAGGAAAGCATTTCATAAAGTTGAGTTTCTGTCATTAACGGTTGTTTGGCTAATGCTGCCTTTAGCACATCTCCCGGCCAGTGAACGATTTTAAAATAGTCGGGATAATCGGAAAGGAAAGGTATGTAGGGAGCTGCGGCGGCTATTCGATGATCAAGCGCACATGCGGCTAGCGTAAATGCTCCGCCCTGACTTCCTCCTTCAGCAAAGATATTCTTTGTATCAACTTCTGATCGGGAAGCGATAAAGTCTATTGCCCGAACCAAATCCATGAATGCTCCTCTATAATAGAATGACTCCTTGGACTGAATGCCGTAGGTGATCCAGTCTCCATAAATGTTAGTAGGTTGTTGCAATGACTGTCCACGAACGGAAAGTACAAACTCCACAAATCCGGGATTATCATTTGCTTTCGGTGCCCAAGGTTTAGAGCCATATCCCATATAACCTATAATAGCAGGATACTTCCCCTTCTTTACAGGCGTGCAATAGTAGCCGGATATTTCGACTTCTCCAAAGGATTTCATGCTTACCTTATATAGTTTACGAATATTGGTAGAAGAATCGGGGATTAATGTTAATTTATATTCAGGAGCAATCTTTGCCAATTTGACCAGACTTTCATCCCAGAATTGTTTTAAATCTGGTTTATTATCCGGTAAAGAGATTATAGATGTGGGTTCATAACCAATATTAAACTTCTTTATTTCATTGACTATTCCATCTTCATCTTGAAAAACAGAACAACGATAGAAGCCGGGAGCCGGAACCGAAAAAGAGAAATCTACCTCGGTGGAATCACCTTTATTGAGAGATACAGCTTGTGAAAATTGATGCAACAGTTTATAATCATCGGTAGTTACTTGCAAATGTAGAGATAACTTAGCTGCTTCATCCTGATTATTTGCAACAATTACTTGAATCGTAGGATTCTGAGGTGAATAGAAAACCCAGTCATTTGTTTGTTTCACTTTGTAAGCAAATCTCCTTTCCTCTTTATTTGACTGAGCAAATAAAGAGAGTGAAAGGAAACAAATCAATAAACATAAACAACCTTTTTTCATTTTACAATATTTACCTTATTCCTTATTTCTTGCCGATACTTAATCTATAGAGCACCACATCCTGTGCAGGGACTAATACTTTTTTATCCTTCTTAGTATTTCCTTCTTGTTTCTTAGACCATAGATTTCTTATTACATACGTAGTCTTATTGAAATTTGTAGATTGTTTGGATACTTCATCATCAAAATTAAAATTCTGCCATTGAATGGTATATTCTTTTTCTACTTTAGAACGATTGAGTAAGCAGAATGCCCAATCACCACCAGCAAGAGGTTTAAACCAAACTTCAATACTATCTTGTGTGGCCACTTTCAGGCCTTGCACTCCGAGTGTATCCTGATCAAGAGCAATAACCTCTTTGTTCATCACAATCGCTTTTGTTTCAGCCGTCATGTTACGAATATCATTACCTAAAATCAATGGGGCAGCCAACATGCACCACATACTAAAGTGCGCTCTGTCTTGATTTACAGCCTGCCCATTTCCAACTTCAAGCATATCGGGATCATTCCAATGACCAGGGCCGGCATATTTACGGAGTCCTTCCTGCATATCTAAAATCTGCATCACTCCAAAAGACTTCCAACTGCCATGATCGTTTACACAATCAAAACAATTATAGATATCTCCAGTGGTACGCCACATATGTCCTGTATCCTTTGCCCAAGTCCAAGGTTTACTTTGTCCCCATTCACACATACTGAATAAGATAGGACGACCAGCGGAACGAAGAGCGTCACGCATCAAATCATAAGCTCCGACCGGATTAATATCTTCCGTGGAACACCAGTCATATTTCAGATAATCAATTCCCCACTTGGCATACGTCAAAGCATCCTGATACTCATGACCAAAACTTCCGGGACGCCCACCACAAGTCTGACGGCCAGCATCGGAATAAATACCAATTTTCAATCCTTTTGAGTGAATATAATCTGCCAAAACCTTTATTCCAGAAGGGAATTTCACAGGATCTGCCGTGATAAATCCCAGGCTGTCCCGTTTACCATGTCAACAATCATCCAAATTCAGATATACGTATCCGGCATCACGAAGTCCGGTCTCCACCATCTGATCCGCAACGCCCCGGATAATTTCTTCATTAATATCACAAGCGAATTTATTCCAACTATTCCATCCCATGGGAGGAGTTTTTGCCAGCTCTTCATACTTCTGTGCCCTTACTTGCACAAAGTTTGAAAGACAGAGTAGAGAAAACAAAAGAAAATACTTTTTCATCCTAGTATTGATTTATTTATTATCACTTATTTAAGTTTTTGAACAGATTGCTGAATAATATGGACCGTTTTATCAGACGCAAAAACAGAATTCAGCCCTTGCTCTTCTTGCGCCGGATCACCACAATAATCGTCTCCTTTTTGCCAAAATATATGATTCTTTGATGGATTGGCAAAACCTCCCCAACCCCAAAAATTACATCCGGCAAATAAGCCGTTCGCTTTTTGATCAGCAATAATCAAACTGAATACATAGTTATAATATGAATCACGGGCAATTGTAGTACTCTCTTTAGAGAACTGAAAGCCATCCCGGGGAAAACCAAACTCTTCCATCACCAGAGGTTTCTTATATTTATGTGCAATTGCTAAGTGCTGATCAATGTATTTTTTAGTATTTATCTTTGCCAGTTGAAGTTTCTCGGAAAGGCTATCTTTACTCACCCATCCCCAGTTATACGGCCAGAGATGAACATTCATATAATCCACATTTTTCCCGGCATGAATCCGTTCAAAGAGTTGAAAATCCTCTTCACATCCGTGCATCCCTTCACTTCCGGTGGAGACCAGATGATTTTTATCCAAATTCTTTATCTGAGCTGCCACATCGGCAATCCAACGGGCAAAAGGTTCTTTATTCTCATCGGAAAAAGCCCGGGGTTCATTCCCTATTTGCCAGGACATGATGGCGGGATCGTCCACATACTTTTTTCCCGTGTATCGGTTGGTACGAGTAATAATATCTTTTACATAATTGCGGAACAAGGCTTTGGCAGAATCGGACTGCTGAAACTGTTTCACATAACTCATATAGGCAGGCCATCCGTCCACTGCGGGAACCGGTGCTTTGCCATAGCCAGCCCACTGAAGATATTGAGAATATCCACCCGTCCATTCCCAGGAATTATTTAAATAAAGTACGGCATACATCTTTCGTTTAGCCATCTCGGATAATAAATAATCAAGTCCTGCTAATATAGTATCATTATATATCCCGGGAGACTTCTGTAAGGTAGGTTCCACTTTGGAACGAATGCCATTCTCACCATCTGCACCTACAAGAATACGAAGATTATTGATTCCGATAGACTTTAAACAATCCAACTCTTTATGAAGCCGTACGCGGTTTCCTCCTTCCCCTTTGGAAGCAATAATAGCCCCATACCAAAAATTAGTACCAATATAATAATAAGCTTTGCCATTAAGTATAAAGTGGCCATTATCTACCTTAATAAAGGATGATTTAGTTTGTGCCTGAGAGTAGCTCCAAAACGAAAAAACAAAGATCAATGCAGTTAGAAGATGTTTCATATAATATAAGGTTTAAAGTACTGACGAATATTCTCATTCGTATAGTTACAAAAGTAGCTATATTATAATCTACATTCCACACTTTATTTATCTATTCATAATACAATTTTATCTTAACCTCCGGACTAATTAAAAGCACACTGTACAAGACAAAGCAATCTTTTGTACAAAAGAATGCTTTGTCTTGTACAGAAGATTATATTCTTTTGTACAATATAGTAAATAGATAACTATAAATCTTTAGATAAGTTTCTTCTTTTTCCGATAATTTTCACGAAAATCCTTGGGAGCACATTCTTTTTTCTTTTTGAAGATCCTATTAAAGTTGGAGAGATTATTAAAACCACACTCATAACAGATTTCGGCAACGGACTGAGTAGAGTCTACCAACAGGCGGGCAGCGTAACCTAAGCGTATGTCGATTATATAATCGGAAAGATTTTTACCCGTACGAAGTTTAAAGAAACGACTAAAGGATACGGGAGTCATTCCAGCCAAATCGGCTAACTTAGAGAGCCGGATTTCTTCTTTATAATGGTCATTGATATAATCCTGCACTTTCTGTACCCTCCGACTATCTGAATGAACTCCAATTTTAGCAAAAGAAGAACTGGAAAGTGTACGGGCATCATCACAAAGGGATAGTTCGTAAAGTATTGTCAGGAACTTAATCACTGCATAAAAACCTTCCTTCTCAGAGGCCAGTGTATCGAGCGTAGGATAGATTCTGAGGATAGCCGACATGGGAAAACAGAGCCCTTTCTGAGCTTGCTCCAACATCTTACGAATACTGTCAAATTGATTTTTGTTGATAAAGCTTTTAAAGAAAAGATCAGATGAGAATTGAATAGTGATTTCCCTTATTTGTTTGGAATGGCACTCATGTTGTTCCCATACATGTTCTAAGTCTCTTCCGGTAATCAACACTAAATCATACTCTCCGATCACTTCTACCGAGTCACCCACAATGCGTCTGACTCCTGACGCCTTCTCTGTAAAATTGAGTTCAAACTCCTGATGACTATGGATAGGATAAGTAAATTCGGTCTTATATCGCTCTGCAATATAAAAACAATCTTTATCCGATAGAGGGGTTATTTCATGAATAATGTGATTCGCGTTTGTATTCATTCTTGCACAGGTTAATAAAGTATCAAAAAGCAAATGTACTATACTTTATTAAATATACAATTGTTTAATAAAAAATTATTTTTTAATCGAACGAAAATCTGCTCCGGAAGGGCTTTGAAATACACACAAGTCGAATTCGGTAATAACAGCAAGTACATGATCAAGCACATCTGCCTGCACTCCTTCATAAACCGTCCATTCTTTAGATATAGAAAAAAAATACAGTTCCAAAGGGATTCCCTTTTCGGTAGGTTGTAAATGTCTAACCATCAGAGTCATCTCTTTATTTACTTCCGACAGACTCCTTAAGTAACATTCCAGATAAGCACGAAAAACGCCCAGATTTGTTTGTCGGCGACCATTCACCAGAACAGAGTCATCCACTCCATGTTCTTCATTATGTGCTTTTACTTTATTCTCCGTCTCCTCAATATAGTCCTTCAACAAAGCAATTTTCCGATATTTATCAAGCATTTCCGGTGTACAGAACTTTACACTATTCATATCAATATTAATGGAACGCTTCACACGCCGTCCGCCCGACTCACGCATACCTCTCCAGTTCTGAAAAGAATCACTAACCAATGCATAAGGAGGAATAGTAGTAATGGTATTATCCCAATTTCGTACCTTAACCGTATTTAGAGTAACCTCAATCACAATACCATCCGCATTATATTTTGGCATGGTGATCCAGTCGCCCGGACGCAGCATATTGTTTGCCGAAAGTTGTATGCCAGAGACAAAACCCATGATACTGTCCTTGAATACTAAAAGCAAAATAGCTGCTGAAGCTCCTAATCCGGCAAAGAGGGTTGCAGGAGACTTATCAATCAGTTCACTGATAATCCACACACCACCTACAAAAAAAACGATGACTTGTGCGGTTTGTAACAGCCCTTTTAACGGTCGGTCATGAAATCGTTCTTTTTCATTGTATACTATATATATTGCTGTACAAAAAGTACTCACAAAACGCATCGCTACAACAATAATATAGATACTCGCAATTTTTAATAATAAATACAAAACCAATGAATTATTCTCAGGGAAAGCAATGGGCAACAAATAATAAATAAGTACTGGCGCAACAATATGACACAATCTGGTCATCACCTTTTCGTCAAAGATAATATCATCCCAAGTTGCCTTTGTTTTATTTACAATTTTCTTAATTACCTTAAGCAATATAATGCGGCAAATAAAATCTGCAAATAATGCAAATGCAATAATTAAAGCAATAATAACCCACTGATCTAAACTATCGGCCTCTTGATGCGTAAGTCCAAGAAGGCGAAGTAGATTGTTTACCCATTGAGCAATTACATTCTCCATATTGATCAAATTCGTTCTGCAATAGGTTTATATTCTTGCACTTCCAGCACATTCTTATAAGCGGGGCGAATAATCCGCTTTCCTTCGAAATTAAGTTCTTCGATACGGTGAGCAGTCCATCCCACAATACGAGACATGGCAAACAAAGGAGTGTATATTTCCTGAGGAAGACCAATCATTTCATATACAAATCCAGAATAGAAGTCCACATTGCTGGATACTCGTTTACCTCCTTTTCCTTTAACCTTAGTAAAGCATTCGATAGATCGCTCTTCCAGCAATTCCAGAAAATTAAATTCTTTCTCCCTACCTTTTTCTTTTGCCAAATCGCGCGCCATTTCTTTGAGTAAAATAGCCCGGGGATCGGAAATCGTATAAACTGCATGGCCAATACCGTAGATAAGTCCGGTCTTATTATACGCTTCTTTATTTAATATACGTGTCAAATAGGTATCAATCTCTTTCACATCCGTCCAATCCTGCACATGTTTTTTTAAATGATTGAACATATCTACCACCTGAATATTCGCACCACCGTGTAAAGGCCCTTTCAGTGAGCCAATGCCTGCTGCAATGGAAGAATAAGTATCCGTGCCAGTCGAAGAGGTTACACGAACCGTAAAGGTTGAATTATTACCACCACCATGTTCGGCATGAAGCACTAATAAAAGATCGAGTGTGCGGGCCTCCAACTCAGTATAATCTTTTTTAAGCATATAAAGAAAATTCTCTGCAATAGAGAGTTCTTCCTGAGGATGCCGAATATGCAGGGAACGACCAAAAGTCGCATGCCTCAACATGTTATACGCATAAGCTATAATGGTAGGGAACTTTGAAATAAGATCAATACTTTGACGCATCAAGTTATCACGGGAAGTATCATCCGGATTGGGATCAAATGTATACATTTCCAAGACACTACGAGCCAGGATATTCATAATATTTTTCCCTTCCAAATCAAGGATATTCATTTTTGTCTTCTGCTCCAAAGGCATATTGTCATTGATCAATTCCTTAAATGAAGTTAGTTCTTCTTTGTCGGGAAGACTGCCCGAAAGTAAAAGATAAGCTACTTCTTCAAATCCAAAACGTTTTTCTTTTATAATAGCGTGTGCAATATCGTCCAGATCAAGTCCACGATAAAACAACTTTCCGGGAATAGGTTGTAGTCCTCCTCCGGGGATACGTTCATAACCTACCACATTACCAATTTTGGTAAGTCCCACGAGAACTCCCGTACCATCTTCATTACGTAACCCACGCTTTACTCCGTACAGCGTAAATAATTCGTTGTCTATCTTTGTAGTGTTTTTAATAGACTCAGACAACTTGTAAATGATATATTCCTTTTTCATAAGCGTACGTATTTATTCGTTTATTATAGAAACAATTAAATCACGGAACCCGGTAGTAGACAAAGAAACACCATCCGGCATAAAACGGGCCAAGTCATGGGTTGCTTTACAACTTTCAAAAGCACATTCCATAGCCGAAGTAATGAGACTTGCAGCTTCATTCCAGCCAAAGTATTCCAACATCATTGCTGCCGATAGTAGTAATGAAGACGGATTCACACTATTTTTTCCCGCAATGTTGGGAGCTGTGCCATGAGTAGCCTCAAAGATGGCATGTCCAGAATCATAATTAATATTTGCTCCGGGTGCAATGCCTATTCCTCCAACCATTGCAGCCAATTGGTCTGAAATATAATCACCATTAAGATTCAATGTGGCAATGACAGAGTATTCCTCAGGAATGAGCAAGGTATTTTGCAAGAAAGCATCCGCTATCACATCTTTAATGATAATCTTCCCCTCACGCAATTCATCAGCGAACTCCCGTTCAGCGAGTTCATATCCCCATTTTTTAAATCCTCCTTCGGTGAATTTCATAATATTTCCTTTATGAACCAACGTCACACTAGGCAGTCCATTCGTTAAAGCATAACGAATAGCGGCACGAACCAATCGCTCTGTTCCTTCCTTAGAGACAGGTTTCACTCCAAAAGAAGAGGTTTCAGGGAAACGAACCTTCGTCACTCCCATTTCATCATGGAGGAAACGATAAAATTTCTTCGCTTCAGGTGTACCTTGCTCCCACTCTATCCCTGCATAAATATCTTCCGTGTTTTCTCTAAAGATATGCATATCTACTTTTTGGGGGGCTTTCACAGGAGAAACCACTCCCCGAAACCAACGAACGGGACGCAAGCAAACATATAAATCGAGCTCTTGGCGCAACGCAACGTTCAACGAACGTATACCTCCACCAATAGGAGTTGTCAGAGGACCTTTTATTCCTACAAAATACTCTTTAAATGCTTGCATTGTCTCTTCCGGTAACCAAGAGCCTGTGGCGTTAAATGCTTTCTCTCCCGCAAGGACTTCCATCCACTCAATACCTCTTTTATCTTGGTAAGCAGCATAAACAGCTGCATCAACTATTGCTTGTGTAGCAGGAGTAATTTCAGCTCCTACTCCATCTCCCATAATAAATGGAATCGTTACACAGTCGGGTATAACGAGACGCCCCTTTTCTTTCGTTATTTTACTCATGTTTTATTTAGCCTATATCAAAATATATGTGATCTACTTATTTACTGTTCAAAGCTGATCCGGCACGAAACCAGTCAATTTGTTGTTTATTATAGGTATGCAGAACTTCAAAACTCTCTTGTACTCCATCTTCGTGCCGGACAATTGCCATCAATGGTTTACCGGGAGCAAATGAGCCAAGACCTACTATTGAGATTAAATCATGCTCCTTAATACGATCATAATCCGTTTTCTCAGCAAAAGTCACAGCCAGCATACCTTGTTTCTTCAGGTTCGTTTCATGAATGCGGGCAAAGCTTTTGGCCAGAATCACACGCACATTTAAAAAACGAGGTTCCATAGCGGCATGCTCGCGGGAAGAACCTTCTCCATAATTTTCTTCCGCCACTACAATAGAAGGCATATTGACCGTTTTATATTTCTTTGCCACAGCAGAAACAGTATCATATTCTCCTGTCAAAGGATAGCAAACAGAATTTGTTTTTCCATTAAATGCATTGACCGCTCCCATGAGCATATTGTCCGAGATGTTTTCAAGATGTCCCCGGAAGCGAAGCCAAGGACCAGCCATTGAAATGTGATCAGTAGTACATTTCCCTTGTGTTTTGATTAACAAAGGCATATTCAATAACTCATTTCCATCCCAAGCGGGAAAAGGTTGGAGTACCTGTAGACGAGCAGATGCGGGGTTGATTTGTACATCAGCTGTCATACCTGTAGGAGCTAGATATCCATTATCACTCTGAACAAAGCCCTTTGTGGGGAGGTACTCTCCTTGCGGTTCGGCAAGTTTCACCTCTTTACCTTCTGCATTAATAAGTGAATCTGTTAACGGATTAAAGCAAAGATCTCCAGCAATAGTAAGTGCCATGGTCAGTTCCGGAGAAGCAACAAAAGCATAAGTATTTGGATTACCATCCGCACGCTTGGCAAAGTTGCGATTAAAAGAAGTAACAATCGCATTTTTGCGATTAGGGTCATCCGTTTCCCTTTTCCACTGACCGATGCAAGGACCACAAGCATTTGCCATAATGACTCCTCCCAAAGATTCAAAGGTATCAATCATACCCTCTCGAAGAGCAGTCTGTCGAATCTGTTCGGAACCTGGATTAATAATTAATTGAGCCGAGACCTTTAGTTTCTTTTCTATTGCCTGACGGGCAACAGAAGCCGCCCTGCTAATATCTTGATAAGAAGAATTTGTACAAGATCCAATCAATCCCACCTCCATCCTCCGCGGATAATCATTAGCCTTTACTTTCTCTGCAAATTCAGAAATCGGAGTCGCTGCGTCCGGAGTAAACGGGCCATTAATATAAGGCTCCAGTGCAGACAAATCAAGTTCAATAATCTGATCAAAATAGTTGTCCGGATGTTCAAGTACTGCTGAATCCGCCTGTAATTCAATAGAAATGCCATCTGCTAATTCTGCAATTTCCGCACGTCCGGTGGCACGAAGATAATCAGACATCTGAGAATCATAGGCAAACAGAGAAGTTGTAGCTCCAACTTCTGCTCCCATATTACAGATTGTAGCTTTACCTGTGGCAGAAATAGAAGCTGCTCCTTCACCAAAATATTCTATAATGGCATTTGTCCCTCCTTTTACAGTTAAGATTCCGGCCAATTTCAATATCACATCCTTTGGAGAAGCCCATCCATTCAACTTACCTACCAGCTTCACACCAATCAGTTTAGGCATTTTAAGTTCCCATTCCATTCCGGTCATCACATCCACTGCATCCGCGCCACCTACTCCAATGGCAATCATTCCTAATCCGCCGGCATTTGGAGTATGAGAATCAGTTCCAACCATCATTCCACCCGGGAAAGCATAATTTTCCAATACCACCTGATGAATAATTCCAGCTCCCGGTTTCCAAAATCCAATGCCATATTTCGATGAGACATCCCGAAGAAAGTCATATACTTCCCGGTTATTTTCAGTAGCAGTGGCAATATCCACACTTGCACCTTTGTATGCCTGAATTAAATGATCACAATGTACCGTAGCCGGAACTTCAGATTTTATTTTCCCAGCATTCATAAATTGTAGCAAAGCCATTTGAGCTGTGGCATCTTGCATCGCCACACGATCAGGACGAAAATTCACATAATCTTCCCCTCGTTTATAATTAGTTGCCAAACTTTCATTATATAAATGAGCATAAAGAATTTTTTCAGCTAACGTCATAGCCCGACCGACGTTTTTACGGGAAAATGTAACTCGTTCCACAAAAGAGGAGTAAAATCTCTTTAGCATTTCAATATCATGCACCATCAGATTATATTTTATATGTTACCTTTTAACTATTAAAGCTACCTATTTGTTTTAAAAATTGTATATTATTTCAAATTCGTTTATAAAAAAGCTCTTTCTACAGTACTATTGCAAAGTTAAAGATTATTTTGGAGAAAACAATTCTATTCTACAATATTGGTATTGCAAATTATAAGAATTACTTTTGCCTGCATAATAATGGAGAAAATATGAATAATGATAAGAATTATAAAGGTCATGTAGCCATGTTGGGAGCCAGTGTGATCTGGGGATTGAATTCCCCCATTGGGAAAGCAGCCTTAGACTCTGGTATTACTCCTCTTTCACTGACAACTTTTCGTTTTGTAGGTGCAGCAATCGCTTTTTGGTTTATATCTTTATTTACAAAACAAGAGCACGTGAAATCGGAAGATTTACTAATGTTATTCTTTGCCGCACTTTTTGGTATTGTGTTCAATCAAGGCAGCTTTATCTTTGGCCTTTCTTTGACCTCTCCCATTGACGCTTCAATAGTAACGACCATGGCTCCTATTGTTACAATGATTGTAGCTGCCATTTATCTGAAAGAGCCCATTACTGGGAAAAAAATTATCGGGATATTTATAGGTGCCATGGGTGCACTATTACTTATAATAAACAGTCAAAGTGCTACTAATGCTAAATCAGGGAATATTTGGGGGGATCTACTTTGCCTAACTGCTCAAATCAGTTTTGCCATTTACCTGACAGCTTTTAAAAATTTAATAGACCGATACTCGGCAGTTACCATTATGAAATGGATGTTCATCTATGCTTCGATGTGTTTCATACCTTTCTCTTACAACGATATTGCTTTAACTCATTTCTCCACTATCCCATTACATGTATATGGAGAAATATCCTTTGTGGTTTTAGGAGCTACATTCCTTGCCTATCTTTTGGTAATGACCGGACAAAAAAACTTACGGCCAACCATTGTAAGTATGTATAATTATGTGCAACCCATTGTGGCATCCTTCGTTGCCGTTTCCATAGGAATGGATACCTTCGGTTGGTCAAAAGCCGCTGCCATCGTACTGGTCTTTCTAGGAGTTTACATTGTCACTTTAAGTAAATCAAAAGCGCAATTGGAAGCAGAGTTATCACATCAAAAAGAATCTCAGTCGCCAAAAGAATAACGCAAGAACTATTAATCATATCGATTTAAAAAAAATGGAATCATTTGCCGCTATAGATTTTGAAACAGCCAACGGGCAACGCACCAGTGTTTGTAGTGTAGGAATTGTAATCGTAAAAAACGGAGAAATAACAGATCGCTTTCATAGTCTCATTCGTCCACGTCCTAACTTTTATACTTACTGGACTACACAAGTACATGGCATGGTATATGAAGATACTGCCCAAGCTCCAGATTTTCAAGAAGTATGGGCACAAATAGCTCCTAAAATTAATGGATTGCCTTTAGTGGCTCACAACAGCCCTTTTGACGAAGGCTGTTTGAAAGCTGTATTCAACTTATACGGCTTAACCTATCCCAATTATCAGTTTTATTGCACTTGTAGATTATCCAGAAAAATACATAAAGGATTACTTAACCACCAATTACAAACTGTCTCAGAATATTGTGGCTATGACCTTAAGCAGCATCACCATGCATTAGCTGATGCCGAAGCATGTGCGATCATAGCTCTGAGTATGTTGGAAAAGACAAAGAGCAATAGTTTTGATGAACTATACAAGCTTATTCAAAAGAAATAAGATAATAAGCCTAATTACAAAAAAAATCTTCACTATCGCTCCTTTATCATACGTATTCATCCAGAAGGTGGGAATGTCGGAATAATTTTTTGGCCAAACGTCAAGATCTTCATTAAAATAGATCGAAAAGATTTTCAATTTATAGCTTCTCAACCAATCATTAATCACACAAAAATAAAATTTCTCATGCAAATTAAAAATTAGATCTCACTCCACAATCGAAAATCAGCCCTTTATTAATTCTTTCTTTGAATATAAATCGCTAGCATCCCATCAATTCAATTCTTATCACATCATTTTTTACCTCAAAATTGTATTTAAGACCAGTATTAGTAAAAAATTCATTTAAAGCGGCAATACTAGGATAATCATTTTCCCCCGTAAAACAACGGGCGTCATCTATTAATAATATGTGAGGTAATTTTGTTGGTACAATAGCATTCAGCTCTCCCCAAATAGGGCTCTCTTTTTCTCCTTTCCCAGTAAGGCCTCCGGAGTAATGACCATCCAACCAAAAGATTGCCGGTTCATTCAGTTTATTGACTATTTCACCTAACCTTTTCGAGGAGTCTCCATGGAGAAGTTCTATCTTAGTAAATTTCTTAAAGCGCTTCACGGCTTCGTTATAGTAATAATCAGAGAGTTCAATGCTATAGATTTTATCGAAAAATTTTAATTGAGCATAAATCATATCGCCTTTATAAGTACCAGTTTCAATCAGGATTTTATAACCACTTTTCTTCTGATAAGCGCGTATAACCAATCTTTTCACCGAATGAACCGGAGGAATAGGTTTTCCTGCTTTTTCCCATTTATTTACTTCATACTTAATCTCAACTTCCTTCAGTTTGTCAAATACAAACCTGGGAATGTATCTCCGGATAGCTTCTTTCATCTTTATAAAGACTTTTTGTTAATTTTAAGCTGCAAATATATATCTTTCCAAGAATAAAAAGGATTTCTATATTTCATTATTTCTTAAAAATATTTTTTTTAACCATTCTTTCCTATTTACTTCAATGATAAGTAAAAAAGTGCCCCATCTTAAAACTGGTTTGTTGAAGATAAAAAACCAGATTAAGACAGGGCATTATATTGTAAAGAGGGCAAACGCCCCTCCGTTTTTATTTTAATTGATCATATCAATTGTTTTCAGGACGCAATTTACGAACCACAGCACCTGTTTGCCACATTTCGCTTTCACGAAGCGCTTTTAATTCTGCATCCAAACCTGCACGATAGTCGGGTTTAGAATTTGTGTCAATTGAGCGTTGAGCTTCATTGCCACATTTTACTTCTGCATACAATTTTTCAAAGACAGGTTTGGTAGCATCGTGAAATGGAATCATCCAGTCGAGAGCACCACGTTGAGCAGTCGTTGAACAGTTGGCGTACATCCAGTCCATCCCTTTCTTTGCAAAAAGAGGCATTAATGATTGGGTTAATTCTTCTACTGTTTCATTGAAAGCTTCAGAAGGGGTATGTCCATTTTCACGCAACGTTTCATATTGCGCAAGTAGTAATCCTTGGATAGCTCCCATTAAAGTACCGCGTTCACCTGTTAAATCAGAATAAACTTCACGTTTGAATGTTGTTTCAAACAAATAACCTGAACCTACTCCTATACCCAATGCAATCACACGTTCGAAAGCTTTGCCAGTAGCATCCTGGAAAACAGCATAAGATGAATTCAAACCACGGCCTTCCAAAAACATAGTACGAAGAGATGTGCCGGAACCTTTTGGAGCAATAAGAATTACATCAACATCAGTAGGAGGAACAATCCCGGTTCTTTCTTTGTAAGTGATGCCAAAACCATGAGAGAAATAAAGTGCTTTTCCTGCGGTAAGATTCTTCTTTACTGTAGGCCACACTTCAATTTGAGCTGCATCTGAAAGAAGATATTGGATAATAGTACCTCGTTGACAAGCTTCGTCTATTTCAAATAAAGTTTCTCCGGGTACCCATCCATCGGCTACCGCTTTTTCCCAAGTCTTTCCACCTTTACGTTGACCTACAATCACATTAAAGCCGTTGTCTCTTAAATTCAATGATTGACCAGGCCCCTGAACACCATAACCAATTACTGCTATGATTTCATTTTTCAATACTTCACGTGCTTTTTCTAAAGGAAATTCTTCGCGGGTTACTACATTTTCAGTAACACCACCAAAATTCATTTGTGCCATTTTTGTTTTCTTTTTTATTTAAAAAACTAATTAATAAATATTACTTTACTTCGACAAACCACATCGCCGTCCACTTTTTTAATCTCTATATTGTACTCACTTTCATTAATCTTCTGTTTGTAAAAAGAAAGAGTATCACTATAGTAGCTCTCCGCAATATATGCAACTTCAAAACGCTTTATCCGTTTTTCTTTATACATTTCTATTGGAAAAAGATCAAGAACATGTTCTATGTATTTAATGCTGTTTACATGTCCATTAATATCAATATCACTGTACTTCACCTTATATATTATTTCAGGACCACTACTATCTATTTTAATACGAGTCGGTTTTTCAATAGGACATTTCTTATCGCTCACATAATTAAGAATCTCTCCTCCATGCAAAGTTAGCAAATCGGCAGGTTTACGTATTTCGAGATTAATCATAGCCCAAACAGATCGTGCATAACCAATCGGCTTATTTTCTTTGTTTAGAATCGCAAAATTACGGTCTGTAAAAAGGCGGTAAACATTCTCCACCCATGTTTCGATACTAAAGTGTTCATATTGATAAGGCATCTCATCCAATTCCACCGCTAAGCGAGAAAGCACCCAAGTATAATTTACCTCATTGAGATAACCGATGCCAAACCCACGGTCGGTAGAGTGAAAACCTGCACAATTCAATAAATGATTTCCCAAAACACTCATCGTTAAGTGCCCGGTAAAATCCACATGAAAAGGCTCAGCTACAAAATTATAATGCCCTATTGATTCATTCTCCGACATTAGTATCCTTTCTACTTTCAATTAAAGCCAGAAAATTACTTAGTCGTTCTACCGGACTTTTTGTTATAGCAATACGTCCCGAACGAACAAACTGCCACAATCCCATAGGCATTAGTTCATCATACAAAGCTTGCGTTTCGTCCGGATGCCCCGTCAGTTCAATCACAACATAAGTATGATTCACTTCCAAAATACGAGCATTATGTTTACGGACTAATTTTTCCACCTGATTACTTCCTAAGAAGCCCAAAGAAGGGACTTTATAAAGCGCCACTTCCTGATAAATAATCTCATCATCGGTATAATAATGCGCTTGCATCACATCAATTCGCTTCTCTATTTGCTTCGTTACTTTTTCTATCGTATCAGCATCTGTACAGGTAGTAATCGTATATTTATGAATATCTTTAATCGAAGAAGCTGAAACGCTTAGAGTTTCTATATTCAGCTGTCTGCGGGTAAAGATCGTAGTAACCTGATTCAACAGTCCGGCAATATTTTCTGAATAGACGTTGATTGTATATAATTTCTTATCCATAATCTCTTTATTAGTATCCCAACAACATGTTTGTTACCGTTCCGCCCGCAGGAGTCATCGGATAAACCATCCCTTTTTCTATCACTTCAACTTCAAGGAGAAAAGACCCTTCTGTCTGTAACATTTCCTGAATAGCCTCATCCAATTCTTCCCGCAAATGTACCGTTCTTCCTTTTATACCATAAGCGGAAGCAATAGCAACATAATTAGGATTCTTCATGGGTGTGGAAGAATAGCGTTCTTTAAAAAATAGTTCTTGCCATTGACGTACCATACCAAGATAACTGTTATTCAACAGAATAATTTTCACTCCAATATTCGTTTCAAGAATAGTACCCAGTTCCTGAATAGTCATTTGTAAACCACCGTCACCGCAAAACAGACAAACAGTTCTACCTGGTGCGCCAAATGCCGCACCTATCGCAGCAGGAAGCCCAAATCCCATGGTTCCTAAACCGCCCGATGTTACCACGCTACGTTTTTTTGTAAACTGAAAATACCGAGCTGCTATCATTTGATTTTGTCCCACATCAGTTGCCATTATAGCCTCATGATGCGTCGCCTTAGAAACCTTATCTACCACTTCTCCCATGGTAATAGGGCCATCAGTAGGGTAAAGTTCGCCATCAATAACAGATTTATATTCCAGCTCTTCACTGGCTTTAAAACTATCCAACCATTCCTTATGAGTATTTTTTTTCAGCTGTGCCGTTACCGCTGCAAGCGTTTCTTTGCAGTTTCCAATCACAGCTACAGTTGTTTTTACATTCTTATCAATCTCAGCCGGATCTATATCGAAATGAATAATCTTTGCCTGCTTAGCATAAGTATTTAAATCTCCGGTAACCCTGTCATCAAAACGCATGCCGATGGCAATAAGAACATCACATTCATTTGTTTTCACATTTGGTCCCAAATTACCATGCATCCCCAACATTCCTTTATTCAAAGAATGGGCCGTAGGCAAGGCGGAAAGTCCCAATAAAGTACATCCGGCAGGAATATCCGCTTTTTCAAGGAATTCCATCAGTTCAGTCTGAGCCTCACCAAGTTCTACTCCTTGTCCTACCAATGCTAATGGTTTCTTAGCCGAATTAATGAGTTGGGCAGCCGCACAAACCGCTTCTTCATCTAAATCAAGCACCGGTTGATAGCTACTAATAAAATCTATTGTCTGAGGTTTATAATCTACTTTCTCTATCTGAGCATTCTTGGCAAAGTCCAACACCACTGGTCCAGGTCTGCCGCTTCTTGCAATATAGAAGGCCCGAGCCACTGCCCAAGCAATGTCTTCGGCCCGGCGAATTTGATAACACCATTTTGCAATAGGCTGAGTTAAACTCACTAAATCAATTTCCTGAAAGGCATCTGTTCCTAGTAGAGCAGCAGTAACCTGACCCGAAATAACGACCATCGGCGTACTATCAAGCATTGCGTCTCCAATTCCCGTAATAGCGTTGGTAGCTCCAGGTCCACTGGTTACCAAACAAACTCCGACCTTTCCTGAAACCCTTGCGAATCCCTGAGCTGCATGAGTAGCTCCTTGTTCGTGACGAGCAAGCACATGATTCAATTCCTGTCTATGATCATATAAACAATCATATACAGGCATAATTGCTCCCCCGGGATATCCAAAAATAGTATCTACGCCTTCCTTTATTAAGGAACGGATCAATGCTTCCGAACCTGTAATTAGTTGTTTATCCATATTAATTGACGCGTTAGTTTGTTTTATTATATTAATCTAACCGCACCTTTATCCGCTGAACTTACCATACTTGCGTAAGCTTTCAGACTCTTAGGAACATTGCGTTCCCGCAAAGGAGCAGTAAAAGCTTTATTTCCTCTTTCCATCTCTACTGAACGACGGGCGCTCAGTACTTCATCACTTAATTTCACATTAATACTTCTCTCAGGAATATTTATCTCAATCAGATCACCGTCTTTTATCAATCCGATATTCCCTCCCGCAGCAGCTTCCGGTGAAACGTGCCCGATACTTAATCCCGAAGTTCCTCCACTAAAACGACCATCGGTAATTAAAGCACATTCCTTGCCCAAATGTTTAGACTTTATGTAAGAAGTAGGATATAACATCTCTTGCATACCCGGCCCACCTTTGGGTCCTTCATAAATAATCACCACTACATCTCCTGAGACAACTTTCCCTTTAAGAACCCCTTCACAAGCAGCATCCTGAGAATCAAAGACCTTTGCCGGTCCCGTAAATTTCCAAATACTTTCATCCACACCAGCCGTCTTCACTACACAGCCATCTTGTGCAATATTTCCCTTGAGAACAGCCAGACCGCCATCTTTTGAATAAGCATTGGCAACAGAACGAATGCAACCATTTTCACGATCCGTATCAAGCTCTTTATAATAGGTATCCTGGGATCCTAATACTAAATTGAATTTACCGGCAGCAGCACTCTTGTATTTTTTAATGGCTTCCTCACAAACATGCGGGCTGGTTACAGAATATTTATCTATAGCCTCTGCAAGTGTCATCCCATCAATCCGAGTCACTTGAGTGTAAATTAAACCAGCCGCGGTTAGTTCTGCTAAAATAGAAATAATTCCTCCGGCGCGATTTACATCTTGAATATGATATTTTTGTGTATTTGGAGCTACTTTACACAAACAAGGTGTTTTGCGTGAAAGAGCATCAATATCACTCATAGCAAACTCAACTTCTGCTTCATGAGCAATAGCAAGAAGATGAAGAACCGTATTTGTTGAACCTCCCATAGCAATATCCAATGTCATTGCATTTAAGAATGCAGAGCGGGTGGCAATACTTCTAGGCAATATACTTTCGTCACCGTCCTGATAATATCTATAAGTGTTCTTTACAATCAATTTTGCCGCCTCTTCAAAGAGTTTGGTTCTATTTGCATGAGTAGCGACAATAGTCCCGTTTCCAGGTAACGCCAAACCGATTGCTTCATTCAAGCAATTCATGGAATTAGCCGTAAACATACCCGAACAGCAACCACAAGTGGGACAAGCTGACTTTTCTATGCTGGCAACCTGTTCATCACTTATACTTTCATCGGCCGACTTAATCATCGCATCAATTAAATCCAAATGCTCACCATTTAGTTCTCCGGCCTCCATTGGTCCTCCAGAAACAAAGACAGTGGGAATATTAATCCTCATAGCTGCCATCAGCATTCCAGGAGTAATTTTATCACAGTTGCTAATGCATACCATTGCATCCGCCTTATGGCCATTGACCATATATTCCACACTATCAGCAATGATATCACGGGAAGGAAGAGAATAAAGCATACCATCATGCCCCATTGCAATTCCGTCGTCAATAGCTATCGTATTAAATTCGGCTGCAAAGCAACCTAGTTTTTCTATCTCAGCTTTAACTTGCTGGCCTATATTATGTAAGTGAACATGTCCGGGTACAAATTGAGTAAACGAATTTACGATTGCAATAATTGGCTTTCCCAATTGCTCTTCTGTCATACCATTGGCTTTCCAAAGAGCTCTTGCTCCTGCCATTCTACGACCTTGTGTACTAGATGAACTACGTAACTGCTTTTTCATTTTTCTATTTAATTAAAAAGCCTCTCTCAACTGAATGAGAAAGGCTCCAAATAATATTTTATAGTATGACTAAACCATACATAACCTTTCTCATGCTCTTGATTGGACCACCACGAGGCGAATAATATGCACCAGAGAAAGATTAATAGATATAATAGAATTCATACTACTTGTTCTTAAATAACGCTGCAAAGTTACTTGCTTTTTTATAACTGCCAAACAAATCGAATAAAAAAAACACCTAAATATTTATAATCGTAAGAAATATACTCCTAATTATCCTATTTTATCACTTAAATCTCTATAAAAAGACAAAGAGGAAAAACTATCATGATAGAAAAGAATGAAAAGCAGCAGGAAAGAAGAAATTTATTCCTCCTCAAAAAGTGGCAAGTAATAATTCACAAAAAGGACTTAATAAACTGAAAATAATTTGCGGCAAGTATGGAGAGAATAAATAATTCGTATCTTTGCAAACTCTAATCAAATTTTAAAATTATTAACTAAGTAAAGAGAATAGATGGAAACAACACCTAACAAACTCATCATCGTTTCATACGAATTATATGTTACTGAAGATGGAGAAAGAGACCTAGTAGAGAAAGCGACTAAGGAACAACCTTTTCAATTTATCTCAGGACTAGGCACTACATTAGATGCATTTGAAAATCAACTAAAGGACCTCAGTGTAGGAGATAAATTTGAATTTACCGTTCCTTGCGCTGAAGGATATGGCGAATACAACGATGAGCATGTAATTGATCTTCCTAAAAATGTGTTTGAAGTAAATGGCAAATTTGACGCTGAGCGCATCTTTGCAGGGAATGTGGTTCCTTTAATGGACGCAGATGGAAACAAGATGAATGCTTCCGTTGTAGAAGTTTCTGATGAAACAGTAAAAGTAGACATGAACCATCCATTGGCAGGTGGTGACTTAACTTTTATCGGCGAAATATTAGAATCTCGTGCAGCTACCAACGAAGAAATTCAGGGAATGATTAACCTGATGAGCGGAGAAGGCGGTTGCAGTTGCGGATGTGACAGTTGCGGCGATGGTGACGATTGCGAATGTGGTGACAATGAAGACAAAAACTGCGATTGTGGTGGTCACTGTCATTAAACAAGCATTTTAAACGAATAAAAAGAAAGCACATAAAAGCATCCTGCCAAATGTGCTTTCTTTTTTATTAATCAACAATAACTTCTTTCGCAGGATTATGCTTATATTCAAACATTAAATCAATTTGGCTTTTTAATACTCTTTCCAAAGATAAAGGCGGTAGACTATTCTGATGAAAAAACCCTTTATCTAAAATATCAAATACCACATTAAAAGTCCCACCCGTTATTCGGCATAAAATAAAAATCTTATATACATAATGTAAAGCCGGTGGATGATTGTGGCACTTTTGGTCTAAAACAGCTAATAATTTTATTGCCTCAACATCTAAACCGGTTTCCTCCTTTACTTCTTTTACCGCTACTTCTTTAGGAGAAAAACCAACATCAGCCCATCCTCCAGGCAATGACCAAGCCCCGTCCGCTTTTTCCTTTACCAATAAGATTTCATCATTGTTGTTGAACACAACAGCTCTGATATCTACCTTTGGGGTTACATAGTCTTTTTCCGGTTTAAAGCAACCCTGTATTTCTGAAATATCATAGTGAGTTACTATGGCAGTCATAGTATGACTAATGTTTATTAATTCTTCATAACGCTCTGTATCGTATTCACTCAAAGAATAGACGAGGCCGTTTTGTGCTATTGCCCTGATCCTGTTTGCAATTTCAATCAATTCTTTTTCTGTATTCATTTTTTTTATTTCGATTCACTAGCAAAGATAAAAACTTTGCTATACAAAAAATAATAAGACCAGGATTATTCTGAAAGTTATAAAAAGAAAATTGATTTGAAATTATAAAAAATGATAATCCAAAAAATGTGAAAGAAAAACAGATAATCAGAATTTTAAATATAAATTTGTGAGAATCTATAGAGAATCTTTTTTATACAAAACAGAGATTAATTTTAATGAACAACATACTCTTAGAACTTCAGTATAGAATAAAGGGTGCAAAATTATATGTATCAGAGCAAAGAGAAAGAGTCTATATTCCTTACTCCATAGACTATCTACGCCAAATAAAAACAAATGTTTTTTTTGAGGTTGTAAATGACCATCTAAAATTATTCGTCAATATATTCTCCGAAAATCATAGCGTTGAATGGTGCCGAAGCGAAGCTGAAAAGATAAAAAAAATCTTATCAGATCAGTTTTATGAGATCATTAACGATTGCGAACTAAAAAGGAAAAAAACTTCTCTTGATCTTCGATTAAAAGATGATGTATCACCAATTCTATACAATGCTGCTCCTCATCTGAAAAAAGCAATCAGTTTTCTATGCAATATGAAGGTATCAGCCTTGTTTGCTGATTTCTCCTCTGAGAGAGAGCTCATCGCAATACGCCTTGCACAGAGCCGCTATAAAGCCCATAAAATAAGTAAACTGCACATCTTTCTTCCTTTATGTATGATAAATAAATTCCAGATAAATTTATTGTCATTATGGAAAAACAGTCCAATCCCGATACTTTATTCCGGAATTGAAAGCATGAGCCATAACAACAGGGCGTACCTGAAAGCGTTGGAATATACGGATTCGGAAACAATGCTCATTGTCGACGAATGCCACATGATGAAATCTCCTCATGCACTTCGTTCCATACGAATTGTAGAAATAGCACAAAGGTGCAGTTACAAACTGATCATGACAAAATCTCCGATTGTTAATAATATCCACGACGTATACATGCAATATAAAATTTTAAGCGACCGCATTCTTGGATATAGCCGTTGGGATGAATTTAGCAAAATGCATGTTATTTTGGGAGGTATAGGAGGGAATCAAATATTGGGATACAAAAACCTTTCCTATCTGGTGAGTATGGCTGAAGCTTATACATATGCGATAGACACGGAAGAGACTCTGCAACAAACATTTTTATCTACATCAACATATGTCTGCTATCTTAATGAATGCCAAAAGTACCATTACAGACGAAAGAAAAACGAATTACTTTCTCTGATAAATAAAAATGAGATACAGATCTATGATATTTTCAGAATCCTCACAGAAATGCAGAAAATTGTCTGTGGATACCTACGGGAAAAAGATAAAAAGACAGAATTCCTTGGCACTAATAAATATATATTGCTTGACAAACATATAGGAAACGGGCAATGCATCATTTTTTGCAAATTTCTTTTTGAAGTTGATATACTCACAAAACATCTTGGACAGGAAAGTTGCGCTGTTTTTAGTGGGAAGAATAAAAAACAGAGGCAAGGAGAGAAAGGACTGTTCTTAAAAGGCCAGAAACAATATTTTATATCAACCATGGGAATCAGTAAAATAGATTTGGATGATCTACAGGAGTGTTGTCACTTCATCTTCTTCAGCATCTCATTTAAATATTTAGAATATAGGCAATGCATAGCGTACATAAAAAAGAAAGGGATAAAAAATCCGATATTGGTGGAACGTTTTATTACCGATTCGGGCATTGATCGTAAAATTGTAGAGAATTTAGCTCGTAAAGGAAAACTAGCAAGTGAAGTTCAGGAATTATTTATCAATAAAACGAAACTCAAGAATTTTATAAGAAGTTTATAATCAAAACAGAAGATATGGCAATAGAAAAAATATTTGGATTCGATCAGCATCTGTACCATTTGATTGCTCCTTTTGTAATGAACCCGGAAGTTATCCGCCTGAATGGAGGATACCCTTTTAAAAACAGCGAGGACCACGTCTGGTATGTGCTTATTGCTGAAAAGAATATGGTCAAAGGCTTTATTTCCCTTGTAGGGAATAAACTGTGTAATGATTTTACCTGGCAGGACAATGATGTGCTTGAACAACTGATCCAAAGAGCCGTAATGGACGTAGAAAAAGGCTCAAATATCACGTTTATAGCTGATTCGCACGACCTGCCTTTGCTTGAAAAACTAGGATTCTCTATGGTGAAACAAGGTACGAAATATTTCAAAATGTCTAAAAAGGTATGAAAACTAATCCTACAAAAAATGTCTATGAGGCCGCTATGGAACGCATCGAATACATTTTTAATAATTTTGATAATATTTATTTGTCATTTTCCGGAGGAAAAGACAGTGGTGTCATGCTCAATTTGGTACTTGACTATATGCGGACGCATCACATCAAACGGAAAATATCCGTTTTGTTTATCGACCTAGAAGCATTCTATAAAAAAACGATTGAATTTATAGAGAAAATGTACTTTGAAAATGCAGAACTCATTGATCCGTATTGGGTTTGTTTGCCAATGCTTACTACCAATGCCGTTTCCATGTATGAGCCCTTCTGGATATTCTGGGAGCCTGAAAAGAAGGACAAATGGGTCCGCGAAATGCCGGAGTATGATTTTATAATAAATCTGGAAAATAACCCTTTTGATTTTTATAAAAAGAACATGACCTTTGAAGAATTTATAGCTTTATTCGGAGATTGGTATGCCGACAAACATGGTGGTAAAAAAACAGCTTGTCTTGTTGGCATCCGTACAGACGAGAGTTTAAACAGGTATCGTGCAATAGCCAGAACCGACAAAGCTTCATACAACAGCAAAAACTATTCAACAAAAATAACAGATAAAACATATAATTTCTATCCCATTTATGATTGGAGAGTAGAAGATATCTGGACTTATAACGGGAAGTTTCATAAATTTTATAATAATATGTATGACCTGTTTTATAAAGCGGGAGTCTCTCTTTCTAAAATGAGGATCTGTGAGCCATATGGAGATGAACAAAAAGCCGGCTTAAACCTATTTAAAATTGTGGAACCGGAAACATGGATAAAAGTTGTGGATCGGGTTAGTGGCGCCAATTTTGGAAATATATATTGCGGGACAAAGGCCTTGGGAGCAAAAAGGATAAAACTCCCTGAAGGGCATAGCTGGAAAAGCTATTGCAAATTTCTATTAAAAACACTGCCTGCGGAAACAAGAAAAATATACATCAAAAAATTTGTTAAGTTTATACGCTATTGGAATAAAGTGGGCTCTCCGGTGAGTGATGAAGATATACTTCAATTAGATCCGGAAATGGTCGTCAATACCCATCAATTCAGTAACAGAGGTCTGAAAGATAAATACGTGGTTAAATTTTTGGAGATACCGGATGTTTTACCCGGGCTTGATAATAAAACAGATTTTCTTTCATGGAGACGCATGTGTATGGCCATTTTAAAAAACGACATTTCATGTGAATCTCTTTCATTTTCATTTACTAAACGGCAAGTATTAAGACAGCAAGAGCTTATCCGTAAATACAAAGAAATGCTATGAATACATTATTTAAAGATGATTTTCCTATAAAAAATAAAGTTGAAGATTTATGTCGATTTATAAAAGAACTTCCAGATACAGATGCCCAGATTGATGCCTTAAATTATATCCGGGCAATGTTACATGAAGTAAGTCCACTGAAACATCATCCGGTAGACTTTGTTGCTTGGGAAAGATCTGAAGAAATAGAAGGAAATGATTACAATCCTAATTCGGTGGCACCTCCCGAAATGTCTTTACTTATCACCTCAATCGAAAAAGATGGATATACGATGCCTATCGTTACCAATCCGGAAAAAGGGATCATTCGTATAGTAGACGGTTTTCACCGAAGAAAAGCGGAAATGAAATCAAAGAAAATAAGAGAAAGTACTTCCGGCAGGCTCCCGGTAACGTTCATCCGAGAAGAACAACGAGGCTTAAGCGAAAGGATGGCGTCCACAATCCGTCATAACCGCGCCAGAGGTTCGCATGATATTGATTTAATGTCCAACATTGTCCGGGATCTTATCAATATGGGAAAATCATCTGCTTGGATCTCCAAACATATCGGCATGGATATGGACGAAATTTTAAGACTGAAACAGCTAACCGGTATAGCCTCATTATTTGAGGATAGGGAGTTCTCCCAGAGTAGAGAATAAAAAAATAAAAACACAATACAATATTGCAGTAAAAGGGAGTGGTGTAGATGGTGTACTTAAATAGTCTTTTTTTTACTTCCAAAAATCAAATTTCAAAAAAACTGTAATTTGCAGAATTTTTGAAATTTGATTTCCAGAAAGCTAAAAAGGTATTTTTAAGTACACCATCTACACCACTCCCTTAACCAACATTTATATAAATCACTAATTATAAAAAGATTATAGACTCTCATGAGAAGTCCATAGATATTAAAAATATGTCTGGACTCCTTGCCTGAAGAGTCTAGACATATTTTTATCCATTCTTGAATCGTTGACCAACTATTCAAGAATCATTTTTATTTATTGATGAATGATTTTTTGAGAAAATTGTGATACCTTCTTCACATATTTCAAAAGGTCCTTCCTTTTCCTTAATCTATAAAAAACTTGCGAATTCAAATGATATCCAACCATTGGAAAAGGAGAAAACGACTTACTTTCAATCTCTAAATAATTGGTAAAAAGGTTCTCTAAATCAGTAAAATAAAAGCCCATATGATCTAAATAGTCATTTTCTCGTTGATAGTCCGGCAATGATTTCCCCAAAAAAGATGCCAAAATGTTGCCATAACTATAAAGGTCTTTCTTTTTAGAGGAAGTTCTCCGTCTCAACATATTCTTAACAAGAGCAGGAAATCCTTTTTCAATAGGAACAGAAATAACTAACATTCCATCGTCTTTCAATAAAGAGAGAATCTGTTCCAAGCATTCCTTCTGCTTCTTCGTGGGAAGATGTTCCAAAACTTCAAAACAGGTGATATAATTAAAAGGACCTTCTGTCTTTGCATTTTCAACAACTTTATCCCATGTATCTAATATAGACACAGAGTTCTCTGAAATAGACTCTAAATAGGGTTCATATCCTAATAATGATATTTCCCATGGAGAACAACTTTTCAGTTGGTTCAAAAACAGAGCATCTCCACATCCGAAATCCAATATACGTATTCCTTCTTTCAGATGAATGGCTGCTATTGAACGTTTGAAGCGTATCCGATGAGAAAAACGCCTCAATAAATTACTGGAGTTATAGGTGTAGTCAGCATAGCCCGTTGTTTTTATATTAGCCATCTTATTGTTATTTAATATCCTTATAAAATTAGGTCTACTCTATTTTGACAATTCTTTCAGTTTTTCATTAAGCAACTTATATTGTTTTTCACCGCCACCCCGAATAATATAACGGATGGTACCAGTCTTGTCTATCAACAAATTTGTAGGAGTAGCCGTTATACCCGTCTTGCTGATGAAACTAATTGCGTTGGTAAGATGATGGAATAAAAAAGAATTTTCTGTCACTGTCTTTTTAATTTGTGCAGGCGTATTAAATGTCATCGACAAGAAATTGGCTTGTGGATAAGCTTTTATAAGCTCATTTAAATGAGGAATTTCGGTGATACACGCCGCACAGTAAACGTGCCAGATATTAATTAAGGTAACTTTGCCCTCAATGTTTTGCTTGGTCCAAAGTTTTCCTTCAGTATCAGTAAAAGCAAATTGAGGACAAGGTTTATCACAAAGTTTATCCTCAAGTTCCTTATCCTCAAGTTTTTGTCGGGCGTCCACTTCTTTTCCCGAACCAAAAAGAAAAGCTTTCAGTCCGCTTGCACTTATCTGAGCGTAGCCAATAGAAGAGAAACCCCAAAATAGCAAAAATGAAAAAAATAATTTTCTCATGACCTCTTTTTTACTTAGCATTTATTAGTCATAATCTGCAAAACTAATCTGTCGGTCTCATTCATTCCTTCGGAGCCAATAAGGGTAAGATTACGGATACTACGATCCACATCATCGTCGATAATTCCTTCTACAGAAGTAACAAACTTGTTTTCCATCGCCATCATGGCAGAGAGTACTGCGGTGGAAACTCCACTGCTAACTTTGAGCGAGCAACTAGGTTTGGCTCCGTCGCAAATCATTCCAGTAAGATTGGCTATCATATTTTTCACAGCAAAGGAAACTTGTTCATATCCTCCACCCATCAAATAAGTAATACCGCAACTAGATCCGGTGGCAGCCACCACACATCCGCAAAGAGCGGACAGACGTCCCAGACTTTGTTTGATATAAATAACAGTAAGATGGCTAAGCATCAATGCACGTGTAAGCTCCGCTTCGCTTTTCTGATTCTTTTCCGCATAAATCACGACTGGCAGAGTGGCGGCAATTCCTTGATTTCCACTACCGGAATTACTCATTACGGGAATCATTGCCCCAGCCATACGAGCATCGCAAGCAGCAGATGTATAGGACAGTATCTGAGAAAATACACTATCTCCCATTATTTCTTTTTCATATTTTCCTTTCAGCATCTTGCCTAAAGCGTGTCCGTAGTCTCCTCTAAAAGATTGTTCGGCAGCAGCTCTGTTAACTCTACCTGTCTCGAGAATAAAATTGATCTCTTCCAAAGGAGCAGTCATAGCAAAGTCATAAACTTTTCGCAGACAAAGTTCTGGTTCTTTCTCCGTGTCCTCTCCTTGAGCGGATTCTTGTTTATTGAGAATAATCTCTTCTCCCCGGGAAACATATACAAAATTGGTATGTCCACCTGAGATGATTGCTATGCTATTCTCCCCTCCAGCCTCACAGATGGCTTCTATATAAAGTTTTTCAGAAATATCCTTCTTCAGTGAAATAGTTATTCGTTTTTCGGCAATCATCCGTTTCCCTTCTTTTACTGCTTCGGGAGTACTGTCTCTCAAAACTTCCAGCTGGTATTCCGATTTACCAATTAAGGCACCCAACGCCACGGCAATGGGAAGACCAATCATTCCTGTTCCGGGAATCCCTACCCCCATGGCGTTCTTTAGAATATTTGCGCTTAGATAAAGAGTAATTTTTTCGGGACACTGTCCCAATGTTTCACTCGCCTTTGCAACAGCCAAAGCAACGGCAATAGGTTCCGTACAGCCAATAGCCGGAACCACTTCCCGTTTTACAAGTGATATAATTTGTTTTCTTTCCAATTCTGTCATTGTTGTTTTATTTATCAACGACAAAAATACAAATAAAATTAAAGTGTACAGGGTCTGAGACTCATTTATTTAAGAAAGTTGTACCCCTATTTACAGTTTACAAATTAGTCAAATTCCTCACATAAAATAAAAAAAGTCTGTTGTGACAATAGGCTCCTTATCTTATTTCATTAAAAATGATACATTTACATTTTACTCTATGATGATTTTTTTTCTAAAAAACAAAAGAAAATCAAAGAAATATTTGGTTTATATTATAAACTGCTTTATATTTGCATTAAGCAATTGAGAAGTGCGCAGCTCTGTTGCTTATTTTTATATGGATTTAGTTTATTTTATAAACCAATTTATAAAAAATAGAAAACACTATGGAAGAAAAAAAGTTAACGGAGAAAGAAAGTCTGGAACTCATTTCTCAAATGATACAAGAAACAAAGAATAATTTGGAAAAAGGAGATGGAAATTTCTTTTTATTATGGGGATACTTATCCACTTTTATTTCCCTAATTATTTATTTCGTCTGGTCCTATACTGCCAATCCTCTCATCTTTTTGTGCTGGTGGATTATTCCCATTATAGGTTGGCCTGCAATGATGTTCATACGAAAGAAAAAGCCGAAACGAATTATAACTTATATTGATCGCATAATAGGAGATATTTGGCTTGTACTTGGTTTTTGTGCACTAGCGGCACCTATTCTCAGTTTATTTGTTCCTATACCTATACTATTTATTGAAGCATTATTAATAAATATAGGTGCGATGATCACCGGACTAATAATTAGATACAAAATGATAAGCATTACAGGCTTTATTGGTATTTTAATGAGCTTTGGCCTGCTATTTATACATGGAGAAATACAAATTCTCATTTTTGCAGCTATGTTTGTATTATTAATGATTATTCCTGGTCACATGCTAAACGCAGCGTACAAGAAACAACTAAAATAATGCTTATGTTCAAAGAATTAGATCCATTACTTCATTCGCAACTTCGCCTTGCGGTTATGTCTATTTTGATGAATGTGGAAGAGGCTGAGTTTGTCTACCTGAAAGAAAAAACGCAGTCAACAGCCGGGAATCTCAGCGTTCAATTGGATAAGCTATCCAAGGCAGGTTATATTGTGATTGAAAAAAGCTTTATTGGAAAAAAGACTCGTACCGCTTGCCACATTTCTCTTTTAGGCAGAAAAGCATTCGAAGGCTATGTGCAAGCACTAAAAGACTATATTGAATAATTCAGTTATCACTGTCCTCAATAGAAATTTTGGGTAATAGGGGGAGGGTATGTTCAGAAATTAAAACGAATTAAATATAAGGAATATATTCTTGTATTTAATATTAAAGTTAACAATATGAAAGCATGGGCTGTGAAGTTCGTGCTTTTGCTCAAAGCTAAAAAAATAATTAAAAAAACTACCTAAATGATGAACTACCCACTTAACAAGCTAAGAAATAAGACCTCTAAAAAGGGTAATCAGCCTCAATAATCCGGCTAATTACCCTTACACTCTCAAAAAAAGGGGAAACTGCTCTTCACAGAGCTGAACTATTCTATTCTTTGCTCACTTTTATCGTCATCTTTGTCTTATCTTTCAACGGATTATCTTTTAATATCCATTTATTTTCTTCGCTGGTGAGGGTAATTTCTTTCAGATTGTTATCGGAAGGAAGACAGAGTAATCCTTTCACTTGTTTAGACCCCGCGGAGTAAACAACCAGATCGAGTTTTGACCAATCCATTTTATCGGTGGACTGTGCAAGGGCTATGTGGGGAATTACTGCGCCATCTCGTACCAGAATGATTGCGGGAATCTCTCCTACAGCAATCTGGTTCCATCCGCTTTGATAAACTTTTCCCGATTGATAATCAATCCATTTTCCGGAGGGTAAATATACATTCCGCTGTGTGCCATTTTCCATCAGTGGGGAGACCATAAGGTCATGCCCAAACATATACTGATCTTCTACCAGCCATGCACCCGGATCATCGGGAAATTCCACGAACAGAGCGCGAACCATTGGCAATCCTTTTTCGGTACAGTCTTTGGCCTGAGCATAAACATAGGGCATGAGTTTATATTTCATCTCGGCGGATTCACGAAAAGCTTTGGTGAAAAATTCATTATATAACCACGGTTCTTTGGGAGGTGCACCGTGAGCACGGCTGTGTGATGTTAGAAATCCGAAAGGCAACCAACGACGATAAAGTTCTTCCGGTGATTTCTGTACGAATCCTCCAATATCGTGACTCCAAAAAGAGAATCCACTAAGTCCCAAAGAAAGTCCGCCACGAAGTGTTCCCTGCATACCAATATCGGTATTCGCCGCATCTCCTCCCCAGTGAATGGGATAACGCTGAGATCCTGCCCATGCACTACGTGCCCAGATAATATGTTCATTTTTTACTTTATCGGTAATATCAGCCACTGCTTTGTTATATCTCAACGGATAGAGGTTATGTTCGTAAAGTCCTCCTTTACCCGAAGCATAAAAACCATTGAACGGTGCAGCTTCTCCAAAGTCCACTTTAATCGCACCAACACCCATCTTCAGTAATCCTGCTAACTTATCTTGATACCAGGCGACGGTCTGCGGATTGGAGAAGTCGAGCACCGCATCTTCATACGGCATTCCACCCGTTGCATTCTTTACATTCATTCCTTTATCCACTATCTCTTTGAAATATTTATTCTTAGGGGTAAAATACGTCAACTGCCAAAGCGATATATGAAAGCCATCCGCTAAAAGATCATTCACCATCTTTTGTGGATTACTAAAGCGACTGGGAGCAAACACATAGTCACACTGCCAGTCGGTCTCGAACCATCCGGTATCAAAATGAATCACATCCGCCGGAATTTTATATTTCCTCAGATTCTTAGCCACCTCATATCCCTCAGCCTGACTGAAGTAAGTAATGCGACTCATCCAAGTTCCAAAACTCCACAGTGGAGGCATGGGTGATTTTCCCGTCAGCTCGGTATATTCGTTAAGAATTTCTTTCGGATCTCCGAAGAAAACAAAAAGATCTAATGCCTCATCTGCCATAAACAATTTGTTGATGCCAGTATAAGTCGCCCCAAAGTCACAAGTGACTGGTGCAGAAGTATGCATAAACATTCCATATCCCCTACTACTCATAAAGAAAGGAATAGGTTTGTACATCTGATCCGTTTCCGGTCCCTGCGGATCGGTCACAAAAAGATTCACCTTCTGTCCTACTTTATTGAGTGAAGTAAAAGATTCCCCGCAGCCCACAATCTTTTCTCCGGGTGAAAGAGTGAACACTGGATTCACACTGCGAGAGTTATCATTCCCTCGTTTGATAAAATTAAAAGGAAGGTTTTTTACTTGGGTAGAGTCATTATCACTCCATCGCCATGTATCTGTGAGTCGTTTGCCTAATGCATCCATCAGTATTATCCGCCAAGGATTTTCTTCAATAAGAATAGAACCATAAGCACTCTTATAAAGATGCGCGCCTTTTACCGCCGAATATTTCCAGGAATTATCTTTGCCAGGAGCTTTTACCAACATCAGAGATTCAGTATCCTTAGGTTCCACGGGAGTGGTAAGCATACGGATGCGTAAGGTTCGCGGAGTTATAAAGTCAATGGTGAACTTCAGTTCGGGATTATTTACGTAGGCTGTGCCAGGGAAATCCAGCATCTGGAGATCTTGAGGAAGCACCGTGTTTAGATTAAATGCCTGACGCGTATATAGAGTCTTACGCTTCCACTCGATCTTTCCGCTTGCGGAAGCCGGATCAAAAGTCGCCAGTTTATCGGCAAAAAAGAAAATATTGGTAAAGTCTCCGAAATCGGAACTCATATCCTTAGCTTGATTCATCAAATAAGGTGAGCCTCCGTTGACATGAAGTTGGGCAATTGCCGCTGAAGCAAACACCATATATAATAAGGTGATCACCCCTTTGGCTTTATACTTTTTCATACTATCGTATTTAATTGTTATTTAAGTGCTGTAAAAGTACAATTATTTATTCGATACCTTATATATGATATGTTTACGAGAAGGGGGTGATATGTTTCATTTCAAAAAGAAACAGAGGAAAACCTTGGTAAGTTGCTTACTATATTTACCAAAACATTCTTTTTTAATGTTGCTCATTAAAATATTCATTTATCTTTCAAACCAAAGTTAAAAATAATATCACTTTATTTGCAAACAGTTTCTTATTACAGGTGTTTTTATAGTAACAATGAGGAAAGAATTATTATATTTGCAATAATAAACCATAAAAAGTAACAGCTATGTTCAATTCATTCGGCAACATTTTCAAATTAAGCAGCTTCGGCGAATCACATGGAAAAGGAATCGGCGGAGTTGTTGATGGATTTCCTTCAGGAATCAAAATTGATTTGGAGTTTATTCAAAAAGAACTAGACAGACGTAGACCGGGACAATCAAAAATCACCACTGACCGGGACGAACAAGATAAGGTAGAACTCCTCTCAGGTATATTTGAAGGAAAATCCACTGGTAGCCCCATCGGCTTTATTGTATGGAATAGGAATCAGGATTCCAAAGATTATGAGAACATTAAAAGTATCTTCCGACCCTCACATGCCGACTATACTTATCAATTAAAGTATGGCATCCGGGATTATCGCGGAGGTGGACGGTCATCTGCACGGGAAACCATATCCCGTTGTGTAGCAGGAGCACTGGCTAAAATTGCTTTGCATCAGATTGGGATCAGTTTCTCGGCTTATACTTCACAAGTAGGCCCCATTCGACTGGACGATGATTATAAAAAATATGATCTTTCCAAAATTGAAGAGACTCCTGTAAGATGTCCCGATTTAGAGAAAGCACAGGAGATGATAGAATATATCTCCAAAGTAAAAGCAGAAGGGGATACCATCGGCGGAGTAGTAACTTGTGTGATTAAAGGCTGCCCCATTGGGCTTGGACAACCGGTTTTCGGCAAACTACATGCTGCACTTGGAAATGCAATGTTAAGCATCAACGCAGTGAAAGCTTTTGAGTACGGTGATGGTTTTGACGGGTTAGAAAAGAAAGGATCGGAACAAAATGATGTTTTCTATAATCACGATGGTGTAATTGAGACTAGAACAAATCACTCTGGTGGCATTCAAGGAGGAATAAGCAATGGACAAGATATATTTTTCCGTGTAGCGTTTAAACCTGTAGCCACTATTTTGATGGAGCAACATACAGTAAACATTAGCGGAATAGATACTTCCATGAAAGCAAAAGGAAGACATGATCCATGCGTACTTCCGCGTGCAGTACCCATTGTGGAAGCAATGGCTGCCATGACTATCCTGGATTATTATCTGATTGATAAAACCACACAATTATAATATAAACAGAAAAAGCTCAGAAATCTTCCACAAAAAGATGAAAGCGATTGCTGAGTTTTATCAAACTTATTCAAGAGAACAATAAAAGATACTGTACAGAAGATCTATTTCTTCTGTACAGAAGAATTAAATATACTGTACAAAAGAATCTATTGTTTTGTACAGAACTATAAAGATTCTTCACCACAAAATATAAAAGTCTCCCCTACTCTTCCCTATCCTCTCCATTAATTAGATGGAAATTCATTACGTTATATGAGAAATGTTTCGTACTTTTGCGACAAATTTTAGTTAATACGTAGTAAAAATGAACCTATTAGAACTAAGCGAACAGGAAATTATCAGACGAAACAGCCTGAATGAATTGCGAGCTATGGGCATAGAACCATACCCCGCCGCAGAGTACGTAACCAATGCTTTCTCAACCAATATAAAACAAAATTTTGTAGATGATGAAAATGCTAAACCACGCAAAGTAAGTGTGGCTGGACGTATCATGAGCCGTCGTGTAATGGGAAAAGCTTCCTTCGTAGAATTGCAGGATTCTAAAGGAAGAATTCAGATTTATATTACCCGCGACGACATCTGCCCGGATGAAAATAAAGATTTATATACCACTGTTTTTAAACGCTTACTCGATTTAGGTGACTTTATCGGCATCGAAGGATTTGTTTTCAAAACTCAAATGGGCGAGATAAGTATTCATGCTCAAAAACTAACAGTGCTTTCTAAATCCATCAGACCACTCCCTATTGTAAAACATAAAGATGGAGTAGCTTATGATGCTTTTGAAGATCCGGAATTACGGTTCCGTCAACGTTACGTAGACTTGGTGGTAAACAATGGCGTGAAAGATATTTTTGTAAAGCGTAATAAGGTTTACACCTCTATGCGCGAATATTTCAATGCACAAGATTATATGGAGGTAGAAACTCCTATTCTACAATCTATTCCCGGAGGAGCTTCTGCGCGTCCATTCATGACACATCATAATGCACTCGATATACCTTTGTACCTTCGGGTAGCCGATGAACTTTATCTGAAACGTCTCATTGTGGGAGGATTCGAAGGAGTTTACGAGTTTTCTAAGAATTTCCGTAACGAAGGCATGGACCGCACACACAATCCGGAGTTTACTTGCATGGAGATATACGTTTCCTACAAGGATTATAACTGGATGATGGACTTTACCGAAAAGATGCTTGAAAAGATTTGTATTGATGTAAACGGAACTGATGAGGTCAAAGTGGGTGAAAACATCATAAGTTTCAAGGCTCCATTTAAAAAGGTGACCATTATTGACTCGATCAAAGAGTTTACCGGCATTGACATTAATGGAATGAACGAAGAGCAACTTAGGGAAATCTGCCAAAAAATTGGAGTGGATGTAAATGCAACCATGGGTAAAGGCAAGCTAATTGACGAAATATTCGGAGAAAAATGTGAAGGGAAGTATATTCAGCCTACCTTTATCACAGATTACCCCATTGAAATGTCTCCACTTTGTAAACGTCATCGCGAGAATCCTGAACTGACCGAACGTTTTGAATTAATGGTGAACGGTAAAGAGTTATGTAACGCATACTCTGAATTGAATGATCCAATTGATCAGTTAGACCGTTTTCAAGATCAACTCCGCCTGAGTGAGAAGGGAGACGACGAAGCTATGTTTATTGACATGGACTTTGTCCGCGCTTTGGAATATGGAATGCCTCCGACCTCCGGAATGGGAATCGGTATGGATCGTTTAGTTATGTTGATGACTGGACAGACCACTATTCAGGAAGTTTTATTCTTCCCTCAGATGCGTCCCGAAAAAGTAGTGAAAAAAGACCCGGCAAGTAAATATATGGAATTGGGTGTACCCGAAGAATGGGTGCCTGTTATCCAAAAAGCCGGATACAATCTGGTAGATGATATGAAAGATGTAAATCCTCAGAAATTGCAAATGGACATCTGCGGTATTAATAAAAAATTTAAGTTGGAGTTAACGAATCCATCTGTCAATGATGTTATGGATTGGGTTAATAAGCTATCGTAAATAAATCATGAAACTACCCGGTAAAATAGCGATCATTGGCGGAGGAAGCTGGGCTACAGCCATTGCCAAAATTATTCTGACTCAGGATACTGATATTAATTGGTACATGCGCCGCGATGACCGTATAGCCGATTTTAAACGTTTGGGCCATAATCCGGCTTATCTGACAGGAGTAAAATTCGACCTTAAACGGATAACTTTCAGTTCTAACATTAACGAAGTTGTAAAGTCCTCGGATACATTGATTTTTGTCACCCCTTCTCCTTATCTTAAAATTCACTTAAAGAAATTGAAGATAAAGATGAAGGACAAGTTTATTATAACCGCTATCAAAGGAATTGTTCCGGATGAGAATCTTATTGTTTCAGAATATTTTGCACAAGAATATGGAGTCCCAGAAGAAAATATTGCCGTTCTTGGTGGACCATGCCACGCTGAAGAGGTAGCCTTGGAACGCCTTTCTTATTTAACCATAGCTTGTCCGGATAAAGACAAAGCACGTATTTTTGCTCGAAAATTAGCTAGCCATTATATAAAAACGTCCGTCAGTGACGACGTGTCGGGCATTGAATATGGTTCGGTGTTGAAGAATGTGTATGCCATTGCTGCGGGAATTTGCAGCGGATTAAAGTATGGCGATAACTTTCAAGCAGTTCTTATTTCTAACGCCGTTCAGGAAATGAATCGTTTCCTCAAAACTGTATATCCTATCAATCGAAATATAGACGATTCTGTGTATTTAGGAGATCTTTTGGTTACCGCCTATTCCAACTTTAGCCGTAACCGTACCTTTGGAACAATGATAGGAAAAGGTTATTCGGTAAAAAGTGCACAGATAGAGATGGAGATGATTGCCGAGGGGTATTATGGAACCAAATGTATAAAAGAGATAAATAAACACTATCATGTGAACATGCCTATCCTTGATGCTGTTTATAATATCTTATATGAGCGGATTTCTCCTACGATAGAAATAAAATTACTAACTGATTCATTCAGATAACACACACTTACAAATTATGAAAAATATTAGTTTAAACATCGAAAAGACTCTTGGATTTATTTCTAAAGAGGCTATCTATGCTTACGATGCCCGGGTAAAAACTTGCAGCGAAGCATTAGAAAAAGGAACAGGAAAAGGGAATGATTTTTTGGGTTGGCTTCATCTTCCGTCAACTATCAGCAAAGAACTTTTGGCAGACTTAAAAGCCACGGCAAAAGTGATTCGTGAAAATTGTGAAGTAGTGGTTATAGCTGGTATCGGAGGTAGCTATTTAGGCGCCCGAGCTGTGATTGAAGCTCTATCGGATAGTTTTGCATTATTAAAAGAAAAGAAAAGTGGTCCGATCATGATCTATGCAGGTCATAACATCAGTGAAGATTATCTTTTTGAACTAACAGACTATTTACAAGATAAAAAATTCGGTGTAATCAATATATCCAAATCGGGAACCACTACCGAGACTGCTTTAGCTTTTCGCCTGCTGAAAAAGCAATGTGAAGATCAAAGAGGTAAAGAGATTGCTAAAAAATGTATTGTGGCTGTGACTGATGCTAAGAAAGGTGCTGCGAGAATTACTGCTGACAAAGAAGGATACAAAACATTTATTATCCCCGACAATGTAGGTGGACGTTTTTCCGTGCTTACTCCTGTAGGTTTACTTCCTATTGCCGTGGCAGGTTTTGACATAGAGCAATTAATTGCCGGAGCTATAAAGATGGAAGAAGTATGCGGAGTAAATGTTCCTTTCAATGAAAATCCTGCTGCTATCTACGCAGCTACTCGTAATGAACTTTACAAGAGCGGAAAAAAGATTGAGATATTAGTAAATTTCCATCCTAAACTTCACTATGCCATGGAATGGTGGAAGCAACTTTACGGTGAATCGGAAGGAAAAGAAAATAAAGGAATTTTCCCTGCTGCTGTGGACTTTTCCACTGACTTACATTCCATGGGACAATGGATTCAGGAGGGCGAACGCAGTATCTACGAAACTGTAATTTCTATCGAGAAACCAAACAGGAGGTTAATAGTGCCAGCGGATGAAGCAAACTTAGATGGTTTGAATTTCCTTGCCGGTAAACGGGTGGATGAAGTCAATAAGATGGCAGAACTAGGTACACAGATTGCACACGTAGATGGTGGAGTTCCCAATATCCATATTACCGTGCCACAACTCAATGAATATTATATCGGTCAGCTATTCTATTTCTTTGAAAAAGCTTGTGGTATTAGCGGTTATCTGCTGGGAGTAAATCCATTTAACCAACCAGGAGTAGAAGCTTACAAAAAGAATATGTTTGCCTTGCTCAATAAGCCTGGTTATGAAAAAGAATCAAAGGCTATTCAGGCACGCCTGTAAGTTTTAGATATTATAAAATCCTCAGTCCACTTTTGCTCTGAGGATTTTCTTTTTTATAAAATACATTGCCCACTTTTCAAAAATCTTATTCGTATCTTTGTAAGCAAATAAATGAATTTTTAAACTATGTTTCAATCTGCTATCCAACGATATTTAGAAACTCACCAACATCCTTCCATCCAACTCAAAGCTGTTTTATTTGACATGGATGGCGTATTATTCAACTCCATGCCTTATCATGCAGATGCTTGGCACAAAATTATGGAAGAAAGAGGATTACATCTTTCAGAAGAAGAAGCCTATTTACATGAAGGTCGCACAGGTTCGGGAACCATCAACATTATCTTCCAACGCCAGTTTGGAAGAGATGCTACAGAAGAAGAGATTGAAGAGATCTATCAAGCGAAAACAAACTCTTTCAATACTCATCCCCTTGTTCAGCGAATGCAGGGTGCTTGGGAGTTATTGACAAAAGTAAAACGTAATGGTTTATTTTCCATGGTTGTCACTGGTTCCGGTCAATCAACACTGTTAGATCGCTTAAATGAAAACTTTCCAGACATGTTTCGCCCTGAATTAATGGTAACAGCCTATGATGTGAAATACGGCAAACCGAATCCGGAACCTTATCTTATGGCATTGACTAAAGGGAAATTAAAAGCAAACGAAGCAATTGTGGTGGAAAATGCTCCGCTCGGTGTAGAAGCCTCAGCAGCTGCTGGAATATTCACCGTAGCCGTTAACACCGGACCATTGGATAGCCAAGTTCTTCTGGATGCAGGAGCTGATATTCTATTCCCATCCATGCAAGCTTTTTGTGATTCTTGGGAAGAATTTTTCAAAGAGCTGAGAGAGAAATAAAGCAACGATATAAAAATAAATTCCAAGCATAAGGATATAGATTAATTAAAAGAGTAAGCATTGAAAAATAATTCAATGCTTACTCTTTTAATTACAAAATATCACTCTAATTGTTTGCTTATTCAATCCACATCTCTACAAAATGTTCTTTTGTATCATCAATTAGAGGTAATATCGTTTTATCTGAAAGTTTTTGTCCGTCAAGAATGATGCAAGGCAATGAAGTATCGGTAATACGGGCAAAAGTAATGTGATACATCGTTTGCACATAGCGGTAGTGTACCTTGTAGCTATTCCAGCTTTTTGGAAGACGGGGAGACAATTCCAGTCTGTCACCCGAACGATTTACTCCTAAAAGAGTTTCTACCAGAAGACGATACATCCATGCGGCAGAACCGGTATACCATGTCCATCCACCACGTCCGATATGTGGAGCGACAGAATATACATCCGCAGCTACCACATAGGGTTCCACTTTATAGGTAGCTACCAACTCGGCTGTTTTAGTATGCTGTATAGGGTTAAGCAATTCAAAAAGTTCCCATGCACGATCAGTCTCTCCCATAAGAGCAAAGGCCATAGCTGCCCAAATAGCTCCATGGGTATACTGTCCTCCATTTTCACGTACGCCAGGAATATAACCTTTTATATATCCCGGATTGAGGGAGGACTTATCAAATGGTGGGGTAAATAACTGTATCAATTTATCGTCGCGGTGTACCAATTGATTATTTACTTGTTCCATTGCCTGAGCAGAACGTTTCGAATCTCCGGCTCCACTAATAACCGACCAACTCTGTGGTAGAGAATCAATCTGGCATTTCTCATTACTTTTGGAGCCAAGTGGTTCACCGTTATCAAAATACGCGCGACGATACCATGCACCATCCCATGCATTTTTCCCAATATTCCGTTTAAGCTCTTGTGCCTGCTCAAGACAGCGCTCAGCAAAAATATCATCTTTTCGGAAAGTGGCTATTTTCGAAAACTTCGTTAATACATCATATAGAAAGAATGCCAACCAAACACTCTCACCACGTCCATCTTTTCCTACTAAATTCATACCATCGTTCCAGTCGCCACAACCCATAAGGGGTAGTCCATGACTGCCGAACTTCAGTCCGCACTCAATGCTTCTGACACAATGTTCATAAAGTGTAGCCGATTCTTCCGAACGGCCAGGTAAATCGTAGTATGACTCTTCATCGGACCGCAACGGTCTACCTTCAAGGAAAGGCACTCTTTCGTCGAGAACACCTGTGTCCGCAACACAAGATACATACCGACAAGTAACATATGGCAACCAAAGATAGTCATCAGAAAAATGCGTCCGCACTCCCCTTCCTACAGGAGGATGCCACCAATGTTGCACATCACCTTCACGGAACTGATGCCCGGCGGCGCGAAGCATTTGTTTACGGATAATACTCGGTTCGGCATGTACCAGCGCCATTACATCCTGTAACTGATCACGGAAACCATACGCTCCTCCAGACTGGTAAAAACCCGAACGAGCCCAGATGCGGCTACTCAGGGTTTGATACAATAACCAACCATTGGCCATCACGTTTACAGAAGAATCGGGTGTATCCACATTGATTGTCCCGAGCGTACGATTCCAATAAGCCCAAACACCTTCAAGTGCTTCACGTGAAGCACCAGTATGTTGAAAACGTGACACCAATTGATACATTTCCTCCTTACTATGAGCAAAACCAAGTCGGAAACGAGTCACACGTTCCTGCCCATCAGCTAAGTCAAACACCACTTGCAAAGCAGCACAAGGATCAAGCCCAGCACCAACTTTCCCTGAAAGACGAGTACGCTTCATTGCTGCCGGTTGAGATAAATTTCCATTCTGTCCAATGAATTCCTTTCGGTCGCCACTCAGTGTGCGCGCTTCGCCTACATCAACAAAAGCCAAACGTCCCGGGAAATCAGTATTATAATAGTTGCGGGCAATCAAAGCTCCAGTTTTAAGGTCTACTGCTGTTTGGATATGCAACAGACTTTTCTGTCGTAAATCAGCTAGTACCCATTCATAATATCCAGTGACGGATATTCGGCGGGGACGTCCCGATACGTTATGCAGCTTCAGTATGGCAAACTTCACCGGTGCATCTATAGCAACATAAATCCATAGTTCAGAATCAATTCCATTCTCACTATGCTCAAATACAGTATAACCAAATCCATGGCGAATTACATAAGGAGTTGTTCCTTGAGCTGGCAATGGCGTAGGCGACCAATACTGCCCAGTTTGCTCATCACGAATATAAAATGCTTCACCCGAAACATCCTCTATCGGATCATTATTCCAAGGAGTGAGGCGGAACTCATGCGCATTCTCTGCCCAAGTATAAGATCCACCGCTTTCAGATATTACCGTTCCAAACTGTTCATTAGCCAACACATTGCACCACGGTGCTGGCGTAACCTGACCTGGTTGGAGCGTAATGACATATTCGTGACCATCCCTTGTAAATCCACCAAGACCATTCGTGAAGATTAAATCACGTTGCGGAAACTTTCGAGGTATATTAGGAGAAGCAGTCCGCGTTGGATTCAAAATTGGAACCTGTGGCTCGGAAATATTAGGAATTTCAAGTTGTTCGGTTAATGTACCTTGTTCATCGTCAAAAACAATACGTGCAGAAGCTTGAAGCAACAACATATCTTCACGAGGCACTTGTTCTATCCGGCGGACAAAAATACCTCCTGGCTTTTCAAGCAATGGTGCTTCAATACCCGACGATATAATGTTAATAATCTCATCATGCAAAGACTGACGATATACTGAAATGTCCTCGTTCAGGATAACCAATTCTACAGTCAACCCTTTCATACGCCAATAAGCATGTGCCAACACAATCTGCCGTATCAGGTCAATTCCTGAATTATCACTAATACTCAATAATACCAAAGGAACATCTCCTGAAATGCTATAACTCCAAAGACCATTTTGACCACGTCTGTTACTTTTGAGTAAGGCAGGATCAGCACGACGCAAAGGATTAGCATAGATCAATGCTCCAGCAAGCCTACCATAAAGCTGAGCTTCTACCTCAGTGGCATTAAGTTGATGAAGAACCACTTGACTATGTGTCCATGCCAGTTCAAAAGCACGATCGGCCATGCGGAAATTTTGATATTTATCAGCCAATGCCAGTACAGCATCATGAGTTTCGGCCATCCCTAATGCAATGCAAACCGTTACAGTTTTTCCCGCTGGGATAGAAACCGTACGGCGCAATGAAATAATAGGATCAAGCACGGAACCACTACTATCGGACAATTCCCCTGTGTTCCTCATCGCTAACGGGTTGACTAAAGATCTTCCTCGTCCTACAAAAAGGGAACGGTCGGTTTCGCATGAAATATCTCCCTTCTGATTACCCTGCACCACCATTAAGTGCAAAAGATATGGTGGCATATCTTCTTTTGAACGGGCTCTTCGGGTACAAAAAATAGCAGAGGAGGATGGAACAAATTCTGTTTGCACAAACAGATTACTAAAAGCAGGATGCGCTTCATCGGCTGCTTGAGTTGCTATCACTACTTCGCTATAAGTAGTCAGCTCGATAGTACGTGTTACATGTGAACGATTAGACAACGTAATGCGTCGCAATTCTATATCATCTTCAGGCGAGACACAAATGGTGGTATGCACTTCAAGTCCCGACTGGCGTTGACGAAATTCTGCATAAGCTTGGGTAAATATAGCCTCGTACCCTTTTGTGGTACGCAGAGCAGGTTGGTAAGCTGTTGACCAATATTCACCTGTGTCCTTATCACGTAAATAAACAAACAGGCCCCAACAGTCACGTGTTGCATCTTCACGCCAACGGGTAACAGCCATATTACGCCAACGGCTGTATCCACCTCCGGCATTGCTTACCATAACATGGTAGCGTCCATTGGATAGTAGATGTACTTCAGGGTCAATGGTTGTGTCATTAAATATACGCATTACTTCGGAGGTATCTACAAGAAGCGGATGCAAACCTTCAAGCTCAAATTTAGAGTCATCAAGAATCACATTGGCTGTAATACTACGAGGTATACGTTCCTGTAATAACAATTCGGCAGCCTTGATCATTGGACAAGACATGAATCGTCGTTGCATGGAACCATCTTTCATCAAGTTAACTAATGACAAAAGGCTCATGCCTTGATGATGCGCCATAAACGAACGTATGTTCACACTTGATTTATCCGGGCGTAAATGCACTGGTGTGTAATCTATCGCCTCGTAATAACCATAAGTACTTTCTCTCCCCTCGGCAGTGAGGCGCTGCATGTTTTCACAAGCTTCCCGTGGTTCCACCATTAATGCTAAAACAGTAGCATAGGGAGCGATAACCAAATCTTCAGACAGTCCACGCTTTAAACCTAAGCTCGGTATACCGAAAGCCCGATACTGATAATTTAAACGAGCATCTGTGCGGTTATACCCAGATTCGGAAATGCCCCAAGGTACACCAAGAGTTTTACCATATTCAATTTGCTCTTGTACCGCAGCCTTGCAAGTATGGTCAAGTAAGGTGCTTTCAAAATTAGGCATCACTAATAAAGGCATCAAATATTCAAACATGGAGCCACTCCACGAAAGTAATACCGGTTCACCTTGAGAAACGACTAATAACCGCCCTAATGAAAACCAATGTTCCTGAGGCACTTGCCCTTGTGCGATAGCTACATAACTACACAATCTAGCTTCGGAAGCCAATAGATCATAAAAATCAGCATCAGCCCGCTGTTCAGTAACATTATATCCAATGGTAAAAAGTTTTTTAGAGGTATTATAAAGAAATGCAAAATCCATTTGAGCGAAACTAGCGCTTTGCCGTGCTAATATACTTAATGTCTGCATCCTTAAAGTTACATTTTTTTCAGCTTTGCGCAGACAAGACAACCATATGGTAAGGCATTCTATATTTCTTTTTGCAGAGAAAGCTTTACTTCCTGAAAGTTCGGTTAACTCCGCTTCAATCAGCGAACAAATTGATTGTTCAAACTTAGACGCTTCGCGTAATGTGAGGTTTTGATCAAGTGTTTCAACTTTTGCTATAATATAATTTGTACTTTCACTTAGTTTATCTTTGGAGAATGAATATACAATTTCCACCCAAGGGGTAAGGAAAAGGAAATCGTCCAGATACTCTTTACAATTACACATTAATGTCTCCCCCCATGCTTTCAATATTTCATCTTGGGGAGCTAACAGCGGGATAATATCCTCAATTTGAGTGGTCACAGATTTCAAAAGAACATATGCGGCTTGAAGTGATTTAGGCGGTTCTTTCTCCAGTTCTTTCTCTAGTTGTAGCAAAGCAATATTTTTACCTGTAAGTGGTTTTATAACTCTTAATGTATCAAGTAGTCCGGCAAAAATCTGCGGAGAATAAATGGGAGCCTCCATCAGTTCTCTCAAACCTTGGCTAAGCGTAAGCAAGTGCCCCGCTAAGTTACCACTATCAACGCTCGACACATACAATGGTGGAAGAGGTTCAAGTGTCCGGGTGTCATACCAATTATAAAAATGCCCGCGAAACTTTTTGAGACTGTCCATCGTAGCAAAAGTTTTTTTTGTGCGTTCCACTACCTGACCTGCGGATAAATATCCGAAGTCGAATGCTGCTAAATTAGCTAATAGCGAAAGCCCAATATTTGTAGGCGAAGTTCGAGAAGCAATGGTTGGTTCTGGAATCTCTTGGAAATTGTCAGGTGGAAGCCACCCTTCCTCTGCAGTGACAAAAGTTTCAAAGAAATGCCATGTTTTCCGGGCAATTTGATGCAGCAAAAGAGTTTGTTCACCAGTGAAAGATGGAACAGATGGTTCGATGGGACGACTCATTCGCCAAGCGACAAAAGGAGCAACCAACCAAGCGATAAGAACAGGCAAAGAATAAAATAATAATGGCGGACAGAAGACGGACAGAAGCACATCACACAAAACAGCGAAGGCTGGGGCAAACCACATTTTAGAATAAAAACTACGAAGCGAATTAAAAGCTGTTCGCTCCACCTCGCCTGAAGCTTGCCACTCCAATAAATGTTTGCGAGTGATCAAATGTACTAAAGTACGCAATATAGCATCTACACAGACATAGGCATCATAAGGCAACAGCAACAATGAAAGTAAGACTTGTCCCATTTGATGTTCACTTACTTGCAATACTTCACGTAAATGCAACGACCAAGATTGGTCCTTTGATTTCCGTAAAGCATTGGTAGACATACCTAAAAGGATGGGTAAAGCAACAATAATAAGCACCAACAAAGCTCCTATCCATAAACTTAACGGAGAAAATAAAAAAGAGCCTAATAGAAGAAGTAATAAACTAGGCGACACCAAACTACGGCGTAGATTATCAAATAGCTTCCATTTAGCTAATCCCGAAAGGGGATTTTTTTCCCGTTTGCCACCAGCTATTGGGACTCGAGGCAACAGCCATTGCGCTATTTGCCAATCGCCTCTGATCCAACGATGACGGCGATTGGTATCCATAATGTAATTAGACGGAAATGATTCGTACAATTCCACATCACTAATGAGTGCAGAACGGACATAAGTAGATTCCAGTAAATCATGACTAAGAATTCTATTGTCGGGAAAGCGTCCATCCAAAACTTGTATGAAGGTATCCACATCATAAATACCTTTTCCAACAAAAGAACCTTCACGGAAGATATCCTGATATACATCAGAGACAGCACGTGTATAGGGATCAATACCTACATCTCCTGAAAAAAGACGGACAAACAATGAACGTCGACTACTAAGCAGACTTACCGATACACGAGGTTGAAGGATACCATAACCACTGACTACAATATTCCGTTTGGTATCAAATTGAGGACGATTCAGCGGGTGTGCCATTGCACCTATTAATTTTCTAGCTGTATCCCGTGGAAGTTGCGTATCGGAATCCAGCGTAATTACATATTTTACAGTAGAAAGAATCAGCGTATCACCTTCAATTTGTGAAAAACAGTCGGCAGAACCTCCTCTAAGCAGAGCAGTAAACTCCATAAGTTTTCCACGTTTGCGTTCATATCCCATCCACACACCTTCATCCGGATTCCATCGACGCGGGCGATGAAATAAATAAAAAATATTCTTGTGACCGGATGCATATAACTTATTTAACTTCTCTATCCCCAATCGTGCCTGTTCTAATAAAGATGTATCCTCCAACAAGACTTCTTGGCTGGCATCACAAAAATCTGTTAATAAGGCAAAATGAAGATTACTATCACGATTGGAAAGATAATGCAGTTCGATATTCTCTATGAGCCGATCAATAGTCTCCCGGTTGGAGAGCATTGAAGGGACAACAACCATAGTGCGACAGTCGGATGGAATACCTTCAGAAAAATCGAGACGGGGAAGTAAATTCGGCTTTACGAGCAATGTAGTTAACCAATTAACCAAAACAACGGATAATTGACTCATACAAAATAGAAAAATAAGTGACATCACAATAAATTTCCACTCAACAAACAAAGCTCCCCGAGAAAGTAGTATCTGAACAAATATAAATAAGCCCAATAAAGTGAGTAATGCAATGCCACCTACATAGGAAACCAATGGATATCGACGAATTACACGTTCCACAACTGTCCAGAAAGGCCATTTCTGTTTAACAGCATGTGCCAAAGCAGTTTGTCCTTTTCCAACAAGATAAAAGCCTACGTGTGCTTTCCGTTTATCGAGTTCTTGAGTATCAGCTCTTTCAGCTAACAAAATAGCTTGCTGTGATATTTCCGTTTCCGTAAGTGGGCTATGCCGTGCAAATGCTTCAACCACATGTCGATAACGATCACGAGTGGAAAAATCCATTTGTCGATAAATATTAGTAGGATCGTTTCGCAAAGTACGATCGACAATACTCAATTTTTCCACAAAAGATTTCCAATCAGTAGTTCCAATGAAGCGAAGACTGGCAATACTATGACTGACCGATAGCTGGTTAGCAGCCTGGTTCTGACTATCTGTGTGAATAAACTCCTCTATAGACGTGCCTTCCTCAGTCAACCGCTGCTCAAGCCAACTACGAGCCATGTGCAACATTGGATTTCGAGATGAAAGTCGCTGGCAAAATTCGGAAACAAATGCACTGGACAGTGGAATATTAGATTTAGCCATGTCGGCGACTATCTCAACCAATCTCGATGGACTTTTTCCAGCCATCTGTTGCAACTTATCTACCCAAGAATTAGCCAAATCACGATGACGTTGATTGACTTTAAGTCGCGAAGCAATTCGTTGTAAATTCTCTATTAATGCCAACCTTAACATAATAGGAATGGCCCACAACTCACC
>JAATGU010000113.1 GCA_015654535.1 Bacteroidales bacterium
ACGATGTAAATCCTTTTCAGTGGCTGAAGCACACATTGGAGAACATCATGTCGATAAACCATAAAAACCTGAAGGAATTGTACCCACAGAACTATAAGAATATAGTTGAGCAATCAAACATGTAGTTCGTAGGGCGGATACCCCTTGCTGTTTAAACCGCACAACGGGTAGGTAATATTATTTTAACTTTTAAGTCAAACTAAAATTATAAAAAAAAGATTCAAGAATCAATTAAACGAAACTGTAACAATGAAAAAGATTGTCTTAACCGTAGCAATGGCGTTAATAGGTTATTGCTCTTATGCGCAAAATACTTTCCCCACAACCGGTAATGTGGGTATAGGAACGTTAAATCCAGTTTCAAACTTGCAGGTCACTGGTGCGACTATTTTATCTAATCCAATCGGTAATGATTATAATGAAAATTTACGCTTGCCGCCTTCAATTGGCGGCGATTATTCATGCATTGCCCTGGGAGCTGTTTCGGGAACATCCGGCACAGGAGTAGGCCAATGGTCTATAATAAGATACCCGTTAGCTCAAAATTATATGTTTACACTCCGATACAACTCTACAGATTACTTTAATATTTTAAGCAATGGAAATGTGGGTATTGGTACAACAAACCCACAAGCTAAATTAGATGTGAGAGGTAGTGCGGGTTTTAAAGGTAACGTGATCCTATATGGAAGTGACAATGGTGGTCAATCTAATAGTGATTCTCCTGGTTTAATTTTTCAAGGTACAGATTATGCAGGTGCCGCTATGATTTCTGCACCACGTGAAGAAACATATGGAAGAAGAGGGCTTGCTATATCAACCCATTCCGATATATCCGATACGAGGAATTTAATTGAACGGTTCAGAATAACTTATACAGGCAATGTAGGTATAGGTACTTCGCAACCAGATGCCAAACTCGCTGTCAATGGTACCATTCACACTAAAGAAGTCAAAGTAGATATGACCGGATGGAACGATTGCGTTTTTAAACAAACTTATCAATTACCAACACTTACCAGTATAAAGGATTATATCGATCAGCACCAGCATCTGCCCGAAGTTCCATCAGAACAGCAGATTATAAGGGACGGCGTCAATCTGGGTGAAATGGTGAAACTACAAATGAAAAAGATTGAAGAATTGACACTGTATATTATTGAACAACAAAATCAAATTGAACAGCTAAAACAAACAAATAATCAACAGCAGGATGATCGCATAGCATCGCTTGAGGCTAAGCTGGCTAAAATTGTTTCTCAAAAATAAAATATTGAGGAATATACCTTGAGGAGTGGCATTTAATAAATTACAATGGACAAATTTCCCATATCCTCAATAAATAAGCAATGAAGATATTCACTTTTATACTATCATAAAATAAAAAATTTCTTTTGATTAATCATAGCTAAACAATTGTTCAATGAAAATATTTTATCTGATCATTCTCATTTCTCTTATTGCATTCAACACAAATGCCCAGAATTATAATAATATTTTAAATTATTACTATAACAGTACTCCCGTCCATGGTGTTAAGATTAAGACCAATATACCTTTTGTCGCTGAAACACAAATGCCAACTATAACGATTAAAGGTTTTAATTTTCTTACAAATGAGCCAATCGGGCTCTCTATAGTTTTCTATATCTATTCATCAGGAGAAAGCAGTGACTTTCACAACCCATCAAAGTACTATTTTCTCAATCCGGCTATAGCATCATTTGGAGCTTACACCCCGCCGGTTTATTTGTCTAATGAAAACGGGAAAGTGATCATTTTTATCGATGACAGATCCTACCATCAGCGTTTTACCATAAGCGCCTATGCGAATGGAATGGGTGAAACAGAAAGTGATTATCAGGGATGGACTGCGACAGACGAAGCGATGGCTGGAACACAGACAGTGCTTCTTCCTTACAAAAACCGGTTGGCGGGTAAGGTTTATTTACCTGGTAATACCATATGGGACGATAACGGAAATGTGGGTATTGGCACTCTTACTCCCAATGAAAGACTTACCGTGAACGGGACAATTCGCGCCAAAGCAATAAAAGTGGAAGTATCTAACTGGCCCGATTACGTTTTTAGTGCCACCCATGAGAAGCCCTCTTTACGAGATTTGGAAACCTTCATCCGGGAGAATCATCATTTACCAGAAATTCCCTCTGCATCCGAAACAGCAGAAAATGGGATAGATCTTGGTAAGATGAATACCAGCCTGCTGAAAAAAATAGAGGAATTGACACTTTACATCATTGAGCAGGAGAAGCGGATACGGAAGCTCGAAGAGGCAAAATAGGAACTTCATAGATAAGATTAATTGATAAGGAATAACCCGTTGTGCGGTTTGAGTAAAAATAAATAAATGAAA
>JAATGU010000142.1 GCA_015654535.1 Bacteroidales bacterium
CTTCTTACAGAATTGAATTAAAAGGAGAAAGTCTTAGAAAAAAAAGGTAAAATTGTCATGCCGTCAGCTATGACAGGCCAAATCCCCGAAGGGGGGTCAGTATGTGCATTACTGGGGTCAGCATGACCAGAATATCCACCAGTTGTCGCTGTTTTTCAATTGATCTTTTAAAATAAGGATTTTTCAACGCCTTTTCTTCCAATAGATCAACAGGTCTTTTAAAAATATCTTCCAGAGAAAATTTCAGATTGTAATAATTGTTGGCGTAATCATCAATTTTAATCTTATCAAAATTGACAATCAGGCCAATATCACTAGATTCCTTAAACTTATCAGTGAGTACAGAACCAAATGCATATAATTGATTAACATTATATTTAATGCAAAGCTCTTGTATGTCATATTGATATTTTTTCAGCAGATTCATATGTCCGGAGTGTTCTTTACAAAAATACATTATTTCCAACTGAAATCGCATAAACTTGAACAGCTTTCTAAAAGAGGCACTTTAAACGAAAAAAGCCGCTCTTCTTATCGAAAAACGGCTTTTTAAGCAGTGGACCCGACTGGGCGCTTCTCGAACCATTTCCTGTCTGATTTGTGTTTAATTGCTGATTTGGCTAAAGAAATTGCATAAAATTTTAAGGAACGATTTTATGAGTTGACTAAGCTTGTATCAATGAATTTGTACCTAATTTGGATTTCGCAAATTCCTGCTTTTTTCTAAACTCAAATAAGGAGTGAAAAAATTAAAAGAAGTATCCAGATTGATGGTTGATTTGGTAACTAGAAAGGAAAGCCTTTACATAGTTTTATGAGTTCTCTTCTACCAACTTATGAGGCACATTCGTTAAAATTTTGAGGCATGAAAAAAAGCTGTCTTGCGAAAGCTTTTTCAGAATGAACAAATAAAAACACTTTGCAATAGCCCACAATAATAATTTCTAATGTGGAAAATGCCAATATTTAAGAGGACCTTTCTTTACCTCCGTTAACCGCCGTTCAAGCGGTCCATGTCCGTGAACGATCATATAGAAGATATCTGTTAATACTTCTTTCGTGTTAAAGAGGTAGCCATGACTATCCTTAGTGGGTAATTTTGATGTTTCGATGGTGTCCAGTCCTTCTTCAACAAATATCGACTCTCCTGCGTCACCAAGACGAGGTCTACCACCGCGTACCAATTCGGATATATTTATAGGAAAATCGCGGTCCGAGGAGTAAAGTGTACGAGCCTTACCCATTTTTTTAAAGGCGGGTAAAAGTGTATTTTTAAATGTTGTCTGATCTATGTCCGGCGCACCTAATATAATCTGTTGCATGATATGTGCCTTCTGCTGGAAACTAATGTCCTTATCTAGGTCTTTAAGAGAAAACGTTAGTACCCTGCTACCCATGCTATGGGCAATGATGTGCAGTCTTTCGATTTCCGTACCATTCAGTATCTTCATAAGGAAAGTCGAGAAGTCCGGAGCACTTGCTTCGGCCTTATCCCCATCGGCCAAATAAGACAATCGACTTCCGGTCGAAGGCCAGCTAAAGAAACCAGTAGAGCCCTTGAATAAGAGATCAAAAGATATCTGTGCCGTTCGTCTTGCCGCCTCGGCGAAGCTTGTATTGAAGCCGTGTATAAAAATCAAAGCGTCTTTTTTTTGGCTAGAGACTATCTTCTCGTTTACCCTCGAAAGAAAATGATCTTCAGCAACATTCTCGACTTTTGTCATTACTATATGATCCGTCAACCATTCCGGGAACTCAATCTTAAGAAACTTAAAGGGTCGTTCCATTACGCCTTGAACGTGCTCTTTCGGAATGGAAACTTCGCAAAAACCCAGTATCAGCGCATCGGATTGTTTATTCCCAAATTGTTTATTAATATCTTCAGTCGCAATGTGATTTCTATTCGTTCCAAAAAAGACCTCTACAATATTATCGTCTACCTTCATCTGTTCAACTTGCCCTACCATGCTCTTGTATTCGCTAATGCTCTCGTACGCCACCTGAGTGCTTCCATCTAATCCAAGTTCACTTAGCTTTTGTTCAAGTTTAACCAGCGCCGGATCCTCTGTACCGAAAAGCATTCGAGGATGAAATTCTTGGATATCCTGCTGAGCTATTAGCGGCAGTTCTGCATTTGAGCCAAATACTTCCTCTTTCCATTCTATATCCAATTCGACTTTGGATGATAGTTTGGTGACCTTATTCGTAACCAATCCTATGTCCATAAGCTCTTTATCTGCAGTACGAATGACAAAGTCGTTTTTTTTAATCTTTTTTATTTCTTTTATACTTGCTGCTAATCCAGAGATTGTTTCGTTGCTGAGCTTGTTGTATATTTTCGCAATTGAGAGTGCATTATTTGTCTCTGTGGATCTTAAGGGCTTTTCGAGTCCCTGCACTTCGAATGTCAGATGAGACATATCTGCGGCTGATTTACCAGGAATAAGGCTTATCCAACTGCTATTTTCAGTTTCGATTGCCCAAACTCGCGGTTGTATTCTAGTTTTATTTTGGAGCGCCAATTGGTTCATATTTTTAATAGGTTTAAGACAAAACTAGAAGAAATTTTCATTTTTTTCTGCGATAACCTGATCAATAGAAGAAAACAATTTTTAAGTACTGGTAAATATCAAGATATTTGAAGATGACCAAGAAAGAACGAAAATGTATAGTGTTAGCCCTTAAGTCTTGCCTGAATGTAATCCTGCAGGATCGTAGCAGAACTAGGATTATAGGGACTGCAAGTGGGGTAATGATTAGCTTCGGCGATCGTTTCTTTTTCTGTACGGTTGAACATAATATTGACGAAAACAAAAACAGGGCAGCAATATTGACAGGAGAAAGAGATGGGGCAATTGCAATGACCGTTCAGCCAGAAGAGCTGTCCTTCCTAAAACAACTGAAACTTGAAGAACTTACTGCAGATGGACTGGAAAAAGTTCTTGGTAATGTGGAAACCACAAAGCCTTTGGATGTCGCTTTTGCCGAAATGCAAGAACTGAACCTGCTACAGGAAGAAAGTACAATCTCCATGCAAGATGGCTCTACCCTGTACATCGACGCTGGATATAAAAATGTGATAGATTTAGGGCGTGTAAACCAGATAAAGAAGAATGCTCGTTACAGTTTTGCGGGAAGGATAAAAACCGACATTAGCACAGAAGGCAATTACAGTTTTGAAGAAAAAATTGTAACGGGTATCAAGTTCATCGACATGGACAATCAACTGATTCGCTTTGACCTAGGAAGGCCTATCCGCAGCCATAGAGAATTCGAAGGCTGCAGCGGAGCACCAATTCTAGATAAAGACGGGAATCTTGTTGCACTTTTAAAAGGAGGTGACAAAGATATTACTAGCCCGTACATCTATGGTTTTAGGTTAGACAAGCTTAAAAGCTTTATCAAAATGACATATTTCAATCCGAGCTTAGATGCAGCATTAGCAATACCAACGCCAAAATAAATATTCCACAGGAGGAACGACAGCCCGTAAAAATAAAACAGCGAACAAAGAGAAATTAAGCTCGGTGAATTTCGGTTCCAAACTGACCATCCGATCCACTGCTCAACTTTTTTGAGCGTACCTTATAAATAATTCAAGGTACCTATTTTCCGATCCCCGAAACTTTCGATAATAAAAGTTCCCAAATTGCTTTTGCTACGCAAAAGCAATCGTAGATGATATTAATATGGGAGTTTCGCCAAAACTGACCTCTTCATTCCGCAATTAAACTGACGCTTCACTCCGCTCCAAATTGACCCCCTCATTTCGGTGGAAATTGACCCCTTTTAGCTTTCAGATCCCTTTTTTTGATTATCAATTGCTCTATCAATCTTGAAATTTTGAGGCTAAATAATGGCCTCCAGGCTTTGATGTGTTCCAATGGCAGGGTGTTAGTCCATATCGATAGTTGAATTGTTTATAACGGCTTATTTGTGGGGTTTGTGAAAATGGTGGTAAGACGGTCTATTTTAGAACATCTGGTTTGTCGCAAAAAGGCAGGTGAGGGGAAAATAGCCAGGTTTGAGCCGCTTTTGCTGAGTGCCAGATGGGGGCGGCGGGAATTTATTATCTTTGGTAGTACTTAGTGGGACGTTCGCTACCACGCTCGGCAGCCAGTTCTGGGGTCAGTTTGGCCCGAAACAAGTGGGGCAGTTTCAGGTTCTTCCCCACTTTTGGTGGTTATGTGGGTTTCAGCACTAATCTTTTTCTGAGCAAATCAAAGCTGGCCCTGCCATACATTTGCCGTTTGATAGTC
>JAATGU010000099.1 GCA_015654535.1 Bacteroidales bacterium
GGATTCTTCATATCCACCCAATATCCCATTTTATGAGTCAGGTCTTCCCATTCCTTGGTATATTTCATCACATCCTTGCGGCAAGCGGAATTATATTCAGCTACAGAGATAGACTTACCAATATCCTCTTTCGTAATACCCAAAGATTTTTCCACACCCAGCTCTACCGGTAGTCCGTGCGTATCCCATCCGGCTTTACGCATCACTTGGAAACCTTTCATCGTTTTGTACCGACAAAAGATATCTTTAATAGAACGAGCCATTACGTGATGAATGCCCGGCATACCATTGGCCGAGGGAGGTCCTTCGTAAAACACAAATGAAGGACAGCCTTCACGTTCCGTCATACTTTTGGCGAAAACCCCGTTTTCATCCCATTTCTTTAGTATATCTTTGTTAACCTGCGAGAGGTCAAACTGAGAATATTCAGTAAATCTCTTACTCATATTTAATGCTTTTATCTAACCTTCTGAAAAATAAAGTGCAAATTTACAAAAAAAAGAGTAGATAAAAACTTTTATGAAAGATTTTTAGGGAAACAATCTTTGCGGAGGCAATATATAAGGGTCTTTTATTGGACATACTTTAATATTTCCTCCACCAAATGAAATACGGTCGTTGAAGATTCTTCCTTAGCCGGATTAACATGCAAACATTTATCATAAATATTATGAGCTCTTGTTAAAGCAATATCTATTCTTTTCTCCCCTGTATTTTATTCTTTTTTGCCATCTCTATAGCTCCGTTGAAAGTTTGCTCCGGGAAATCATCTTTATCAAACACACACCACACTTGGTCATATCTGGCCTCCTTACTTAACCCTTGAGCGCGTTCTACCAAACGCTCTGTATTATAACCCTCACCAACAGTGCGAATTGTTGCTGTAGTGAGTCTGAACTGTTTAAAATAAGAAGGTTCAGTATTCTCCCCTTCACAAACAATTAATATTCTTTTCTTGATGGGAATGCTCGGTTTATTACGATTCAAAGAAGGGGTTTGTCTAATTCTTTCCCGATGGGCTATGCGATCCTTTTCCTGCTCAGCAGCTTTATTTTTCATTCTCATCATTCACTGCTTTATCAATCTTCACATTCATAGAATCCTGAAGATAAGGAACTCCGCCATACAATCCAGCTATATAGTTTTGCTCAAACTTTTCATCTTTCCGAATACCCTTAATATCTGATAGCGAATAAAGGCGACTCTCACCATACCTGTTTTTATCTACAAACCAAATCTGATCTCTTCTAAACATTTTACCATCCAATAGGTTGGAATTGTGAGTATTAAATATTAATTGGGCATTATTAGGATTGGTCTCCTTTGAATTGAACAAAGAGATTAGCCGTGCCACTAAATTAGGATGAAGACGAGAATCCAGTTCATCCACAATAAGTGTATAGCCATTTACTAAGGAATCTAAAATAGGACCGGTTAAGTAAAAGAACTTTTGTGTTCCGTGTGATTCATCTTTCCCCATTTGAAATTCCCTAACGTCGGTCAGATTATGATCAGCATCATAAACCTGATGTTTGGTCAATAAATTATCTGATTGAATATCTTGTTTTATCATTTCCCTAACCACTTGAGGTAATTTATCAGGTAAATTGTCTAAGCTTGTTTTTATCTTTATAGAGTTAATATCCATTATACTTAAATCGGCAAAGTTTAAAAGTTCCAGTATCTTTTTTTTATAATCAGAATCAACTATTTTCGACAGTATCACTCCTTTATATCCAATTTCATTTAACCCGGATATAATTTTAAGTTCTTCCTTAAAGTAGTTAACCAACTCAATTCCCAAATCGTCATTAAACTGAGCAAGGGTAGTAACAAACAGCACATTATCCCTAACTAGTTTTTCATTCACGATCAAATTCCATTTGACCGATATCTTTTTATCAAAAGAGAAAGTACCATCTTCACTTCTGTAAAAAAGTTCTGTCTCTCTTTTTTTCTCTTGCACATATAACCATTCAGTAATTACCCTTTTTCTGGTTACTTCAAAACCATAACGGTATAGCTTATTGCGGATTAAGAACATTAATTCAAATTCACTTGGGCTTGCTTCACTTCCGGTGTTTAGACGGAACGGATCTGTATCTATATCCTCGGAAGAGGCAGCATCTTTAGAGGAATTAACTACAAAATAACGCATAAAAGCAAAAGCATCAATAAGTTTTGTTTTTCCACTTGCATTTGCTCCATATACAACGGCATTTTTTAGTACGCGTAATGAAGGTTCCTCAATGTGAATCACATTATTTTCCTCTAGCGTCTTTTTATCATAATTAGCTATAAAACTAAATACCGCTTCGTCTTTAAACACCTTATAATTTCGTACGGAGAATCTTATGATCATACTCTTATTGTTAGTTCTCCACAAATATATGCACAATAAACAAATTAAATATATAAAAAGATTAATTATTTGCAGATTTTACACAAAAGTGGCATTTATAATAAAATAAAAGTTCAGAAATATATATCATGAAATTCTTTTTCCTCCATAATAACTAAAACCGAGACCTTTTTCCCTACAAATAAACGCCTAAAGTGAGAACGAGCCTCATTCACTTTCTTAGGAGAAAACACAAACACATAATTTTTATTAATCATCACCCCGCCAAGTAAAAGTTGTTTTGAGTGCTTTATTTTATCTTCTATTTCTTTTTTACCAATATTAGAGGGCTTATCATACCGAAAACGAAATTCCACTAATAGCATTTGCCTGTTCCTTTCCTCCTCCGATAATCCTATTGCCACATCCATTGTAGCTTCCCGGTTTCCATTTGATACTACCTTTTCAATCTCATCGAGATTGAGACAAATATCATCCTCGTTAAACAATGCACCACTTCCCCCTTCCTTTTTAATGCAACCCTTCAGTTGTACTAAACAAGCAGGATATTTTAAACTAAGTGGATGCTGCTTAGTAGTTTCTTTACAATACTTCATCATCCACCGTTCCGTATAAATCTATTTTATCAAAAGCAATATTAAATGAAGCATAGATATCATCTATATTAGTGCCCAAGGCTCTATAAGTATAAGTAAAGTCGGTAGGATTCTTTTTCTCAGCCAGATAAAAGTTCAGTTTTGGAGTTATTCCTTCTTTCTCTGAAATATATTTAAGAGCACTAATCATATCAGGACTATGACTGGCAATAAAGAACTTCACACCAAGTTCTTTATTGAGTAAGACAATCATCCGTGCAAATTCCACAATCCATTGCGGATGTAGATGTGCTTCCGGTTCATCAATCATCAATAGCGTTTTGTTATTGAAGAAACCATTCTTCAATAACAGTTGTAGAGCTGCAAAGGACTTTGATCCTGTGGCACATTCTAAAAGATTGATTTCCAATCCATCAGCACGCTTGTAAGTGAAACGATCAAGTACCTTTTCATCAAATGAAACATTCCCACGCAATATATCATTGCTTAGTATCTGTTCAATGGGAGTATCACTTACAAAAGAATTATTAGCTATTTTAAGAGTCTCATTCAGATTTCTCCAATAAGGTAATTCCGGATTTTGCAATCCTATTGCCATTGGAGTATCCATATATAGTACCTGCTCTACAGTTCTAATATTCATTAATCGGTTGATATTTCTATTCGTGACATATGCCCCCCGCTCATATACATTAAACTTTTCACTTATCACTCGGTCGTTAAAGACACGAATTAAGATAGAGTCCAGTAGTTGTATTTCTCTTTTATCAACTCTCTTTTTAGCATTCTCTATATCCGAATGTACCTTCACAAGCACTTCATCTAAAAGAGTTTCCCCTGACATTCTTTTCAGTTCCTCCACCCTATCGCCCTTTTCATTAATTAGAGACCTGATATAGTATAGTGTAGAGTTAAAATCAGCTGCGTTTATACTTGGGGAAGGTTCATCAATATTTGTTTCAGTCTTATTGTCGGACACTAAAGGGAGAAGTATCTTCTTTAAAGAACTGATGCATGATTTGATAGAACTTTCTATAGAATAAATATCTGTTATGGAATTAACCTGTTTAGGAGTTAACGGAAGCTCCATTGTGCTTTTGTCCAAATTGAAATTTGCGATAAGGTCATTCAGTAATCCCTGAATGCCTGATGCAACCTTATTTAATGAAATAAATAATTCCTGATAAACCAATTTATCATATTCAACAGCTGTCTTAAATGTATAATACAAGAGTTTGAAAGCGTACTCTTGCCGCAGCCATTTTCACCTGTAACCACCGTTATACCGTCTATATTTATTTCGGCTTTCTCTATTGCCCGAAAGTTATTAACGGTTATCTTTATCTGGCTTTCTTCCATTCTATTTCTATTATTTATTACAAAATTAGATTATTTTCTGAAACAAGCAAATTAAATCTATTATTAACAGATCTTATTAGTTATTTTAACCTTTTATTTTATCAAAACAAATTTGTTTTGTATGTACTTCAAGGACATTATCAATTCCTAAATGAACAATCTAATATAAAAGATTTTATAGTTATTACATCATTACTTATTTTTTTTGATTCATCATTGAAATAAGATTTAGCTTCATCAATATTATGAAAGCCATTATTTTTTATTTTTTTACTTGCATCGCAACAATACCAACCAACAAGATATAATCCATGTACACAATCTCTTTCTTTTAAATATCTTTCAGCTAATTGTTCCCGTATACTTGTTTTTAAACCGCTATTCCATATACCTTTAACTTCAATAATTACATTAAATCCTTCCTTTGTCTTAGGATTAGTAAAAGAGACGGTTAGATCTGTTTTCTCTCCACTTTTACAGCCAGGTATATTATTAGGTCTGCGCAACTGAATTTCTCTATTTGCTGAAATTCCATATATTTTCAAATCAGTTTTTAAATGATCTTTTAATAAGTCGGATAGTTCTTCTTCTGATTTATGGGTATATGTTTTATTCTTCTTATCAAAGTTCCACAATGTAAAAGATAAAGGGTTATTTCCTTGTAATCTTGTTTCGAAACGTTTTAATGAATCTATAATTAAATTGAGCAAATCATTCGGATTTTGAATAATTCTCATTTCTTTATTATTTGTAATACGTAATAATTCTGAAGGTTCTTCTATAGGTCTCCAATTTTTCTTTCTATAATTGTTTTTAGCATCAACAACATAATAATCAATATTAGAATCTGGAAATTTCTCTTTAATCAAATTTAATGACTCTATAGCTCCTATATCTGTTAAATATCTTATTACATAATTACGCATTTGTCCAACACTTTCTCTGTCACCAATAAAATGTGCCCCTTCAAAAACAGGATCTTCATTTTTAGGAAATAAAGTTTCTAATTTTATATAAATATGCGCAATTTGTTTCTCTGATATTCTTTTCCATAATAGAGTAGATCGAGAATCGTATCTGGATGCATAGATTAAAAAAAACTCTTTGCCAAAATTATCATCTTTATCTATTTCTCCTCTAATAAACTCCCATTGATCAGAATCGCAATACTTTGCAAGAATTAATGCTGATTCTAATTTTAACTTATATTCTGCACCGCATACTAAATTACTGATAACAGATAAAGCCTTTTTGTTTTTAATATTCAATAAACAATCCAAAATACACGCAATATTATTAGGACATAGTTTATTTTCTTGTACGATTGATAGTAAAGTATTTTGCATATTTTCATCCACACATTTCTTGATTTTATTAAGAAATGCAGGCATAAAGTTTTGCTTTCTATCTACATCTTCTATTTTTAATTTTACAATCTCTATCACAGCTGAGCTGATTCCTTCATAAGCAATGGCTATCAAATCAACATAACTTTCATTTTTTTCCGCTATACCATAGCTTTCTGGATAACTCAATAAAATATGTATCCAATTATTCCATATTTCTGGTGATATTTTAATTATAAAAGAATGATCATTTTTTTGTAATAGTAATAATAGTTTATAGCCTAACGCAGCTGGCCGATGATATACATTCTCACCAAACCAGTTTTTATAATTATCATTGCAAGAAAGAATATACTCTTTTCCTAATTCTATTATTTCTGTATGCATAGATTCTGAAATTATTGACCACGCATATAATGAAGTGATATCTGAGTTTAATTCATCCCCATAAAATCTATTATTTTTTGTTATAGTTAAATCCATAAATAATTGTATCCATAAAATGGGATCATTACTTATGGATCTTATTTTATTTATATCTCCAACAATTCTATTTATAATATCAACACTATTATCTATTGTCGTTTTATTCTTTTTTCTATTCTCATTTTCATCATATATCCTTTTAAGTTCGTTAGCCTCTGGTGAATTAATCTCTATTGCTCTGAACCGAGGTTCGAATACTTTATTCAATGCCGAACAATTTTGCATATTAGTAAGCAACGCATCATTCTTTTTTGAATCATCACTATAATTTAACGAATTTAAAATATGCGCCCACTTTACTCCAAGAGCAGAATCTTGTTCTTTTATACAGTGATTTAATATTGAATAAAAGTCATTATCACTAATTAGTACATTGCTGAGAAAAAAAGTCTCATGAGCAAGATCATTTACAAAATTTACAATATGTGTTAGTACATCTAATCTGACATCAGAGCTAATGTCCAACTTTATATTTTTCATACCGATGCTAAGTGTTGGAAATATTGGTTTATAATTTGTTATTCGTTTCCATATCACTTGAGCAAATAAATTTTTGTCTTTCAATCTATCATAGCTGCTCCAAGAGTTATGAATAATTGAATTAGAGAGGGTTTCAAATATATAATAGACATCACTTGGGCTTTTATCATTATCAAGTAACCACCTTAAACCAAAATTTAAGAAATCAGATTCAACACAATTTGAAAAAATATAATTAATAAAAAACATATAAGAACCTATATAATTAGCCCTTTTGGGTTCTGTTAAATGCTGAAATACAACGTCTGCTGAAATTAAATCAGGCCACAAAGCTTGTAATGCATACCCTTTTAACTCATCATCTTCGTCGTCATCATGTGACTCAATAATAAAGCCTCTTAATTGCTCTTTAATTGCTTTATCTCCTAATGTCAACAATGCATGGATTGCATAACTACGAATCGTTATATCATCACCTTTGTCAAGTAATATTTTCAATAGTAAATCATTTAGTTCTACAATTTCACACGATTCTACAATATCAATGGCAACTCTTCTTGCTAAAAAATAAGTTCCCTTATTTTCAATATATGGTTTTATTTGTTCTGCAATCTGTGGATATTTTAATTTTACATATTGATTTTTTAATCCCCAATCTGAATCATTTATTTTATTATTATTGAATTTATCCATTATAGATCTTAGTAATTCCCTTTTTTGATCATTATTAAAATTAATAATATCACTATAGACTAAATTTATTGGATCGTTTTGAATAGAATAATTTGAAAGTGGTTCTGAAAGGATGTTTAACCAACGTGCTGTTCCACTAACTTGAGGAACTGTCTGTCCTTCGTCATCGGTTGAAATAGTAATAAGAGATTTTATTTGTTCTATTTCTAACTGATGATTTGCAATAAATTTTGCAGCTAGAAAATTTTTATATTCTTCATGTGCAAATCCAAAATGTAAAATATCATATTCCGTAAACAACGATGATTCTTTAACAGTCTTTAATAAGTCCTTTTGAGAAAAAGAAAATAGATTTTTGCCTGTTGTTTCTTCTCCTTCTGATAGCATACTCAATGTTATTGCAAAATTATTATCCAATGGCATATAATTCAAATCGATATAAGATTTGTTACAAAAAACCATCACTGCTGCAATTCGAGATGCTAAAGCAATTTCCCTTTCAGGAGAAAGATAATCCTGAGAATAAAGTCTTCTATTATCGTCTGGTTCAGTGCACAACAATTTACATCCTTCGTAAAAGATATTCTCTTTTGAAGATGATATACATTTTTTGCTTTTATACTCTAGTAAAAGAAAATTCAGGGTTAACGGATTAACTGCTAATGCCTGTACTTCACGAGTTATTATTTCTTTAATGAAATATTCATCATTTACATTTAATTCTCGTGCAGCTAAACGGATGTCACACTCTCTTAATGGAGCAATCTTATATATACCAACATTATCTTTGCCATAATAATCTATAAAAAACTGCTCAAATTTTTTATTTACGAATCCTGTACGAGAAATAATCCTTATTTTTAATCGTTCAGATAAATGGCGGTATTTATTAAATTTTACTTCTAAAATACTTTGTAGAGATTGTATTTTTAGCAAACATTCATCAAAGCTATCTAAAAATAAGTAGAATTCTTTATTAGAAGTCAACCAAGTGTTTATTTTGTCAGAATTGAATATTTCATCAATAAGCCTTTGTTCGTTAGTATATTCATTAAGATTTTTATATAAAAAAATCGCTTGGCAATCTATTTCTCCATAGTTACCACATAATTTTTCAAGAGCAACAGATTTTCCAGAACCAGCTTCGCCAAGTAAAATAAGACATGGTATATCTTTAAGAGAGAGAAAATCTTTTAAATTATTTTTTATATAACTATTTTGTTCTGAAGGGTTCAATAAAAAGCCATTATTATCAAAGGTTATTTGATCACCAATTTTATACCAAAACCTTTCCCATTCTAATATTTTATTTGCTATCATGATTCATGTTTTTTTTGAACTAAGCTAAGATTATATAACTTTTCTAAAAAGAGTTTTGACGGCACAATGATAATCATTCATTTTTGATTGTGAAAATGTTATTAGATAGTTTTTTTAGAACATTATATTGTACTCGTTGTCTGCCAGAGCTTCCTACCATAAATTGAATAGCAACATTTCTAAAACTTGAAGGAATATCGGCTGTTTTCTTTTTCTTTGGTAGAGGAGGAAATAAATCACAAAGATAAATATTTTTTTTAACTAAATGGTATGTATTCAGAACTTTTTTCCTGCATTTTTAGCACTCTTTTGTCATACAAATATTCAACCTTTTTCTTATAAATTTATTCTTGAATAACCGGTCGGATATTCAAGAATCGTTTAAAACCATGCTTGAATGGGAAAAAGAGCCAAAAAACATTAAAATATAGAATAAAATGATAATTTGTGCTGTTTTTTAATCATATTTTGTAATACAAAACATGATCTTTTTTATAAAAATAAATCGCTTTTTATTTTGCTATTCTATCCTATTTTTCCTTATATTTGCAATGTTTTAATACTACAGGTATTAAAACAAATGAACTATTTTATAAACATTTATTAACCACGAATAAGATGAATAATTTTGATCATCAGATTTCAGCATTAGCCGCCTGTCCACGCATTACGGACGTGGCTGCATTGTATTTTCCACAGTATGCGAGGCTCCAATCATCCAAACGTATGTTTATCATCCAAATTAAGGCGAACAAAAAACTTTATGAGAACCTGTTGTTAGTGGGATTCGACGAAACGGCTCTGCATCTCACGCCCAAGCAAATGGGGCTCATTGTCGATGAATGGGGAGAGCCGGATTTGGTTTCCAAGAAAATAGCGAATTCTCGTGCTTCAGGACGTGGTGTCAAAATGTAATACTTTTGAGACCTTCATTTTTTGAACATTTTTCTCCATTTTCTGCGGTTTATATTATTTATATAAACTCTATTTTCTCTATTTATTTATTCGGTGCACTTCGATGTGCACCGAATATTTTTTTCCTCTCCGTAACTGCTTATTTATCAGTCAACTAAAAGTGTTACAGATCCGCACATTTATCCGCGTAATTTTTGTTAATATTATTGACCAATATTTTGTTTGAAATTCCAGCTGTTTGCCCTAAAGTGATTCTTTAGGCAAAAAGCATCTAAAGGCTTACGTAAGCCTCTTTTTAACGAATATTATCCGATTGACCACACGTGCTTGGAACGTATTATTTGTTTGCCTACTTTTGCTGGCGTTAAAAAAAATAATAAATGATATGTTTTTAAATTCAACGAAAACAATGCCTCCTGAAAAGGATGAGATATTGCCCTTTGAGGCGCTGACAAAGGGATACGTCTTGTTGCCTAAGAAGCTTTTGGAGGCTCACTTGAACATGCGGGACTCAAGTTTTTCGTATGCGGAAGCACTGTTAATGACCATCGTCAGGGTTAATTACAAAGAGGCAATAGCGAGCATCCGGGGCCGGGATGTTCCGTGTTACAGGGGTGAATCGGTGATGAGCGTTAACGCATGGGCCAGAATATTTCATTGGTCGAACGGCAAAACCCGGGTCTTTTTCAAAAAGATGGAACGAATGGGGAAGATCACCCGAACTCCTGTAGCGTATGGAATTTCCCGTCTGAAAGTAGTGGATTATGATCTTTGGACGTGTAACACGGCAAAAGAAATGGACGAAAGAAACACACGCACGGAGGAACTTTTCAGAAAGTTTTGGGAGGAGTATCACGATACCACACAGACCATCAGACGGGATATCGGCGCGGCCCGCCGTGAGTGGAGAAGGCTGTCGGCAAAGGAAAAGGATCTTGCCGGGAGTCAGATTTACTCGTACTACATGGGGTTGGACGATGTCCGTTTTTGCAAGCGGGCGTGTAATTATTTACGGGACAAGTCTTTTTTAAACGAGGAAATAGATTAACATTCAATTTTTTTTATATCATGGAAAAACAAATGAATATGCCGTATGCCATTGAGTTGGAAGAGGCGGTGATCGGGGCGATTATGTTGGAGACGAAGGCGATTCCACTGGTGTGTCAGTTCTTACGACCGGAGATGTTTTACAACGAACAGAATCAATTGATTTACACGGCGGTGGAGAAGATGTTCAATGACGGGCGAAACATTGATATTCTTACCGTGACGGAGGAATTGGGGCGCCGCGGGGAGCTCGACAAAGTAGGTGGACCGTACAACATTACCCGCCTGAGCAGCAGGGTGGCAAGTTCGGCGCATATTGAGACTCATGCGCTGATTATCAAGGACAAATATCTTCGCAGGGAGCTGATCAAAGGCTCCAGCAAACTGCTCGCCATGGCGGAGGATCTTACTTTTGACACCGAAGAGGTGCTCTGCACGGCGCGGGAGTTACTGGCTCATATAGAGAATGACGCGGCATGGGAGCAGCACATCCGGAACATGGAAACGCTGATGGATGATACTATTGCCATGGCGGATAGGCGGAGAAATACCTCGGTGAACGGGGTAACCGGCGTTCCTACCGGTCTCACGGATCTGGACAGGCTCACTGCCGGATGGCAAAAAGGTGATTTAGTGGTCATTGCGGCTCGTCCGTCGATAGGGAAAACAATGCTTGCTCTTTTTCTGGCGCGGATGGCTGCAAAGACGGGAGTTAACGTTCTCTTTTGCAGCATTGAGATGCAGGGGGAGAAGCTGGGCGACCGTTGCATTCTCGGGGAAAGTAACATTAACGCCTACGCCTGGCGCGCGGGACTGACCAACGAGAAAGAGTGGACGGAGGCGCGGACAGTGGCTGGCGAACTGGCTCAACTCCCTATCATGGTGGATGATAGTCCGTCGATGAGCATGGATTATATTCGGGCGGAGGCACGAATGTTGAAGACCAAAGGGAAGTGTGACATTGTATTCATTGATTACCTACAACTCAGTGACATGAAGCCGGCGGGAAAAGAGTTGCACAACCGTGAACAGGACGTATCCATCGCCACAAGGAAAGCGAAGATGCTGGCAAAAGAGCTCAATTGTCCCGTAATCTTACTCAGTCAGCTCAATCGTGAGTCGGAAAACCGTCCGGGCAAACGTCCTCAACTGGCGGATCTGCGGGAGAGCGGAGCCATTGAACAGGACGCGGACATTGTGTTATTGCTCTATCGCCCCGCCATGGCCGGCCTTGCCACGGAAAAGGAGAGCGGCTACCCTACCGAGGGACTGGGAATGCTCATCGCGGCCAAGCACCGCAACGGAGAGACCGGCACGGTGTACTTTGAGCACAACAAGAGCATGACCAAGATCGGTGACTATGTGCCGCCCGAAGGTTGGATGAAAAAACAAGCTAAATAGCCGGCATCAGGGCTCACCCAGATAGGGAAACGCATCTAAAGAGTGCCCGTGTTTTGAGGTAAAGAAAGAAGTCCGGGAACAAGGCTGAATGAAGAAGAGGTTATTTCTTTTAGGGAAATAGCCTCTTCTTTTCTGAAAAGAATCCTTTCCCTATAAGATTCTATAGATTAGAGAGTTACGGGCCTTCAAATTTTAAGACCGCTATTTTTCTTGTTTTATCAAGAAGACGTTCAAAATAAATAGTTTAACGATGCATAATGTCGCAAATTTCGTGTATATTTGCGACAAAATTAATAGAGAAACAAGATGCAAAGCATTGATGATAAGATTCTATCTAAGGTTTCAAAGTGCGGAAGGGGGACGATCTTCTTCCCCTCTGACTTTGCAGCTATTGGTGAATCGAAATCGGTATTGAAAGCATTGGAAAGGCTAACTAATTCCGAAAAGATTATTCGATTGGCTCGTGGCATATATTGCTATCCAAAAATAGATAAACTTTTGGGACTTGGCATTCTCTATCCATCGTTTGAAGAAATTGCCCAAAGTATCGCTAAACGGGATAAAGCTCGTATAGCTCCAACAGGATTATATGCATTAAACAAGTTAGGACTATCGACTCAAGTGCCAATGAATATAGTCTATATGACAGATGGATATCCTCGAAAAATATCACTTGGAAACGGAAGATGCATACAATTTAAACATACAGCACCTAAGAATCTTGCTTTCCAAAATGAATTGGCTATGTTAGTTACATTTGCCTTGAAAGAAATTACACAGGAGCGATTAACAGATGAAAATATCGAAAGGATTCAGCTACTTTTGAGGAATGAGCCCAAAGGGAAAATAAGGTCGGATGTCAAATTAATGCCAGCATGGATCCGGTCCATAATAATGAAAAGCTATGAATGATTTCTTTACACTGAATGACGAACAAAAGCGAATGGTTATTACCCAAACCGCTAACAAAATAGGATTGCCGGTACAAGCTGTCGAAAAAGATTTGTGGGTGACAGTGATCCTTCAAATAGTATTCACTTTACCATATGCAGACAAATTGGTATTCAAAGGCGGAACATCGTTGAGTAAAGTCTGGAACTTGATACAACGCTTTTCTGAAGACATTGATTTGGCTATTGACAGAAGTGTTTTTAGTCTTGAAGGTGATTTGACAAAGAAGCAAATCAAGAAGTTACGTAAAGAAGCATCTTTGTTTGTGCGTGACACAGCATGTCAAGACTTAAGTAATAAAATAGCCGATTACAGACTTAGTGACTTTTGCAAAATTGAAGCTGAACCTGATGGAGAGGGTGACAATACCTATCCAGAACCACGTAAAATACATATTCGTTATAGATCCTTGTTTGAAGAACAAGCAGCATATCTTAATTCTGAAGTGTTATTAGAAATAGGTTCACGCTCCTTGATAGAACCAACGGAGGTTGCAAAGGTGAAGAGTTTGGTATCTTCTAATTTCTCAATCAATGCAAGTGTCGTGGAGTCTGATATCATCACCGCTGTTCCTCAAAAAACATTTCTGGAGAAAGTGTTTTTATTACACGAACTGTTTTCTACAGATGCAGGGATCACTGTAAGCAGAAAATCACGCCACCTATACGATTTGGAGAAGATGATGGATAAAGAGTTTGCCCGTAAGGCCATTACAGATAATAACCTTTGGAATACCATACATCATCACCGAGAGATATTTACTCATATGAAGGATGTCGATTATACTCCTGATGTTCGTGATCGTGTATGTTTGATACCACCTCAAAATATCATTGAAGAATGGCGAAAAGATTATGAAGCAATGCAGACCTCAATGATTTATGGGGAATCTTTGTCATTTGAAAAATTAATAAAAAGAATGAGTGCTTTAGAATCTTCCTTTCGGAACAGAATTTAATCATTAATAAACCGCAGTATGTCTAAGATTGGCGACTATGTGCCATCCGATGGCTGGATTATGAAGCAGGCGAAATAAAAGCGTCACGGTTCGCCCAGATAGTTGACAATGGCCCTCACTTGCCGGGGAGTGAACACGCGGTTACGATGATTATAACTCAGTTCGGTAAGTTCACTTACCAGACGGGTGTTGCCTGCAATCCAGCGGGCAAGGATACGCAAAGCACCGGGAATGGTCATTTCCGGATTGTAAAGATTGGCCAGCTCCATCTTGGAATAGGCGCGGATTTTAAATTTTTCTTCAGGGATATTCATGTTTTCTTTCTGTTTTTACTCTCGTAAAGTTACTCATTTTTACTCTTTTCTCCAAGAATAAATGGCAATAAAATGCCTTTAAATGTACTATAATACACTTACCTACCATTGGCTTCATTCTAATGTTTAACCCTCTGCGAAGGGTTGTATCTTTGTGGTGTTAACAAAAAAGGAGATCTCGGAAGTTAAGTAACCAATTAAAAAAATAAGAAGATGAGTGTAAAGTATTCTGTAGTAAAAAGAAAAAATCCCAGAAAAATGGAAGATCCGGCTAAATATTATGCCCATGCGCAGGCATACGGTGAGATGGATTTTGATGCGCTGTGTGAAGAGGTGGATGGTCGATGCACTGTTACCCGTGCGGACATAAGCGCGGTGATAGATAGTGTGTTAGTATCCATGAAGCAAAGTCTTGCTAAAGGTCAGATTGTACGCCTTGGAACCTTCGGCAGTTTCCAAATAGGGCTGAGCAGCAACGGTGCCGATACCGAAAAAGAGTTTGCTTCCGGCATGATCCGGAGCTCTAAAATCGCCTTCCGTCCGGGCAAAATGTTACTCAATACCTTGAAGGTACTGGATTACACGCAAGTGGCCCAACTACCGGCAAAGGTGGCTGCCGCTAAAACCGTGGCTGCGGCAGGTGAGTAATCGTATTTTAATCTAACTAAAAAAAATAAGTAAATGAAAATTATTGATCAGATACTCAACGCCTTTGTAGTGATCCTTCCTTTCCTGAAAAAGAAGGATGCCAAATAGATGCAAGAGTTCACCGACCTGGTAAAAGGCCAGTTCGACTATTTGATGGAACAAGTCACCAAGTTTGAAACCGATTACTTTGAACTCTCCGAGAAAGTCCGCCAGATGTATCAGGAAATGATGACGCTCAACGCGCAACTCACTGAAGCACTTAAAGGGCAGTGCGCCGTGCAGCTCTGCAAGGAACGACAATAAAAAGAGGGAGCAAAGATGAGAGAAATAAATCTGATAGTGATCCATTGTTCCGCCACTCGGAGTGACAAGGACGTCACCGCGCAAGACATCAACGCCGCGCACAAAGTAAGAGGATTCAGTTCGTGGGGATATCACTATTACATCCGCAAGAACGGGCGGGTGAACCCCATGCGTCCACTGGACGAAGTAGGCGCGCATGCCCGTGGCTACAACGCCAAATCCATCGGCGTGTGCTACGAAGGCGGTCTAAATCCCAATGGCAAACCGGCGGACACCCGCACGCTGGCTCAGCGGATAGCACTTCACGCCTTGGTGGGCAAGTTACTCAAAAAGTTTCCCGGGGCGGAAGTGCTGGGCCACCGTGACCTGAGTCCCGATAAAAACTACAACGGAATAGTAGATCCATGGGAGCGCATCAAAGAGTGTCCCTGTTTCGATGCAAAGAAGGAAGTCTGGGAATAAGACTGGATGAAGAGGACAAGAAGAGGTTGTGAGGAAGTTGCAGCCTCTTCTTTTTAATTAAATAATTTAACAATACTGATTCATGAAACAGCGATTAATAGATGAGATTATCGCCCGAAGCAAAAGTAAGATTTGGGAAAAAGCAAAAGAAGAATGGGCCTTTAAATATGCGTATGAGAGTGAGCCGGGTTTAACCTGTTTATGTGGCCACACTCCTATTACCAATATTTGTGTGATCAAAAATAAAAATAATCAGACAGAAGTTGAAGTGGGTAATTGTTGTATTAAGAAATTTCTACATATAGAGGAAGGAGAAAAGATATTCGCCTCCATAAAAAAGCTCAAAGCGGACCGCACAAAGAGTATGGGACTGGGTACACTGCGGTATTTGTATTTAAATAGTTTTATCAGTAAAAGAGAATATAATACATACAAAAGCACGGTCAGAAAGAAAAGATTGTCCGCATTAGAGCTTTGTCATAGAGAGCAGGTCAATCTGAAATTACTGAACTGTACCAACTACGAATCGGGTAAAGCACGGGAAAACATAGTTAAGATTCTGGAATGGGCAAAAGGCCGGCCTTGGTTCACCACTGGCTTTTTCTATTCACTAAGAAGATCGCTGAAGAAGTACGGACATCTCACAGAGCGACAAAGAGCTGCGATTGAAAATATCATGTCAAGATATGGAATCTGATTAATGTTTGCTCTATTTATAGGTGAAAAATAAATAAATCAGAAAATGTTTTGTTAATCAAATTAAATAGTATAATTTTACAAGATTAATTAAAGTGACAAAAATTATTTAATATATCAGTATAATGAAAAAGAAATACTTATTTGTATTATTAGCCATAATGGTATGCCTTTTACCGCTGAATGCCCAAGTGAGCAAAACAATAAATGTTACCACAGCAGGTACATTAAATACGCTGCTCACTCCCGATGAATTGAACATAGTGACCGACTTAACCCTTACCGGTCAAATTAATCAAAGGGACTTTATAACAATGAGAGATAATATGCCTGTCTTAGCTAATATTGATATGAAGGCTGTTACTATTAATGCGTATACCGGAGATGATGGTACTGTCTATGCTTCAAATAGTATTCCAGATAATATATTCTACAATTGCATTCATCTGACAAGTATCAATCTTCCGGCTACACTCACTACTATAGAAGCGGGTGCGTTTTTCTATTGTAGTGGTTTGACAAGTATCAATTTTCCACCTACACTCACTAGTATAGGATATCAGGCATTTTTCGATTGTAGTGGTTTGAAAAGTATCAATCTTCCGGCTACACTCACTACTATAGAAGCGGGTGCGTTTTTCAATTGCAGTGGTTTGACAAGTATCAATTTTCCTGCTACACTCACTAGTATCGGATATCTGGCGTTTTGGTCTTGTAGCGGTTTGACAAATATCACCTTTCCTGCTACACTCACTACCATAGGATATTCTGCATTTGAAAGTTGCAGCGGTTTGACAAATATTACCTTTCCTGATGCACTTACTACTATAGGATATTCTGCATTTGAAGGTTGCAGCGGTTTGACAAATATTACCTTTTCTGATGCACTCACTATCATAGGAGGATCGGCCTTTTCCCATTGCTACAGTTTGACAAGTATCAATCTTCCTGCTACACTCACTACCGTAGGAGAATTTGCCTTTTCCAATTGCGGCAGTTTAACAAGTATCAATCTTCCGGTTACACTCACTACTATTGGAGCTTATGCGTTTGAATCTTGCAGTAGTTTATCAGAGATCAAGACATTTAGTTCAGTTCCACAGACGATCACAGATAATGTTTGGCAGGATGTGAAGGAAAAAACCTGCAAACTGATCGTTCCAAAAGGTGCAGCTGTTGCTTATAAAGCAGCACTTGTATGGAAAGATTTTACAAATATAAGTGAATTTAATCCTACCGGTATAGCTTCTGTCTTCTCCTCTCGAGCCAAAGCATGGACCGCAGACGGACAGGTTTATGTATCGAGTGGTGAAGCCATAAATAAGGTTGAGCTAATCTCTTTGGCAGGGAGCATCCTTTCCAAAGAGCAAGCACAAAAGACCATCTATCAACTGAATCTGAATCATGAAAAGGTTGCCATTGTCAGAGTGACTTATCAGGATGGGAGTTCAGAAAGCATTAAGGTAGCGGAGAATAAAGATTAGTAGTATTGATGTCCCTTTTTCTTTTAAATGCTAATGATTTTCAATAATAATTCATACATTTGCACATAGCATTTTGCTGTATTCACCAATTAAGAAAGAAGAGAATGAAATCACTATTCATTAAAAACTTCAAAAATATAGAAGAACTGAAAATAGATTCGCTTTCAAGAGTCAATCTAATTGCAGGACGTAACAATGTAGGTAAATCCACTTTGCTCGAGGCAATATCAATATATGCCAGTGGAGGAAGTTTTGATTGGCTGAGAGAGTTATTGGAAATGAGAGGGGAATATACTCGTTCTACTTACCGTGAGGATGATAGAAATGCAATTGAAAAGTTTAGAAAGATCTTTGCTTCACTTTTTTATGGGCGTAAAGCGGAGTTTAATGAAGAGAAACAGATCATCATTGCAAGCTGCGACACAAATTCTGATGATATAAGGAGAGACTTTGTCACATTGCAATTTGTTTATTTGAAGGAAACTAGTGAAACGGATGAATCAGGAAATATCAGAACGAAAAAAGAAATAATTAAAAATAATAAAGAAATAAACCAAGCTAGTAAAACTAAGGAAGGAATAGAACTTGAGGTGAGAAAGTCCGGCATTGTATTTACTATCTCTGAATCATATAAGGATATACAAGACTATAATTTTGATTATGGCAATTTTGGCTTTACAAACTTTTTCATTGACTGTCAGCTAATAAAGACCAACGCAGCCGCAAGGGAGGAAAACGCAACTTTATGGGATAAAGTAGTGATGACGGAGAAAGAAAACGATGTGGTAGAAGCCTTACAGATCATTGATCCTTCCATCGAAAAATTATCGTTCATTGATGAAGATTCGCAAGGGAAAAGGATTCCTGTGGTAAAGCTAAAAGATAGTGATACCCGGTTGCGATTAAGTTCTATGGGAGATGGAATCAATAGAGTCCTTACTATCATTTTGGGATTGGTGAACTGTAAAAATGGATTCTTACTCATTGATGAATTTGAAAACGGATTACATTATACGGTTCAAACCAAACTTTGGGAGATTATCTTCAAACTTTCTGAAAAGCTAAATATTCAGGTATTCGTCACGACTCATAGCCGGGATTGTATATCCAGTTTCGCAAAGGTAAACAAGGATGATGCTGGACAGATTATCCGCCTCGAAAATAGAAAAGGAAAGATTGTACCGGTCACTTATGACGAAAAGGAAATAAGCATTATTGCTGATAGTGACATTGAAATCAGATAGAAATGGCTAAAATAGAAGAGAAAAATGAATTTAAGTTACTGGTAGAGGGGAACGATGAACAACAGGTTATTTATAAGTTATTCGAGAAATTAGAGTTACCGTTAAACTTTGATGTAATTGATTGTCAATCTATCGAGAAAGTAAAAGAAAACCTAAAAGTAAGAATAAAAGCAACCAATGATACCAAACGTTTGGGCATTATTATTGACGCGGACAATAAACCGCTTGACCGATGGAAAAGTATTCAAAATATTTTAGCTAAACAAGAACAATATATCATCCCCTATTCCTTGCCTAAAGAAGGTTTGATTTTAAAACCAAAAGACGAGGAAGAGATCGCTATTGGCGTATGGATCATGCCTGATAATCAGTTAGAGGGAATGCTAGAGGATTTCCTCGCAGCCTTGATTCCCGCCGAAGATAAACTTCTTACGTATGTGGATAAGGCTATGGCGGAGATAGAAGCTGACAAAGTGCGAAAGTATAAAGACGTTCACAAAGCCAAAGCACGGATGCACACTTGGCTGGCTTGGCAGGAAACTCCGGGCACTCCATTGGGAAGAGCCATTACAAAGACTTATCTTTCTACGGATGTAGCGGCATGCAAAGCTTTTGTAAATTGGCTATCCGGGCTTTTCAAGGAATAAGGAATCATTTTATCTATAAATTACCAAAATCTTCTTCTTTTATTTATTTGTAAAAAACACAAAATAAGCATGGAAAACAAAAAAAAATCGATCTTTAGTACTCCTAACGGAAAATCTTACTTACTGCCTTTTATCCTTGTCACCAGTCTATTCCTGTTGTGGGGATTTGCCCACGGATTGCTTGATGTGCTGAATAAACACTTTCAGGGTAGCTTTCATATGAGCAAGGCTGAATCCGGCTTAGTTCAGTTTTCCACCTATATAGCCTATTTTGTGATGGCCCTTCCCGCCGGAATGTTTATGAAGAAGTTCGGCTATAAGTGGGGCATCATTTTGGGGCTCTCACTCTTTGCCCTTGGTTCCTTTGCGTTTATTCCCGCTGCATTCATGCATTCGGCTACTCCTTTCCTTATCGCACTCTTTGTTATAGCTTGCGGACTGTGTATTCTGGAAACAGCTGCCAACCCCTACTCTACTGTGCTTGGGCCTAAGGAATCGAGCGCACAGAGACTTAATTTGTCACAATCACTCAATGGCTTAGGATGGGTGTTAGGTCCTCTTGTGGGTGGGGCACTTATTTTTGGGGCGGATGAAAAAGATACTTTCGCTCTCACTCAACCTTATATATTAGTAGGATCGGTGGTTATTATTGTTGCCATCCTTTTCTTACTCATCAAGCTGCCTGATATTCAGGAAAAAGATGAAGGAGAAGAGAATGTGGCTTTATCCGGTCAACGATCCATCTGGAGCCATCGACACTTTACCCTGGCTGTTATCGCACAATTCTTTTACTGTGCGGCGCAGACAGGCATTTTCGCCTTCTTTATCAATTATGTGATGGAGCAAGATGCCAGTTTGACTAAAAAAAGCGCTTCTATGATGCTTTCTTTAGGAGGAATGGCATTATTAATGATCGGTCGTTTGTCCGGTAGTGTCATTATGAAATGGGCGGCCCCCAATAAACTACTTGCTCTATACGCCTTTGTTAATTCAGTTTGTATGGTTTTGGTGATGATGTCATTGGGAAGTATTTCTCTCTATGCGCTTTATTGCTCATTCTTTTTTATGTCCATCATGTTTCCTACCATCTTTGCTCTGGGATTAACAAATATGGGAGTATTCACAAAGAAGGCCTCTTCCTATATTGTAATGGGAGTGGCCGGAGGAGCTTTCAGCCCCATGTTAATGGGATTTATCGGTGAGTCTAACATGGCCATTGGATTTGTTGTGCCATTTATTTGCTTTATTTATATATTATTTTTCTCAATTAAAGGTTATAAGTTATAATGTGAACATATTTTATATCTTTCTTGTTCTAAATAATGTGAATACAATTATTTAAATTTATAAAGATATGATTTACAGATTTTTATTCCCATCAGAGCCGAGTGGAACAAAAAACTCACTCTTCTTACTGGCAGTTAGAATAATATTCGGAATACTGCTATTGTCACATGGTATACAAAAATGGAGCGCATACTCTGAGTTATCATCCGTATTCCCTGATCCGCTAGGTGTAGGAAGCCATATTTCCCTTAGTCTGGCTATTTTTAGTGAGCTAATCTGCTCCATCGGGTTTATCTTTGGCGTTCTTTACCGACTGGCAATGATTCCAATGATCTTTACCATGATAATGGCTTTTTTTGTCATTCACGCTAAAGATCCATTTTCAGTTAAAGAGTTGGCCTTTGTCTATTTGGTCGTATTTATAATTATGTATATCACCGGCCCCGGAAAATATGCATTAGATAACATCGTTGCTTCAAAGAAAATAAAACGTTAATTTCGTGTTTCCAATCTTACTATTTGGATTAAAAACAATATATTTGCACATAATTATTCAATTATTTAATTAATAACTAAAAAAAAACAGAACAATGAAAAGAGGTAAAGTAATAGCTTTCACCATGATTCTTAGTGGTAGCGTGGTATTAAGTTCCTGTGTTGGCTCATTTAGCCTATTTAATCGTCTGGTAGCATGGAATCAAAATGTTAATGATAAGTTTGTCAACGAAGTAGTTTTTCTTGCATTAAATATAGTACCTGTATACGGAGTGTGCTATGTGGCAGATGCTTTGGTAATAAACTCTATTGAGTTTTGGACTGGTACCAACCCAATGGCAAAAGTTGGTGAGGTAAAAAAGGTAAAAGGTGAAAATGGTGACTATATGGTAGAGACATTGAAAAATGGCTATTATTACCAAAGACGGTAAAGACATGGATCTGTTGTTTAATGAAGAATCTCAGACTTGGAGCGTTGTATCTGACAATGTAAGTACTGATTTGGTAAAAATGAATAATGATGGAACCGTTCAGTTATACTTACCCACCGGAGGTTCAATGAACGTTACTCTTAATGCTCAAGGACTGGTTGCTGCCCGTCAGGCTACAAAGAGCGACCTCTTTTTTGCTGCTAAATAAAAACATTTAGTTTTAAAGATATATTATTTGAAGATGGAATTGGCCTTGGCTAGTTCCATTTTCTGTTTAAGAACAGTTCCTCGTATTTTTTTTATCCATCTAATATTCATAGCTTTGCAAATTGGCAGCACACTTTATTTTTAATTTAAATACCCATCCCATGAAAAAAGTAAATGACATTTCCCTGTTGCTGCTAGTTTGCTTCTTAATGGCGTGCAACTCCATTCCACAACAGAAGGCAGAAGATACTGCCGTGGATTTTTCAAAAGCAATGTATAATCTTCAATTTGAGGACGCAAAAACAATGTGTACTCCGAACACCTCAGCTATTCTTTCATTTATAGCCTCTAACTTGAAAGAGGAGAATATTGAAATGCTTAAAAAGGCGGGAGAAGCGAAGATTTCTGTCATTGAAAGTACGTTGAATCCGGGGGATTCCACGGCAACAGTGACGCTAAAGGTTTCCAACTACTTGCAGTTAAATATGATGAGTGGCAAGTCTACTATTGAAAAAGAAAAAGAAGAAACGATTGATCTGGTAAAAGTGAATGATAAATGGCTCGTGGATATGCATAAATAATAGTATTTAGTTAGAACGGGTAACCTACTGCAAAATGAAAGGTAAAATCCCGACTGAAGCTTGGATTCAAAATAGGATAATGATCTTTTCCACTGGGATAAGCAGGATCAACGGCCTTCATACCTCCGTCAAAACGAATAATGAAATAGTTGAAGTCTAAGCGTAATCCCAAGCCATAAGCAAATGCAATCTCTTTGTAAAATCGGTTAAGTTGGAAATCTCCTCCGGGCTGATTTTCATACTTTCGGATGGTCCATATATTACCGGCATCTATGAATGCTGCCCCTTGAAGTTTCCAGAATAATTTACTACGGTATTCCATGCTTAAATCCAATTTGATATCACCGGATTGATTCATGTAATTAGTATTATTATCATCTCCTTTAAAACGACCGGGCCCAAGAGTCCTTACCGACCAACCACGAACACTGTTGGCCCCTCCGGAAAAATATCTTTTTTCCAAAGGAAGAACCGTTGAGTTTCCATAAGGATAAGCCAACCCAAAGGCCGCATGAAAAGCAAAAGAGTTTATTTTATCTATCTCGATATTTTTAGAAAAGTCAAAGTCTCCTTTTAAATATTGAGCATATGCAATGCCGAGAATGGAATAATTTCCATCGTTAGTTTTTTGTTGTTTAATTAAATTGGAGATGCCATACAAAACATTTCCGGCGGATTCAAAATTCATACGGATAGAATAAGAATTGGCCATGGCAGTGTTATTCTGCAATACCCCACCCAGACTATTATAATAATAACTATAGCCGGTACGTACAATCAAATGATTATCATAACTATACTTAAAGAGCGAATTACTTGTGTCCAGATACGTTTCTTTAAAAGTCGCGTCGATCCAAGGTAAATAGATATAGCTTATATCCAACAAATCAATGCGGTGCTGCGTCTTTTGCCTATGTTGTGTCCATTTATAACTCCAGGAAGTAGAAGCAATAGTACGTGAAAACTCGGGCCTTAATTGATAGCTGTATTGCAATCCGTACTCTGTTGTTGCACGGATACCCCGGGTAAATTTATCGGAAAGGAAAGGAAATAAGAAGCTAGGAAAATTAATACTGGTTTCTGCTCCATATTCTGTATAATCGTGACTGCCGTAGTTACCTTGGAGTCCCGAAATAGCCTCATAAGCGCCACGAAGTTTGACCATAAAAGTCTCAGATCCCTTAAAAAGGTTTCTATGCTGAAAAGAAACCGATGCGGCAGCACCTAAGTCTCCCGCTGAGTTAGTCCCTTCCAACTCAAAAGCCACAGATTGGTGTTTGCTTTTTGTAAGCAATATGTAACAATTCAGTTTGGAACTATCCGCCACCTGAGTTTCAGAAAAAAGTATATTCGTGTATTTCAAGGCCGAAAGGCGCCCAAAAGAAGAGTAAGTATTCTGTATGGACCGTTCATTATAAAGGCGATTGGGTTGAATATAGGTATTATCTGTAAGAACTTTAGGGCGAAGATATAACTTGTCTTTATAATAAACAGGAAATCCTTTATAATGAATAGAGTCATTCACCTCTAAACTACTTAAAGCTGAAGATTGAAGAACATCATAGTCAGTGATGAAATTCACCTGATTAATCATATATTGATAGTGATTCTTAAGACTGTCTGTGGGAAAAGCCTTGTAGAGAAGCAAATGCATGGTTAAATTTACCTCATAAGCATTGCGTATTGTATCGGCTGTATAGGTAATGAACCCTTTATTGAACTTATAATAGCCACAATTCTGCAAATAATTAACAATCCGCTGGCGTTCTGCATCGAGCACATTAATATCAAACATCATCCCTTCACGAAGCTTGGTATTCACAGAGTCTTCTTTGAGGATCGGAATAATCGACTTATCCCTGATATCATATTTCAGGCTTTTTACAATGTAGGGATTGCCCGGATTGATGACATAGGTAAGTTTAAGCTTTTTCTTATTTATTTTCTTTTCTATTTTTACATCAGCACCCATATACCCTAAATTGTTCAATGCTTTTTGTATCTCTTTTTGAGACCGGACGGTTAATTCTTCTTCATAAATAGCCGGTTCATCCCCTAATCTGCGCAATAATCGGTTGATCCATTTAGAAGTATCTCTTCCCGATAAATTATAGGTGTAGAGAGGTACTCTGACCAGACTAAACCATTTGGTGTTTGGATTTTGACGGACGTAATTCTTCAATGGAGCGGTCTTCACCCCTTTATCTTTGGACACAATTTTCACCTCATCAAGCAAATAAGAGCCTGTGGGTACATATTTGGTAACGGAGCACGAATAGAATGCTAATAGGGTAAAAAAAACGAGACATATTTGGGGGCTTCTTTTCATATAAAAGGACCTGATTTTAAATATTGGACGTACAAATATAGCTTTATTAAAAATATCTTTTTAGCTTTGCTACAAAATAATCAAAATTTAACGCTATTATTAATGATCAGCAAGAATAAAATTAAATATATACATTCATTCGAACTTAAAAAGAACCGTAAAGAAGAAAATGCATTTGTGGCCGAAGGTCCTAAGTTGGTTGGTGATTTATTAGGTCATTTCCCTTGTAAATTTTTAGCAGCTACAGCTTCATGGTGGGATGAATATCCTTGTTCCAAGGCGGATGAAGTAGCTACAGTAACGGAAGATGAATTAGCTAAAGCCAGTCTCCTAAAGGCTCCCCAAAGTGTATTGGCTGTTTTTGAGCAAGTAAATACTCCGGTAGATCCGTCGATTACAGGAAGCACGCTTTGTTTGGCCCTTGATGATATTCAGGATCCGGGGAATCTTGGAACCATTATTCGCCTGGCGGATTGGTTTGGCATAGAACATATCTTCTGCTCCCCGGGTACGGTGGATGTGTATAATCCTAAAGCCGTTCAGGCAACCATGGGAGCCATTGTCCGCGTAAAGCTACACTACGGCTCTCTGACTGATTTAATCAGTCAATTGGGCGATATACCGGTGTATGGAACTTTTCTCAATGGAAATAATATTTACTCGGAGAAGCTTTCTTCCCACGGACTTATTATCATGGGAAATGAAGGAAATGGCATTGGAAAGGAAGTGGAACGGTTGGTTAGCAAGAGACTTTACATTCCTAATTATCCGCAAGAAAGAGAAACTTCGGAATCACTCAATGTGGCGATGGCTACTTCCATCATTTGCGCGGAATTCAGACGGCAGATGATTTGATAAAACCTTTTTAACAAAGAAAGAGGAAGACCTTTTGAAGCCTTCCTCTCCTGCTGATAAAAATAAATAAATCGGTATATTAATGATTACTCAAGTAATCGGCCACTCCTTCAGCGGATTCTTTCATTGCATCTTTACCTTTTGTCCAGTTGGCAGGGCAAACTTCACCAAACTCTTCATAATGTTGCAGTGCGTCTACCATTCTCAATGCTTCATCCACGTTTCTTCCCAGAGGAAGATCGTTGATAACGGAGTGTCTTACCAATCCTTCTTTGTCGATAAGGAACAGACCGCGATAAGCTACCGGTGCACCTTCACATACCCAATTGCCATTCTCATCAGGAGAATAACTACCGGCCAATACACCGAAACTTTCAGAAATTGATTTTGAGAAATCGGCTACGATAGGATATTTAACTCCTTGTATGCCTCCTTCTTTTTTAGGAGTATTGAGCCAAGCCAAGTGTGAGAACTCTGAATCAACAGAACAGCCTACTACAGCCACATTTCTTTTTTCAAACTCTTCGAGCTTTTCCTGGAATGCATGTAGTTCTGTGGGACAAACAAATGTAAAGTCCATTGGGTAAAAAAAGAAGACTACATACTTACTTCCCAAAAATTGATCTAAGGAGAAATTGTCTACTATCTTATTTCCGTTTACAACTGCAGCAGCACTGAATTTAGGTGCTTTCTTTCCAATTAATGATCTCATAATTTTTTTATTTTAAAATGTTATTGTTTCTTTTTCTGTTGGCAAAGCTATAGTATAAATTGAGTTACACCAAATATATTCAATTGATAGTTTCTATAGGTTCATAGACAAAACCTATGAGGCAATGATGCAACTACTCTTTTATTTTATTACTCATAAACTAAAAACATTTAATTCTTTGAGATTGTTCTATATAATTAAATGTATTAACCATATAAAACAAATCGCAATATGAAGTTTTTTATTGACACAGCAAATCTGGAGCAGATCAAAGAAGCCAATGATCTGGGTGTACTCGATGGAGTAACAACCAATCCTTCACTCATGGCCAAAGAGGGCATTAAAGGAGTGGAAAACCAACGGAAACATTATGTGGATATTTGTAACATTGTAAGTGGAGATGTGAGTGCGGAGGTAATTGCCACGGACTATGAAGGAATGATTAAGGAAGGCGAAGCATTGGCTGCTCTTCACCCACGCATTGTGGTGAAAGTACCTTGCATCGCTGAAGGTATCAAAGCTATTAAGTACTTTACAGGAAAGGGAATCCGTACAAATTGTACGTTGATATTCTCCCAAGGACAGGCTCTTCTGGCTGCAAAGGCAGGCGCTACGTACGTTTCTCCTTTTGTAGGCCGACTGGATGATATTTGCAGTGATGGCATAGACTTGGTGCGTAGGATAGTGGAAATGTTTGCCTTTTACGATTTCAAAACACAGGTATTGGCGGCTTCCATCAGAAACACACAGCACATTATGCAATGTATAGATGCGGGAGCAGATGTGGCAACTTGTCCTCTGAGTGCTATTAAAGGTTTACTAAAACACCCGTTGACCGATAGTGGACTGGCTCAGTTCTTAGCTGACTATAAGAAGGTAAACGGATAAAACTTCCTGCTGATGAATTATGAAAATAGTATTAAAAAGTGATAATAGAAAATTAAGAATTACACTGATAGTAATTTGTTGTATTTTCTTGTTTATTGCATATCCTTGTCTTTATTTCATAAACGAAATAAATTTATTATCTTTTGTACTAGGAATAATTCCACATATTCTTATCATATTGCTACA
>JAATGU010000006.1 GCA_015654535.1 Bacteroidales bacterium
CTTGTATAAACTCTGTTTATTCTTGTATAAACGGGGAAACGGGAGGGGGTTTACTGGTCCGGCGGTTTTTTTAGGAAGGGACAAAGAAAGTGAAAACGAGGAAAAAGTCACGCAGTCACGCGGTTGGATACTAATCGATTAATTGACAGGAGGATAGGGTGCGGGACTTTCTAAGAGAAGTCACGCGCTCACGCACATAGATTATATTACGATTCACCACAAATAGCTTATCCTATAATTGACGAAGAACCACCAAAATTAGGACAGAATACTCTTTGTTCTACTTTCAGCAATGATTAATCTGTGCTTTTCTTGCTGTATTGGTTACTTCTAAAATAGTTTTCGATTCATTATAGCTAGTGATGAAACCTCTATTTTGGTTATGATTGCAGAAGGGTATTTCGCCCGGAATTCTTCAGTAAGGTCCTGTATTATGTAATACCCATATGCAAGATTCGGATGTTTAATCAAATTGACCTGATATTTTTTTTCATTGTAATAAGCATTAAACTTAAGTTCTTCTTCAATAGTAAATGATCCTTTAAGGGAATTGTCTTCGTTTTCCATTGTTATTTCAAATTCCCCACTGGTTAATGATGTATAAGTAAGTTGCCCTTTTTGGGGAGAATATTTATCCTTAAGTTCGATTAGGATGTCATTTTTTAAAGAATCATCTTCCATATCAGCTGTATAAATAGTCTCAGCTCCGGTTATTTGGGGAGAGTTGATTATATTATATGTAATAGTGACTGGGGCAATATTCAACTGAAATCTCAGAAATTTATCTGTCAATACATCGATTATATATATCGTGGTAGAAGATGCCTGTTTTGAGAAGCACTGAAATACATTATTTTTAAGATCTTTTATCTCAACCAGATTATTGTCTAAAGAATATACTTCAATGTTTTCCGATGTAGTTTCTATTGTGAGTGTCAATGTTTCGCCTACTTTATTGTATATAGTATCATTAGATGAAATAAGCGAATCTTTATATGTTTTGTAATCATAATAATAAGCATTGAGGACTTCAATAGGATCTTCTCCATGAGTTTTTTCTCCTTCACAAGCAGAAAAAAAGAAAAAAACTCCAAGCAAAATAATAAATAAATACTTTTTCATAGTATTATATTTCATTGTCATAATGTAAACATCTAGTTTATAGATTAAATCTTTAATCTATAAACTAGATGTTTAACTAATATTATTTAAATAATCAAGTATCTCCATACTAGGAGGTTTTTTATAATATATGTTGGATTGTTATCATAAGCCTCTGGTACCTTATTATAACATGGTATTACATAAAATATTTGATCTTGAGCTTCCCCTAAAGAATTCATTTTATGAATAGCCCATAGGTATGTAGTACACTTATAATAAACATTTGGCAACATTTCCTGAATAGAAAACCCCTGCTCATTAAAATTATCTGGATTTATACCTAATACATCTTGTTCGGAATAAATAATAGGAGAAGGTGTCCCTCCCGGATTCAAGATGTAATGAGTTGCAATATAGATAGTAATGCGTAGGTGTAAAAGCTAAAAAATTTCATAATTGATAAATTTAATTGTGTTTATACAAAATTAATAAACCTATAGATCAGAAACAAATAAAATATATCAGTTGTCATTTTTTGCCGATGAATCATTTTATTTTATCGGTAAATTATTCTACAATTAAGGCATGATAATTAAATAATTTGTATAAGCTTATTAGGGATTTATTTGCATAGATATAGTGATGGGGTTTTTTTGTTATGAATTAGCTTTGTGGCGAATAGGAATCACTAAATCAAGATTATAGTGCTTAACTAGTCTTTTCTTTTTTTGTTGAGTCATCCCCCAATTTTGAGAAAGTTGAAGTTTAATTTAATTTCTTTGTAGGATATACATTGTCAATACGTTTATAATGGTTTTAACATTCATATTAAATAGTTCTAACATTTATTGATATTTAATCCAACTATTTTTACCTTCCAATCTTAGAGCAAGTTGTTATTCTTCCCATCAAGTGTTTAAGATACTCGTATTTCTTTCATAATCATTTTCTTTGATATAAATATTGTAAATAAGTACTGGCTAAAAATTAGTTTATATTAAGATGCGAAAAAAAATTCAAAAGAAAATTAATAAACAAAATCAGGATGGTACACAGGACGAGACAATGCGTGCACAAGTGCGTGACTTCGCAAGAAAGTCACGCGGGGTTTACAGCTGGTTATTAACTGATTGCACCGGGGCGCGGGACTGCGGGACTTCTTTTACAAATAAAAGACCGAGAACGGGACTTTTTATACGGAAAGTTCCGAGGCAGTGGACTTTTACAATGCCAGGCGACCACACCGAAGTCTGGATATGCTTACCCCTGAACAAGCATCTAAAAGAACAGGGCCTTTACGCAAGCATTGGATAAGTTATAAAGATAAATATACGCAAACTTCTCAGTAATGAGAGAAATAATTATCTTTGTTTCTCAAAAGAGGGAAAATATTCAGCAATGAACCTGACCGGTAGGTTTTGAATTTTAAACCCGTTTTTTTTCGTTTCAATATTTTATCGTAAAAAAAGCAAAGTCAACCTCTTTCAGAGTTTAGTGTTAAACCAGTCAACCCGAAATAGGGTTAAGGTAAAATGTAGTCAACCAGAATCAGGGAACTACAGGGATAAAAGCTTTTTATTATATGTCCAGACTCTTCACACAAAGAGTACAGACTTCTTTCTATTAATATATGGACATTTCTTTTTATGCGAAAGACAGTGTGTAATTCCCTGTAATATTAGTATTCATTATAAAACTTTTTTATCAATAAAGGTTATAAAAAGACTAGCGCATATTCTCCAATAGTAAAATAAGTTTTCAATTTAAAGAAAGACTTTAATTGGCCGCTCTTATTAAGTTCTTCTATATTCACAAAAAGGAGTGACCCAAAATACCTGTTAGAAAGAATATCTTCTGCTGAAACGTTTTGTATAGGCTGGTGCAAGTAAACATCCATATTTTCACCTCGGGTTATTTTATATACACAATATCGGGTTATTTTTCTTTCCGTAGCAAGTTCGGCCCCTTTTTTGCATAATTCCCGATAACCAATTTTATCATTAAAAGCAGACACATCCCATCCCATCGTAAAAAGAGCTAATAGAAGTCCACCAACAATAAAATGAGAAGCCACACAAATATTTCTATACCGATAAAGATAAATGAGAGCAAAAATACCACTTATCGTAAAAGCTGCTGCTGTTACTCCGATAAAAATGGCTGTTTCGTACCCGCAAATAAAGAATTTTGTAAAATACAACAGGCAAAACGCTGGGAAGGTAAAGGTAAATAATATGCAAGGAATCATCATGGTCGTCCCTATCCAACAGTTCCATCTTATTTTCATCAAAAACAGAATAGACAAATAAGCAAAAAAAGGAAAAGCAGGAAGCAGATAGATCTCAATTTTAGAACTAATCAGCGATAGCATCACAAAGGTTGTAACGATTACTGTCAGAAAGAATTTCTCTAAATCTGTCTGCAATAATCCACGATGAATGCCTGTCACAATTAAAAAAATAAAAAACAGTGACCAAGGAGCCAGCGAATACCAAACAGAAAGAAAATAGTAATAAAAAGGCGCTTCGTGATGGAAAGAATTTACAGCACGATCTATAGTCTGATGAAAAAGTAAATTGTTTAGATAAGAACTTCCTCCTTCTATCCACACAGCAATAAACCAAATGGCACAGCAAAAAATTAAGAAACTAAAAGTTTTCAAGCCCCAATATTTCCCTACTGTGCGTAGTTCCTTTTTAATTCCCAGAAAAACAAGAGTTGAAAGCAATGGAACCAGAATTCCTATGGGGCCTTTAGTAAACACGGACATAAATATGTAAAAGGGAAACAGCCAACTGTCCAATGTTGTACCTTTCCCTTCATACATTTTATAAAATGTATGAAGAGCAAGTATAATAAACATACACATCATCATATCCATACGTAATGTGAGTGCTCCTCCCAGAAAATAAACAGAAGTCATAAGCAAAAATGAAGCAACTAAGCGATATCTTTTATCGATCTCTCTTACAGTCCATTTGTCCATCACAAAAAGAATAACGAAAGCAGGAATAACAGAGAACAAAGCCAAGAACCACATGCAATGTGCACCCAGCAAAAACTTTCCAAGCATCACAATCCACAGGTATAAAGGAGGTTTATCTGCATAAACGATTCCGTGGTTTGTAAAAACAAAAAGATGCCCTTCGCGCAATGCCTCGTCCGCAATACTCAGATACCTAAGTTCATTATTAGGTGTAAAATCTCGAAATAGTATTATTGGCAACAAGGCAAGAAAAATAAGAATATAGTGTTTACTCCTCATGCAACTGTTTGTTTAAGGTTTCTGTGACCGATAATCAGATTACGTATATACGCTATAAAACCAAACGACTGGCCAAAAACAAGAACCGGATCTGAGCGAATAATGCCATAAGAAACAATAGAGGCGGAACCTATTAAGCTAATAATCCAGAATCCGGTGGGAAGAAGCGACTCATGAAAACGACGGGAATATAGCCATTGGTAGATAAAACGTAAAGTAAAAATTATTTGTCCAATAGAACCAAAAATCAATAGCCATAGAGGAATATCCTCATTTCGGAAAAAAGTCTGAATAAAAGACGATAAACTGCCAAGCATAAATAGGATGGCTACTATTGGAGTAAAAATAAGCAAAAATTTAAAGGTCCAATGAATTTTGTGCCAGATATTCTTCTCATTCAAATTCCATAAATAGATACTGTAAGAAATCAACTGTCCGAAAATAATAGAAAAATCATCACGAAACCATCCGTATATAAAAAGTAAATAAGAGCCCGCGATACTTAATATCCAGTAAATTGAAGGAGAAACATTTTTTTTAGCCCGCTCAGAAAGTATCCATTGGCAAAGTATACGAGCAGAGAAAAAAAGCTGAGCAAGAAAACCAATAGCATAAATCTGTACAAGATGAAATTCTATAAATCCGGCAGAACAGGTTATTAATATTTTCATGTGAATCTTGTTTTTCTACATTTTGCAGCAAATCTATAAGGAGATTTTGTAGAAAAACTGAATAAACCAATATGGTTAAAAAGAATTAGACTATTTTAGCATATTCTGCGCTCCAAGAATATGCATACACATTCTTATTATTTGAATGTTACTACAAATAAATGCTTTTTATCCAAGTATTTATATTGAATTTGCCATCCATGATAGTCGCATATTGCCTTTACAATAGCTAAACCAAGTCCATTTCCTTTCATTTTTTCAGAGGTACGGTTAAAGCGTGAAAACAACAGATCTTGATTCAATTCACCTTCATTCGAAGTGTTTGATACAGTAAGCCGATAATCTTTTGCAGAAATAGTAATTTCTCCTTTATCAATATTATGACGCACGGCATTAATAGTAAGATTGTTAATTAAACTTCCTAATAAAGAATTATTGGCACGAATCAGCATTGGAGAGTTCTGAAAATCAGTACGAATTGTTAATCCTTGTGTAAAAGGAGTCAAGAAAGGAAGAAGTTCCTTTATCGTATTCAATATATCAATCGAGTCTGTTTGTTTATACTGGTTATTATCTATTTTTGCCAATAAAAGCAGATTCCGGCTTAGACGCGAGAGACGAGCGGAGACTTCATAAAGACTCTGCACAATTTCAGCCTGAGACCTTGTCAGATCAGAATGCTGTAAAAGTAGATCCAATTTACTCTGAAAAACGGCTAAAGGAGTTTGCAATTCATGCGAGGCATTCTCTGTGAATTCCATTTGCAGATTATAGCTGTGCAGGTTATTCTCCATTAATTGAGTAAGAGCAGTATTCAAACGTGCAAATTCTTTAACATCAGTCTCCATAAACTCGGGTAACGCACCGCCTTCCAATGTAAAACGTTCAATCCTCTTTAATGTATCGTCAAAAGAAATCCATATGTGTTTTGAAATAAAACGAAGTACAAATACCAAAGAAACTGATAAAGCAAGAGCAATCAGTCCAAACTGAAAAACGATTCCTTCCATCATATCTTTTTCCAGATCGGTATCGGGAAGAGGTTGATTATGTTGGGCCGCATTAATAATTGTAAACAGATCTTCAGCATAGAAGTTCTTAACAAGCAGATAAAAAAGCGGAGTTGCCAGCAAAAGTACAATAACTGTACAAAGAATAAATTGTTCGAGATTTTTCCGAAGAAGGCTTTTCATTCTGTCCATTTATAACCGGTTCCATAAATATTTTTTATATAATCACTGCACCCAGCTTCAGCCAATTTCGCTTTCAAATTCTTTATATGGGCATAAATAAAATCCTGATTATCCAACATATCAGCCATATCACCGCTTAGATGTTCCGCAAGGGCATTTTTGGAAATAACTTTATTTTTGTTACCAATCAAAAACAATAGTAACTCATACTCTGTTTTTGTGAGAATCATTATCTGATTTTTAATTTTTACTTCTTTACTTAATAAGTCAATAATGACTTCATTGCTGTACAAAACATTGTTACTCTCAAACTTACGTCGACGGATAATAGCATAAACACGCATACTCAATTCTGACAAATGAAACGGTTTGGGGAGATAATCATCTGCTCCGATTTTCAGTCCACTAATTTTATCATCAAGTGAATCTTTGGCGGAAACAACAATTACTCCTGTCGGATTCTTTTGTTTTTTTATCTTTTTCAAAATATCCAGTCCGTTTCCTCCAGGTAACATTAGGTCAAGCAAAATACAATCATAAGAATGAAGATCAATCTTTTCAACGGCTTCGTCAAATGTAAAAGCCTGTTCACAAAGGTAATCGTCCGACTTAAGATAAGTAACAATACTTTGGGAAAGTTCCCTTTCGTCTTCTATAACAAGTAATTTCATTTAATTATGAATGAACACATCATTATGGTAATAAGGACAAATATACCCACAAAAATAATTATTGAAATATATTTGTATCCATTTTTTTTAAAATAAAGTTCTTTATCCCTCCCTACAAACAAATGCGCTTGCTGAACTAATTCTGTCGTTAAAATATAATAAGAAAGATAATACAACAAACATGCCATACCAATTCCAATAATCATTCCGACAACAATATCAGAGGGATAGTGCACGCCAGCATAAACTCTCGAGTAAGAAACCAGAATAGCCCAAGCAAAGCAAAAAAATGTCAGCCACTTTTTCCTAAATAATAACATAACAAAGAATGCTAAAGCAAAAGTATTGGCTGCATGGCAAGAGGGCATCCCATATTTTCCACCTCTGTAGCCATGTATCAGATGAATAGATGCTGATATTGGATTAGCTGGATTAGACGGGCGCAAGCATTTCAATGCAGGACGAATGACCGAACCACATAATTGATCTGTTCCTATTATGGTTAAAATAAGAATACTTGCAATAAATAGGAACATTTTCAGGCCGAAATTTTTATACAAAACATAGGCAATAAACACATACAGTGGAATCCAAATGCATCTATTGGTTATGAGATACATAAAATTATCCATCCATATGGAGCCCCAACTATTGATAAACAAAAGGATTCGTTCATCAATGTGTTGCAATACTAATTGAAACATATTTATGCGCTATTTTAATAAATAATATAAATGTAAGGATAGACTTTGTAGGAAATCTGAATAAAAATTTACTGGAGAATATTTTAATCTATTTTAAGTACTTGTTTAAATGTCTAGTCCTAAAATTGCGTTATAGAAATATTTCACTCTCATTACAAATCTGTAGTTCCGAGAAAACATACTTCTCTCTCTGAATTATTAGTGATTTCTTTACAACTTTACACCTCTTTATTTAAAAATATAAAAGTTAAGAACAGCCTGTTGAAAACTTATCGCATTTTTTTAAGAAAAAGAGTGGGGAATTGTGGAGAAATGTGTAATTTTACATTCTCAAACTATATAGTGAAACTGAATGGACCGATTTTTGGGTAATATTGAAGCTAAAGCGGATATAAAGGGTCGTCTCTTTATCCCTGCTTTATTCAGGAAACAGCTCCAGGCTGCCTCTGAAGGAAGGCTGATTATGCGCAAAGACACCTTTCAAGACTGTTTGGTCCTTTATCCGGAAAGTGTTTGGAATGAAGAACTTAACGAGCTTCGCGGACGCCTCAACAAATGGAATGCTACTCATCAGCAAGTTTTCCGGCAATTTGTTTCCGATGTGGAAATTATCACACCAGACAGCAACGGACGAATTCTTATCCCCAAGCGGTATATGCAAATGGCAGGTATCTCTACTGATGTGCGGTTCATTGGTGTGGATAATACAATAGAAATATGGGCAAAAGCAAAAGCAGATCAACCATTTATGAATCCCGAAGAGTTCAGTCGGGAACTTGAAAAAATGATGACTAACGACGTTAGTAACGTACAACAAACATCAACAAAAGAATGAACGAACAGATAGCATATCATATACCAGTTCTCCTTAAAGAGAGTATAGGCGGAATGAATATTCAGCCCGGAGGAACGTATGTGGATGTAACCTTCGGTGGTGGTGGTCATTCGAAAGAGATTTTGAGCCGTCTAGGTAAAGAAGGCAAATTGCTAGGATTCGATCAGGATGAAGATGCGGAAAAAAACATTGTAAATGATCCACGTTTTATTTTTGTCCGTAGTAACTTCCGATACTTGCATAATTTTCTGCGCTATCACGGTATCAACAGTGTAGATGCCATCCTTGCAGATTTAGGGGTTTCTTCCCATCACTTTGACGATAGTGAAAGGGGATTTTCTTTCCGTTTTGACGGTAAACTAGATATGCGAATGAACAAACGTGCTGGAATTACTGCCGCCGAACTACTAAACACGTATGATGAGGAACGATTGGCAAGTGTATTTTATCTCTATGGTGAATTAAAGAACAGCCGCAGACTGGCAGCCATTATTGTAAAATCGAGGACAGAAAAACCATTTGAAACAATAGAAGATTTTCTATCAATAATTAAGCCTCTTTTTGGGAGAGAGAAAGAAAAAAAAGAATTTGCAAAAGTCTTTCAGGCATTACGTATTGAGGTGAACCAGGAAATGGAAGCGCTCAAAGAAATGCTCTTGGCAGCTACTGAGGCATTGAAACCGGGAGGTAGACTGGTGGTGATCACTTATCACTCACTGGAAGATCGGATTGTGAAAAATATAATGAAGACAGGCAATGTGGAGGGAAAACAAGATCAGGATTTCTTTGGAAACCTAAATACTCCTTTCAAACTAGTGAATAATAGAGTCATTGTACCCAATGAAGAAGAAATAGAACGTAATCCGCGATCAAGAAGTGCTAAACTTAGAATTGCAGAAAAGAAATAGGCTTTATGAAGGAAGACGAAGAAATAAATAATGAACAAAATCAAGAGAAGAGCGACCAAAAGGCTACTCATGCAAATAAAATGTCGTATAAAAGTCTTTTGGGAGGAGATATTTTGGCGAATGATTTTTTTCAACGCCAAACAAAGTTAATGATTCTCATCCTAGTATTTGTTATTTTTTATATCAGCAATCGTTATTCTTGTCAGCAACAGCTCATAGAAATTGATCGCTTAGAAAAAATACTGACCGACATTAAATATGACGCACTGACTCGCTCTTCTGAGTTGATGGAAAAAAGTAGACAATCAAGAATTGAAGAATATATTGCTACCCAGGCAAGTGATTTGCAAACATCCACTAATCCTCCGTACTTAATAAAGAAATAAACTATGCCAGTTAATAAAAAAAGTATAATGACCCGTTACTTCTTCATCATCTTGCTGATAGGGCTTGTTGGTGTGGCTATTGTAGTAAAGGCCGGCGTTATTATGTTTGCCGAAAGGCAGTACTGGAAAGATGTGGCCGATCGTTTTGTAAAAGAGAATGTAATAGTGCATCCCAATCGAGGGAATATCATTTCGGCAGACGGGAAATTGATGGCTAGTAGTTTGCCAGAATATAAAATCTATATGGACTTTAAAGCCGGAGGAAAAGACAAAGATAGTCTACTAGTTAGTAATATGAAAGAGATTTGCCAAGGACTTCATAAAATATTTCCTGATGAGTCAGCAACCGAATTTAAGGCTACACTTCAAAAAGGAAGGAAAAAAGGAAGCAGAAGCTATCTGATTTATCCGAAGCGAATTTCTTATATCCAATATAAAGAGGTGAAACTTCTACCAGTCTTCAACCTTAATAAATATAAAGGTGGATTTCACGAGTTGGCATTCAATCAACGTAAAAAGCCATTTGGCTCTTTGGCAACCCGTACACTTGGTGATGTTTATGGTGACACAGCCCAAGGAGCAAAGAATGGTTTGGAGTTGGCTTATGACACTATTCTAAAAGGGAAAAATGGAATCACTCACCGCCAAAAGGTGATGAATAAGTACCTTAATATTACAGATGTTGCCCCCGAAGATGGATTGGACATTGTAACAACCATTGATGTGGGAATGCAGGATATCGCCGAAAAGGCATTAGTGGATGAGCTAAAAGAAATTGATGCTAATGTAGGAGTGGCAGTACTTATGGAGGTGGCTACGGGAGAAGTAAAAGCCATAGTGAACATGACTAAATGCAAAGACGGTATTTACAGGGAAATAAGAAATAATGCTCTTTCTGATATGATGGAGCCAGGCTCCACCTTTAAAACAGCCTCTATCATGGTGGCATTGGAAGATGGGAAAATTACACCAGAAGATGGAATAGATACTGGCAACGGAGTAAAAATGATGCATGGTCGCCCAATGAAAGATCATAATTGGAGAAGAGGAGGATTTCAGTATCTTACTGTTCCGGAAATGTTAATGGTATCTTCAAATGTCGGAGTCTCTAGTGTTATAGATAATGCATACTTTAATAATCCTGATAAATATGTGGCAGGACTTTGCAGATTAGGAATTAATGCGGATCTTCATATACCCATCAAGGGAGCAGGTAGAGCCCACATTCGCATGCCTAGCAAAAGCAGATGGTCAAAAACCGCTTTGGCATGGATGGCTATCGGGTATGAAACACAGATTCCTCCTATCAATACGCTGGCTTTCTACAATGCCATAGCCAACAATGGTGTAATGGTTGCTCCAAAATTTGCAAAAGGAGTAATGAAGCACGGAGAAATGATTCAGGAATTTCCTACAGAAATAATTAAAAAGTCTATTTGTTCAGAACGTACCCTGAAACAGATTCAGACTATTCTGCGAAGAGTGGTGGGAGAAGGTTTGGCAAAACCGGCTGGTTCAAAGCAATTCCATACTTCCGGAAAAACCGGAACAGCTCAAATATCGCAAGGAAGCGTAGGATACACCTCTGGGCCAGTGAACTATTTGGTAAGTTTTTGTGGCTATTTCCCTTCCGAAACGCCTAAATACAGTTGCATCGTCGCCATACAAAAATCAGGTATGCCTGCTTCAGGTGGTCTGATGGCAGGAAGTGTATTTAGTAAAATAGCAGAAAGAGTATATGCCAAGAACTTAAGTATGGATTTATCTCATGCCATAGATTCCAACTCGGTCGTAATACCCAATGTTAAGTCTGGAGAAATAAATGAAACGAAATATGTGCTCGACGCATTAAAAATACAGAATCGTGAACAATTCGTTCCAACCTCTTATGGTAAAGAAATATGGGGCAGTACTCAGCAAAGTTCCAACGCTGTATTGATTACGGGAAGAACAACTCTCCGAAATTTTGTACCTAGTGTTGTGGGAATGGGAGCAAAAGATGCTGTTTATTTGTTGGAAAGCAAAGGGCTGAAAGTATCTCTATCAGGTATAGGAAAGGTTTCTTCTCAGAGCATTCCACAAGGAGCAAGAATTGTTAAAGGACAAAGAATAACCATACAATTGAACTAATAGAATATATTTATGAGACTAGAGCAAATAGTAAAGAATATACAAGTAACCAATCTAATTGGTCACTCTGATCTGGAATTGACAGGGATCAATTCCGATTCCAGAAAAATAGAATCAGGACATCTTTTTATAGCAGTCAAAGGTACGCAAACAGACGGACACTCTTACATATCAAGTGCAATTGAAAAAGGAGCGATCGCCATTCTGTGTGAAGATTTACCTACAGAATTATCTGAGAATATCACTTATATCCAAGTGAAAGACACGGAAGATGCTGTGGGAAAAGCCGCAACCGCATTTTTCGGTGACCCTTCTTCTAAATTAGAACTAATAGGTGTAACTGGAACAAACGGAAAAACGACCATTGCCACCTTATTATATAATACATTCCGTTTCTTTGGCTATAAAGTGGGACTATTATCTACTGTGTGTAACTATGTGGATGATGAAGCTGTGCCCGCTACTCATACTACCCCCGACCCTATCAGTCTAAATGAATTACTGGGAAAGATGGCTGACGCCGGTTGTAAATATGCTTTTATGGAAGTAAGCTCTCATGCAATTGCACAAAAAAGGATTAGTGGCTTACGTTTTGCCGGAGGAATTTTCACCAACCTGACCAGAGATCATTTGGATTATCATAAAACGGTGGAGAACTATTTAAAAGCAAAGAAAAAATTCTTTGACGATCTTCCAAAAAATGCTTTTGCATTAACTAACTTAGATGATAAAAACGGAATGGTAATGCTACAAAATACCAAGGCAAAAACTTATACTTATTCACTAAGAAGTTTATGTGATTTCAAAGGAAAAATTTTGGAAGATCACTTTGAAGGAATGTTACTCAATTTTAATAATAAAGAGTTGGCTGTACAATTTATCGGCAAATTTAATGCATCCAATCTATTGGCGGTTTTTGGAGCCGCGTGTTTATTGGGCAAAAAAGAAGAAGACGTTTTATTAGCGCTTAGCACATTACATCCAGTGGCCGGTCGTTTTGATTCACTCCGCTCTCCGCTAGGATACACAGCGATTGTTGACTATGCGCATACACCCGACGCATTGGTAAATGTACTAAGTGCCATTCAGGAAATTCTGGAAGGGAAAGGAAAAATTATCACTGTTGTAGGTGCCGGAGGGAACCGAGATAAAGGCAAACGACCAATCATGGCTCAAGAATCGGTAAAAGGCAGTGATCGGGTAATTATCACTTCCGATAATCCACGCAACGAGGAACCTCAGGATATTATCAATGATATGCTAGCTGGCCTAAATACGGAAGAACGTAAAAATGTAATTACCATTGCAGATCGTAAAGAGGCAATCCGTACAGCATGTATGCTTGCTCAATCTGGAGATGTAATTTTGGTTGCAGGAAAAGGACATGAGAATTATCAAGAAGTCAAAGGAGTGAAACATCACTTCGATGATAAGGAAGTGCTGAGAGAAATTTTTGAAAACTAAATTACATTTATCTATTGTAGCTTATGTTATACTATTTATTTGAATACCTGCATAAATTCGGTTTCCCGGGAGCTGGCGTATTTAGTTACGTTTCTTTCCGAGCATTGATGGCTATTATATTATCGCTGCTCATCTCCTCTATCTTCGGTAATAAATTTATCGATATATTAAAGCGTAAACAGATAACCGAAACACAAAGAGATGCGGAAATAGATCCTTTTAATGTGAATAAGATAGGAGTTCCAAGCATGGGAGGTGTCATCATCATTGTGGCCATCCTCATCCCTTGTCTCTTATTAGGAAAATTAAATAATGTCTACATGATACTAATGCTGATAACTACTATCTGGCTAGGTACCTTGGGATTTATGGATGACTATATTAAAATATTTAAAAAAGATAAAGAAGGCCTTCACGGTAAGTTTAAAATTATTGGGCAGGTAGGATTGGGGTTAATTGTAGGGCTAACACTTTATTATAGTCCGCAAGTAGTGATTCGTGAAAATATTGAAATAAAGGATGGAAAGCAAATTGTCGATGTAATACATGCGAGGAAAGATATTAAATCTACACAAACAACGATCCCGTTTTTTAAAGAGAACAATTTTGATTATGCGGATTTAGTTGGCTTTTTAGGAGATAATGCTCAGCCAGTAGGATGGATTATTTTTGTCCTGGTAACAATTTTTGTTGTAACAGCTGTATCCAATGGAGCAAATCTCAACGATGGTATGGATGGAATGGCTGCGGGAAACTCTGCTATTATAGGTCTCACTTTGGGAATACTGGCCTATGTATCTAGTCATCTCGAGTTTGCTGGTTATCTGAATATTATGTATATCCCAAAAAGCGAGGAACTTGTAATCTTTATCTGTGCATTTATCGGTTCTTTAATAGGATTCCTTTGGTATAATGCATATCCTGCACAAGTTTTTATGGGAGATACAGGGAGCCTGACGATTGGAGGTATTATTGCTGTTTTTGCCATTATTATTCACAAAGAGTTATTAATTCCTCTTTTATGTGGAATATTCCTTGTTGAGAATCTCTCTGTAATTTTACAAGTACGGTATTTTAAACAGGGGAAAAAGAAAGGAGTCCGCCAACGAATTTTTAAGCGTACTCCCATACACGATCATTTTCGTACGACCACGGCTCAACTTGAGTCAAACTGTACCTACATGTTCACCAAGCCAAACAATGTGTTCCATGAATCAAAAATAACCATCCGATTCTGGATTGTCACTATTGTATTAGCAGCTATTACAATTATAACTTTAAAGATAAGATAACAAATGCCTAAAAGAATTGTCATATTAGGAGCAGGTGAAAGCGGAACTGGTGCTGCTGTTCTAGCAAAAAAAGAAGGATTCGATGTTTTTGTATCGGACATGTCTATCATTAAAGATCAGTATAAAGAGCTTTTGAATGCAAGAAGTATTGCATGGGAAGAAGGACATCACACTGAAGAACTGATCCTCAATGCCGACGAAATAATAAAAAGCCCTGGAATACCCAATAATGCACCACTAATTCTGAAGCTCAAAGAAAAAGAAATTTCTATCGTTTCTGAAATTGAGTTTGCGGGAAGATATACCAACGCAAAAATGATTTGCGTTACTGGGAGTAACGGAAAAACGACGACAACTTCGCTGATTTATCATATTTTCAAAAGTGCCGGACTGAATGTAGGTTTAGCTGGAAACATCGGACAAAGTTTGGCTTTTCAGGTAGCTGAGTGCAATTATGATTACTACATTGTTGAGCTAAGTAGCTTTCAGTTAGATAATATGTATAAATTTAGAGCAAACATTGCCGTTCTGATGAATATCACCCCTGATCATCTGGATCGCTACGACCACAACATGCAAGAATATATTGATGCAAAATTTCGCATTACTCAAAATCAGACTGATAAAGATGCTTTTATCTTTTGGAATGATGATCCTATCATTCAAGAGCAATTAATAAAACATGGCATTCATGCACATCTTTATCCATTTGCAGCTGAGAAAGAAGAAGGAGTCAAAGCTTATGTAGATCATCATCAAGTCTATTTTAGCGAACCAATTGCCTTTAATATGGAACAAGAAGAATTGTCTTTAACCGGGACACATAATCTTTACAATTCTATGGCCGCTGGCATCTCCGCTAACCTTGCCGGGATTAGAAAAGAGTATATCCGGGCTGCTTTAAGCAACTTTAAAGGAGTGGAACATCGTTTAGAAAAGGTTTCCCGCGTACGAGGGATTGATTTTATTAATGATTCTAAAGCTACGAATGTAAATTCCTGCTGGTATGCTCTGGAAAGTATGAAAACAAAGACGGTTCTAATACTTGGGGGAAAAGACAAAGGAAATGATTATACTGAAATTGAATCTTTAATAAAAGATAAAGTTTCGGCATTAGTTTTTCTTGGAGTGGATAACTCTAAACTTCATGCCTTTTTTGATGGAAAGGTAGAGAAAATTGTGGATACTACTTCAATGAAAGACGCTGTTGACAAGGCCTATCATTTAGCTCAAAAAGGAGAAACAGTTCTACTTTCACCTTGTTGCGCAAGCTTTGATTTATTCAAGAGCTACGAAGACCGAGGTGATCAATTTAAAGAATGTGTAAGGAACTTATAAATTAAGAAATGGATTTGCTAAAGAACTTATTCAAAGGAGACAAAGTAATCTGGATTATATTCCTCTTCCTTTGTGTGATTTCTGTTATTGAAGTTTTCAGTGCGGCTAGTACATTAACTTACAAAACTGGAGATCATTGGGGACCAATTATCCAGCACACAGTTATCATGCTAGTGGGTGTACTCATAGTATGGATTACTCATAAAGTTAATTACAGATACTTTCAGGTTATTCCGGTTTTTCTTGTACCTCTATCAGTGGTTTTGCTAACTTTCGTAACCTTAATGGGATTTATTTACGGAAGCTATACTAACGGGGCAGCTCGCTGGATGAGCTTCTTTGGGATTCAATTTCAGCCATCTGAATTAGCTAAAATGGCCGTTATAATTTCAGTTTCTTTTATTTTAGCAAAGAATCAAGAAGAAGATGGAGCTAATCCAAGAGCTTTCAAGTATATAATGATCATCACGGGGATTATCTGTGCATTAATAGCACCAGAAAATCTTTCTACTGCCCTCTTGCTTTTCGGAGTTGTATTCTTGATGATGATTATAGGGCGAATTCCATTTAAGAAACTGGCTATGCTTGTGGGAAGTATTGTTGCATTATTAGCCTTGCTAACCTGCATAGCTTTACTCACACCCAAAGACTCAGGAATTCCATTTCTACACCGATTGTCTACATGGAAAGCTCGCGTTACCGGATTTATGGAACCAAAACAAAATATTCCAGCTGCTAAATTTGATATTGATAAAGATGCGCAAATTGCCCATGCAAATATAGCCATCGCAACAAGTAATATAATTGGAAAAATGCCTGGAAACAGTATACAACGGGATTTCTTGTCCCAAGCTTTTTCAGATTTTATTTTCGCCATTATTATTGAAGAATTAGGTCTATTGGGGGGGGGATTTGTGGTTATTTTATACATATGGCTATTGATAAGAGCAGGACGAATAGCACAAAAAACTAAAGGAAATTTTGCCACTTTTCTGGTAATGGGAATTACGCTAATGTTAGTTTCTCAAGCCATTATGAATATGTGTGTAGCTGTTGGATTATTCCCTGTCACGGGACAGCCTCTTCCTCTAATCAGCAAGGGAGGTAGCTCAACTCTAATCAATTGCGTTTATATCGGAATGATTCTGAGTGTGAGTCGATATACTGCCAAATTAGAAGAAAACGACAAAAACAAAGTTGGAGAAATAGAAGATACCAATATAAATAAAGATGATATATTAGCAGAAGAGAGTCAATTATAGAAAGAATTATTCATATATTTGTTGGATGATCAACAAGATCAAGATGATGGAAGAGAAATTAAAAATTATTATCAGCGGAGGAGGAACGGGAGGACATATCTTTCCGGCAGTATCTATAGCCAATGCTATTAAAGAACAACATCCCGAAGCAGAGATTCTCTTTGTTGGTGCTGAAGGAAGAATGGAAATGCAACGGGTTCCCGCTGCAGGATATAAGATAATTGGGTTACCTATCAGCGGCTTTGATCGCAAAAATTTACTTAAGAATTTTGTTGTCCTCTATAAATTGGCAAAAAGTCAGCTAAAGGCATACAAAGTGATCAAACAATTTAAACCTCATGTTGCTGTGGGTGTGGGTGGATATGCCAGTGGCCCCACATTAAAGATGGCAGGAATGATGGGAATACCAACCCTCATTCAGGAGCAGAATTCTTATGCGGGTGTCACAAATAAATTATTGGCAAAGAAAGCAAAAAAAATATGTGTTGCATATGATGGCATGGATAAATTCTTTGAAAAGGATAAGATCATATTAACCGGAAATCCAGTCCGTCAAGGATTGATAAACAATCAAATTACACACGAAGAGGGCATCCAATTTTTTAATTTGAATCAGACAAAAAAAACAATTTTAGTTATCGGAGGAAGTCTGGGCGCTCGTACCATTAATCAATGTATGATGGCTAATCTGGAAAAAATAAAAGAATGTGATGTCCAATTCATTTGGCAAACAGGTAAAATCTACTATGAGCAAGCCTTTCAGAAAGTGAAAAAAGCCGATGAATTGCCACTCTTTGTCACTGACTTTATTTCTAGTATGGAACATGCCTATGCTGCTGCCGATCTGGTTATATCGAGAGCTGGAGCAGGCTCCATTTCAGAATTCTGTTTACTTGGAAAACCTGTAATTCTAGTACCGTCTCCCAATGTAGCTGAAGACCATCAGACTAAAAACGCGTTGGCCTTAGTTGAAAAATCCGCTGCTTTATATGTAAAAGATAATGAGGCACAAACTAAATTGATAAATCTAGCAATTGAGACTGTACATCAAGAAGATATTTTAAAAGATTTGGGTATAAATATTAAGAAGCTTGCTTTTACCAACTCTGCAAGTATTATTGCAAAAGAAGTATATAAGTTGGCTAATGAATACAGACAAAAAAATGGAAATTGATCAAATAAAATCAGTCTATTTCATCGGTGCGGGTGGCATTGGAATGAGTGCATTAGTACGCTATTTTCTTTCTAAAGGTAAAAATGTAGCGGGATATGACCGTACCCCTAGTGAACTTACTAAAGAACTTATCACAGAGGGAGCAAAAATACATTATGATGATAATGTAAAATTAATACCTGAGGAATTTTTAGACATGAGTTCTACTCTTATAGTCTTTACTCCGGCTATTCCTAAAGAGCATACTGAATTTACTTTTTTTACTAAGCAAGGGTTTGTAATCCAGAAGCGTGCTCAGGTGCTGGGTATAATAACCAAAGCGAGCAAAGCATTATGTGTGGCAGGTACACATGGAAAAACAACAACTTCAACAATGGCCGCACATATTTTACATCAATCAAAGGTTGATTGCACAGCTTTTTTAGGAGGAATATCAAAAAATTATCAAAGTAACCTCATACTCTCGGATAAAAGTGATTTTACAGTAATAGAAGCAGATGAGTTTGATCGTTCATTTCACTGGTTACACCCATATATGTCTGTGATTACAGCCACAGACCCTGATCATCTGGACATTTACGGAACAAAAGAGGCTTACTTGGAAAGTTTTGAAAAGTATACAACTTTGATTCAGCCCGGAGGTTGTCTAATTATCCGCAAAGGAATTGCTCTACATCCCAAAGTGCAGGATAAAGTAAAAATTTACACCTACTCAAAAGATGAAGGTGACTTTCATGCTGAGAATATCCGTATTGGAAACGGAGCGATTCTTTTTGATTTTATAACTCCTCAAGAAGTAATTAAAGACATTCAATTAGGTGTACCAATAACTATTAACATTGAAAATGGAATAGCTGCGATGGCCTTATGCTGGCTTAGTGGAGTATCAGTTGAAGAGATAAAGAATGGTATGGCTAGTTTTGAAGGCGTAGACAGACGATTTGATTTCAAAATCAAAAATGATAAAATAGTCTTTTTAAGTGACTATGCTCATCATCCTTCCGAAATTAAACAAAGTATCCTTTCGATACGTGATTTGTACAAAGACAAAAAGATAACAGCTATTTTTCAACCTCACTTGTATACCCGTACTCGTGACTTTTATAAAGAATTTGCAGCAAGTCTCTCTTTATTGGATGAAGTTATTTTATTAGATATTTATCCCGCTCGTGAACTTCCTATTCCAGGAGTTACCAATAAATTGATTTACGATAACTTGCGAGAAGGAATGGAGAAATGTATGTGCTCTAAGGAAAATATAATAGATCTTTTGAAAAAGAAAAAAATAGAAGTGCTCATAACACTTGGTGCAGGTGACATTGATGATTATGTTGTTGATATCCAAAAATTATTAAAGAATAGATGATTAAGAAAATTCTGCTTCTAATCGCTTTACTGCTTATTATTGCTTACCTTGCGGCAGCAATAACAACATTCAATAACAAGTCTGCTAATCAGACTTGTAAGGATATTGAATTGATAATAAAAGATAGCGTAAATGCAGGATTTATCACGAAAAATGAAGTTGCTTCATTACTTAAAAGAAAAGATATCTATCCTGTAGGAAAGAAAATGGATAGAATTCGAACCAAAAAATTGGAGAAAGAAATAGCCAAGCATCCTCTTATAGAGAAAGTTGAATGCTATAAGACTCCAAGCGGTAATCTTTGTATAGAAGTGTCGCAACGCATTCCTGTTCTTCGGATAATGAATAATAAAGGAGACAGTTTTTATCTAGACAATCAAGGAAAAATAATTCCACCCGAAGCAAATTGCACTGCTCATCTAGCAATCGTTACCGGAGATGTAGAAAAAGCCTTTGCTATGAGGTATTTATATAAGTTTGGTGTATTTTTGCAAAGTGATAAATTTTGGAATGCTCAAATTGAACAAATAAATGTAACGCCAAGCAAAGAAATAGAACTGATTCCACGAGTAGGAGATCATATTGTATTTCTCGGAAAAATAGATAACTTTGAAGAAAAGTTGGGACGATTAAAAATATTTTATGAAAAAGCACTGAACAAAGTAGGATGGAATAAATATGAACGAATCAACTTAGAATTTAGCAATCAAATAATTTGCACTAAAAGAGAGACTAATAAGCCAATATGAAAATATAACAATAATGATAAAGGAGTTAAGACCTGCAAAATTGAAATATTGACATATTTAAAAAATTAGAATAGTATGGCAGAAACAGATTTTATCGTAGCTATAGAACTGGGATCATCAAAGATCACCGGTATAGCAGGGAGAAAAGAAAGTGATGGAAGTATTCATGTATTGGCTTATGCCAAGGAAGAATCGTCTTCATTTATTAGAAAAGGAGTAATCTATAACATAGATAAAACAGCACAAAGCCTAACCTCTATCGTCAACAAGTTAGAGACTACGTTGCCTAATTGCATTGGACAAGTATATGTAGGAATCGGCGGCCAGTCAACTCGTACAATCAAAAATATAGTAAGTCGTCATTTCGCTAATGAAGAAATTATTTCTCAAGAATTAGTAGACTCTATCATTGATGAGAATATACAGATTCCTTTAATTGACATGGATATACTGGATGTCATTCCACAAGAATACAAGATCGGTATTAATCTACAAGCTGACCCAGTAGGAGTCCTTGGAAATAATATCGAAGGACGTTTTCTAAATGTGGTGGCTCGTTCATCCGTTAAAAAGAATCTACAGAGGTGTTTTGAATTAGCAAAAATTCAAGTTGCTGAATATTACATCTCACCCTTAGTTACAGCAGACGTAATTCTCACTGATAACGAAAAGCGGACAGGATGTGCTTTAGTTGACTTCGGTGCCGATACAAC
>JAATGU010000032.1 GCA_015654535.1 Bacteroidales bacterium
ACCATGGGCTTACAGTTGAGGGACCATCATCCCACAGCTAAGGGATTGTTTAATAATACTGGAAGGATGAGAAATATTTCTCTTTCATCTTTCTTATAGTAATTTTTCTTTTGCACAAAAAATACTAAATCAAATAATTACTTAACTTTGGAGCATTATTTGATTTAATATACAGATTAAAAATGATAGAAAAGATATTATCATGAATCATCTTATTAATAGAATTGATTTACGAAGATGCAATAGTGAAAATACTGATTTTAAAGGTCTTATCAGCTTATTAAATTCTGAGTTGGACCAAAGGTATGGTACATTGCAAAAGCAATACGATAAATATAATAAAATAGAATTGCTGGAAACGGTTGTTATTGCTTATGATGAAGGGATACCAGTAGGATGTGGATGTTTTAAGAAAGTAGATGGCTCAACTATTGAGTTAAAGAGGATTTTTGTCCAAAGGGAATCAAGAGGTAAAGGTTTTGCATCAATTATACTTACCGAACTTGAAAAATGGGCTAAAAAGGAAAAATTCTGTTACTCTATTCTTGAGACTGGAATTAAACAATATGAAGCTATCAATTTATATAAAAAAAGAGGATATGAAATTATCGAAAACTTTGGACAATATAAGGATAACATGAACAGTGTCTGCATGAAAAAAATATTATGAATATTGCCAATATAATATCATCCTTTCGCATCATCTTTTCGTTGGTTCTGTTATCAGTAATGAATTCAAAGCCATTGTTTATTAGTTTGTATCTGATTGTCGGACTATCTGATATAGTAGACGGATATATCGCTCGAAAATACAATATGGTAACCCAAACAGGAGCTATGCTGGATTCAATAGCCGATTTAGTGTTTTATGCGGTTATATTGGCGTTGCTATTTCTGAAATACGAATGGGTTATATATGAGAACTTACTTTTATTTGTAATCGCATTGATAATAAGAGTGTTAACTATGGTTGTTTCAAAAATAAAGTTTGGAAAAGTCGTTTTTATTCATACCATAGCCAATAAAATCACTGGATTACTTGTATTTTTTGCTATACCGCTTATTTTAATAGGAGTAAACGGATATTTAGCAAAAGTGGTTTTTGTTGTGGCCATTCTTTCATCCAGTGAAGAGTTCTGTATAGTTGTCAGAAATAAGGAAATTAATTTGAATCAAAAGAGTTTTTTTTAATAATATAATATAAAATAGAATGTTATTTTCCTAATCTATAGGCTATTCCAAATGAAGCATACACATTATACATTTTATGTGAAATGCCTTCAAAATTTGATGGGAATACGGGAACAAGTCCCCAGTTTAACTGTCCGGCTAACGATAAACTATTACTAAACGCCCACTCCACTGAAGCGGAAAGGCCTGCATCAATATTGCGCACATCATCGCTGAAATCGAATTCAGCATAATCCACATTTGTTTTTTGTCCTGTCGGGCCGTGATCACGGATATAACCATCGGTAGCTGTACCTTCGAATTTGGCTGTATGAAGATATGAGATGTATCCTCCTAAACGAAAAATCAAATCATTCCAAGGGTGGTAGGCTGCCATTAAAGGGATAGTGAAATACCCATTTTTCACTTTAGTTTCATTCTTGCCCGAGAATGTTCCTGAATAAGTTCCGGCATTTTCTCCTTCACCAACGTTTAGTTTGGTATACATATATTTCACGTCAGCTTGTTCTGTAAAACCTTTATAATCGATATTGAAGCCTGAGGTAATGCCCCAAAGTTTTGAATTGTTTATCCAACGAGTGGCACTAAAGGCGATAACAGGGTTAAGATTAGGACTGAAACTTCGTATTTTTCTAATTTCGGCAGGTAAGGGAATGGGCATGGTTCCACCTATATTCAATCCAACCACAATCTCGTGCTCCCACTTTTTTGTTAACAGGTTTTGAGCATATAACGGAAAAGTTATGATACCAACTACTATCAATAAAATAAATTTTTTATTCATTTTTATCTGTTTATTGAACCACTAGTTTAACATCATCCACTATCAACCGGCTACCAGGTGTACCTGCATATTTATCACCATTATAACTAGACGAGAAAACAATTGCGATCTTGTACTTTTTATTGATAAAATCTATGGCATTCTTACCTTTTGGAAAAACAAAAGGAATAGAAAAATATTGCAACCCTTCTCCTGGTGAAGCTCCACGCAATTGATCGGGGAGTATGGCTTTTGCTACGATGTTTGGATTTGTTAATATATTTGTTCCATCAAGTGTGGGTACGCTGTTGGTGGTTTCATAAAGTATGGCATACAGCGAACAGGAATCTTGTTTTTCGCTGTGCGGAGTGCTAATGCTACTCATCGGTTTATCGGGATTTACAGAGATATAATCACCTGTACCGGCACGATAATAATAGTACCCCATAAGGCTATCGGGTATTTGAGTTGAAGTATAAAGAATGCCAAATCTCGTAGCTGTCAAAGGATTTGTTAAGGCATCTATTATGGATAGGCTTCCTGTGAACAAAGAACCTGCAATAACAGGAATATATTGAGTCTCAAGAATATTTCCAGGTCCGGTCATGGTAACGAGTTCGGCTGCTTTCTTTCCGCTTTTCACCATTTCCGTGGTAGAGTGAGTAGGATAATCAGCCGGGTCTGTTTTATATCGATATACGGCAACGCCTGTATTGCTTGAGTCCCAAATAGTCTGTTTCTGCCCGTCAATCATCTCGTAGGGAGTTTGATAAGCACGGTCCGCATCTTTATTCGTATCCCAGTATTCAAAATCATATTCAGCCTGTAAAGTAGAATTTACACGAAAGGTAAACTCTCGCTGATGAGAACCATCTTCTGATGTAACGGTATACTTCACTTCTGAAGAAAAATCCTGTTCCTTTCCTATTGCCGGAACAATAGTAGCCCTATCAGTAATCGTAATTAGAGGAGTCTGTTTATAATTAGTAAGCAGATTTTTGGGTACAAAGAGAGAAATATCTTCTTTAGTCAGGTTCTGATCTGTAAGAGCAATACCCCAAGCCGGAATGTTGAATGTCAGTATATCAGCTTCCGGATTAAGGGGCTCGTTCTTGATGCAGGAAGAAAGTATAGCCGGCACTGCCAAAAGCAGTGCACCTATCACTCTTTTCTTCATATATTATTTCATATTATTCTGAAATCAAAGTGAAATCATCTACGATTAGCGTACTTCCCGGAGCTCCGCTGAAACTAGCTCCGTTTTTACTTGATGAGCAAATAATCGCATAACGGTATTTCTTATTCGCATCAAAAGCTTTGATATAAGTCAGCTTAATGTCGAATTGTGTATAGCTTGATTTAGCACTCCCATCTGCTAACTGACCAACAGCCACCAGCTTATCAGAAGTGTAAACATTGCTTCCTGTCAGAGATTCACTCACGTCATCACTGGTCACTTCATATAGAATGACACTGATGGAACAGGAGTCAGTTAATGAGGCATCAATCACGGGGACGTTACTTTTTGTCGGATCGTCACAGCGGTAGTAAGTATCCCCCGGAGTATATTTGTACCACCCAATCAGTTCTGTAGGTTTCACATCACTATAAGGATACTTCACTCCGAACTTGGTACTGTTCAGGGCATTGTTCATATCCAAAATAAACGAGCCTAGGAACAAACTTCCTGCCGTAATTTTGGGAACAGGGATCCCTCCAAAATTAGCACCTTGGGAATCAAGAGTCATTATCTTAGCTGCCTTTGCACCTCCGTGAGCACCTTCTTCTATGGGAGTCAGCGGATAGCTACTGAGCAGCCCAAGTTCTTTCAGCAATTGGGCACCTGTATTGCTTGATGACCATCCGCCGGATACTTCCTGAAATGTCATGTCGGGAGTTTGGCCTGTTACTCCGTCCACCCATGTTTCAAAATCAAAGGTAGTCTCTTTTTCATTATCGCTCAACTTTTTACCATTGAAGATTACATCAACTGTTTTACCTTGAAGTAAACCATCTTTAATATTTACTTTGATGCTCATTGCTACAGAATCATTGAGAATCATGCCATCGACTGTCGTATTGCAGGTTCCCACGCTAAGTGAAATATCTTTAGTTCCATTGAATGTACATTTGTTATCTTTTACTCTGGCGTCCATATTATCCACCAAAATATCACCTAATACAATAGTACCAAACGAAAAGTCTTTTAGTTGCACGGACATCTTACCATCCACATCTGTTATGCGTTTAAAATAAACTTTTTGTATCACTGTTGTAACCGGAATACTCATGGAAGAAGCATCAATCTTTAAATCTCCTTGATAAGTGCCATCGTAAGAGGCGTTGTTTAAAAGTTCACCATTGTTATCGTTGTCATCCTTGTTGCAAGAGTTGAAAAGTAATAAGGAACAGCAGAGTGGTAATAAATACAATGAATGTAATAATTCTTTCTTCATTTTATTTTTTTATTTAATTTATAAAATAAGAATATTTAAGGCTGCAAAGTTACATTTTAAAACAGACTTATTGCTAATTTTGTTCAATAAAGCCATCCATGTATTGTCTAAAATTTAATAACTATAGTGATTTTACTTTAAATTTTAACTTTATAGAAGAAGATACTTTTTATTTGTGCCGCGAATTATAATAGTAGTTTTTTTGAAGATTAGCTATTGATTTTCTCCAAGAATTTGATTGCGATATTCTTTGGGTGTACAGCAATATACTTTTGAAAATTCACGATAAAAGTAAGCTTTATTCCGGAAGCCGCATTCATTCATTATTTCAGAAATTGTTTTGGATGTTTTCTTAATTAGCTTCTCTGCTTCCTGCAAGTGATAATTACGAATGAAATCAGCAGGGGTACGATTGGTTATTTTCTTAATTTTTCGATAAAGTTTATTTGGCATTATTTTTGAACTAATCTTGTATAGAGCTGTAAGAGAAAAGCGTTTTCCATTTGTACTAAAGGCTATTAGCTCGTCTTTTGAAATAATAAAAGAGGTGCTAGTTGCGAATCTTTATTTCATTTTGGCAAAAACCATACAAAAATGAAAGGGGAGGAGCTTATTTTTAAAACAGATTAATCAACAATAATTGAAAAAGAAAAATGGGAATCTATAAATTCGGAGAAATGAAGCAGAAGAAATTAAAATATGAAAAGATTCAGATAATATGTACGATATTAATTCTACGAAATGAATAAAATTCTAGTTGTTGATGACGAAGCACAAATCCGGAAGCTATTAGCCCGCATGATGGAGCTTGAAGGTTACGAGGTGTTTCATGCAGGTGACTGTAAATCGGCTTTAAAACAGTTGGAGCTTCATGCCCCCGAAGTTATTCTTTGCGATGTGTTTCTTCCTGATGGGAATGGAATAGATCTTGTAACAAACATAAAAAGGAAATATCCGAAATTAGAAGCTGTGTTACTTACCGCTCACGGCAATATTCCGGATTGTGTACAGGCTATTAAAAATGGAGCGTTTGATTATATCACCAAAGGAGATGAAAATAACAAAATTATTCCTTTAGTTAGTCGGGCCATGGAAAAAGCGCAAAAGAATAACCAGATTGATAAACAGGAAAATAAGATACGGCCAATGTATACTTTAGATTCAATTTTAGGACACTCAAAAGCGATAAAGGAAGTACTATCCTTGGCATTAAAAGTATCTACCACGCATGTACCAGTCTTATTAACCGGAGAAACAGGGACAGGAAAAGAAGTTTTTGCGCAAGCTATTCATCAAAATAGTTCCAGAAATAAGAATAGTTTTGTGGCGGTGAACTGTTCGTCATTTAGTAAAGAACTATTAGAGAGTGAAATGTTTGGGCATAAAGCCGGTTCCTTCACTGGTGCTTTGAAAGATAAGAAAGGCCTTTTTGAAGAGGCTAATAACGGAACTATTTTCTTAGATGAGATAGGAGAAATGGCGTTTGAGTTACAGGCTAAGTTACTACGTATTTTGGAAACGGGTGAGTATATTAAGTTAGGTGAGACCAAACCAACCAAAGTAAATGTACGTATCATCGCGGCGACAAATCGTGATTTAAAGCAGGAAATAGAGAAAGGGCGTTTCCGGGAAGATCTTTTTTATCGTCTTTCTGTCTTTCAGATAAGTTCAATCATAACACATAATTTAATTAGAAGTGAGGATAATGTTCATGTGGATTCTAAAATTGATTGGATTATTTAGGCGTACTTTGTCGACTCTCGAGCTAGCTAGCTAATTTAATCCATCAGAGAATCAT
>JAATGU010000017.1 GCA_015654535.1 Bacteroidales bacterium
AGGCTTTATTGTTTTTGAATAGTAAAGAGTTCCTGAAACTGGAATTTGTGAATTCAAAGAGAAAACCGTCTGATGCGACTTATGAAGATCAGCTTGTTTTTTCACGGGCTGAGCATATTCCCGGTACTATTTTTGAAACTATCATTGATATTACTCATCCTTTATTTTGGGGATTGACAGATAAACATCTGCCTGTTTTCAAAGACAATGATGTTATCGTAAAACCACAGGAAAATGTTTATGCTAATCCCAGTCACTATTCTTCAAAACCTCTTTTATCGGGTTTGGTGAACTCAGTTAAGGAAAAGGATCTAAGAAACAATGCAAATATTACTGTCGGTAATTTGGGGCGTGGACACATCATCGCCATTAATGAAGATACCAACTTTAGAGGTCAATTTTATGGAACGAATAAGATTCTGGCCAATGCTATATTTTTTGGATCGCTTATAAAATCAAGCATTTCGAGATAAAAAAATTATTTTAGCACTTAAACTTCATAAAGCTAATCATGCTTTGTGAAGTTTGTGTTTAAACATACATAATAATTCTTTTAAAAAGAGTATACATAATCGGAACCAGCATTTCTCGCTCTACCGAAAAATAATAAGTTTGAAAAATAGATGAATAAAATAGCATTACACTGGCAAATTCTTTTGGCACTTTTTCTCGGGGTTGTATTTGGAATTCTTTTACCAACTCATACCAGTTGGATCAAATGGATTGGCGATCTCTTTCTTCGAGGACTCAATATGGTGGTGATTCCGTTAGTGATCAGTTCCATTGTGGTTGGTATTCTTAATGTGGGCAACAGCGCTAACTTAGGTCGATTGGGTATAAAAGCAATTCTATTTTTTCTCTCCTCCACATTGATAGCGACTCTCACTGGGCTTGTCTTTGTCGATTTATTCACGCCTGGTAGCCAAGTTAGACTCACCACCACGGTACAGTCCAGTAGTATGGGCACGCATCAAAACTCCTTTATAGATATGTTGGTAAATATCATCCCATTCAATATTTTTTCAGACTTGGCTACTGGGAGTGATCGCTTGTTAGGTATCATTTTCTTTTCTATTTTGTTCGGTATCTTTCTGTCAAAAGAAGAAGTCAGATTTCGCGATAACCTTGCCAATCTCTTTGAAGTGTTTTTTAGGATTATGATGAAGATCACGGGGTTGGTAATTAGTTTTAGTCCGTTCGGCGTATTTGCACTTATTGCAGTACAATTTTCTCACTACACAGGTAATTCAGAGCAGATGATAGCTGTTGCAGGTGGTCTCGGAACCTATTTACTCACCATTATTGGGTCATTACTATTTCATAATTTCGTCACTCTTTCACTGGTCCTTTTTTTTATTGTCCGGGTTAATCCTTTCAAACATTTATTATATATGATATCACCACTACTGATGTCCTTTTCTTCATCGTCGTCGAGTGCTACACTACCGCTTACCTTGCAGGATGTTGAAAAAAAAGATGGAGTGAGTAATCGAATAACCAGCTTTGTTATTCCGCTTGGTACAGCCATTAACCGAAACGGGACCGCTTTGTTTGAATGTGGTGCAGCTGTTTTTGTGGCACAAGCTTACGGCATCGAATTGTCATTTTTACAGCAAACTCTTTTAGTCGCTACTACATTACTTGCTTCTGTTGGTGCAGCAGGTATACCTATGGCTGCATTTGTGATGATGAGTGTTATTCTTGATTCAGTAAACATTCCTAAGGAGGGATTAGGTTTATTGTTGGCTGTTGATCGTATTTTAGATATGTTTCGTACAGCTACAAATGTTTATGGGAATACTTGTGCAGCTGTTTTCGTTGCAAAAACAGAAAATGAAGTACTCAATATTTAGTTTTAGATAGCCAAATAGTATGGAAACTTATTGTTTTATACCGTCAATAGAGATACGATTGTACTCTATCATTTGTGCATCATCGGTCACAAATAAAGGTCTTCCGTCTGGCTTTTCGTAATGGAAATCAATATTGTCGAAGGAAATATTTTTTGCATGGCGAATGTAAAATCCGGAGGCAGGGATAGTGCCAAACATCAAAGGATCGGGGTATATCTTTTCTTGTTCTGGAGGTATGATTTTTCCATCTTCAGTAGTGTAACCTCCTTTATAATAAATGTGTATGTTACTTAGAGAGACATCTTCGATGATACTTCCCGGTACTCCGCTGATGATGGAAGAGTATTGAGAATCGGCATTATATACATTCACATTGCTGATACGTATCCTTTTCATACTTCCTTTCGGCGTTCCTTCCGGACTTCTCATGCGTGCTCCGAGCCGAAGAAAAATGGGTGAATTCACAATGTTCCTCATGGTGATATTGTTCACTACAACATCCTCCAGTTGTCCGCCGTCAACACTTTCCAGAGCTAAACCTCTGCATCGTTCAAAAATACAATTGCTAATGGCGATATTCTTAAACCCACCACTGGACTCAGTCCCAAGTTTTATCCTTCCGCAAACAAAAGCATGATCGGGAGCCTGTGGTTCATCTCTTTCAAAAGTGGCGTTCAGTGCGGTTCCCTGATCAAAACCAGACACATAACAATTGGAAATCGTTATATTCTCAGTATCTCTGAAATATCCTAAAGCGTAAGACGCTTTGAGCACAATGGCATCATCCCAGGGAGAATTGACACTGCAATCTGTAATTCTCACATTCTTGCAACAGTCAATATCGAAACCATCCCGGTTCGTATCCACTTTTAGATTGGTCACGGTAAGATTGTCGACTCCTGTGGCCAGTAATGCAAAGTGCCCGCAGCGAAGCATGGAGATATCTTTTAAGATTACATTCTTGCAATTTTTTAAACTGATAGCTTTGTTTCCTGCTCCTGGCAAACGACTTTCTTCACGAGACAACCCTTTACCATAAATGAGTCCCGGCCCACAAATCGTAATGTCTTCCAAGCCGATACCCCAAATGAGGGAGTTCTGCCAGTGGCTGTGGCCAAAGTCTTGGTAGCGATTGAATTTATTTTCTTCGGCAACATCATATCCCTGATCTTTTGTAGGAAAAGCAGCTACAATTCGTGCGCCCGATTCCAGAAAAAGAGTGATATGACTCTTTAAACGAATAGAATAACAAGCATATTCACCGGAAGGTATATATACTGTTCCACCACCATCGTTGGAGGCATTGATAATAGCTTGATTTATGGAAGGAGAATCGATGGTCTTTCCGTCACCTTTAGCTCCCATATCTTTCACATTGTAGATTTTTGCCTGAAGTTGAAAGATTGCAATCGTACTAAACAGAATGAAAAAGAGGGTTGACTTAGTGTGTCTCATATCGAATTAAATTACCTTGTAAATTCCTTTTTGAATAATTCCGGTAGCATAAAGCTGTTATAGTCGGCTTTTGTATTTTGGGTGTAAAAGCAGAAGTAGACTTTCACTCCATTCTCTAACTTCTTGCTTCCTGTTAATGCCGGAGCATCCGTCTTTTTACCGGACTGGTGGAAAGCAATAGGGGAAGATTGTTTATGTGCGTCGGACAAATGAATGTCCGATTCATCGGGAACAATTCCTTGAAGCACTTTTAAATTCAAACTTTCGCCATAGTAAACAGTGAAAGCATTGCCTTCCACACTAAATACATTTTCTTTGCAATATTCCGGTTTAAGCTCACTATCTGTCTTGTCGGAGAGTACTTTTCCATAACTTCCTCCAAACGACCAGCATAAATTAAGGTCAGTAGGCAGGCTTGCCCCTTCTACTTCCATAATGAATCCATCGCTTTCCGTTAGTTTGGCCACTTTAACGGTTATCTTTCCGCTTTTCAGAAGTTTATCTTCCATTGTATAGGTTAGTATGCCCTCTTTCTTATTCAACTTCACGCTTTTAAGTTCGCTACTCCAAAGGCTTTTTTCACCAGAGGCAATCCCTAGTTTAAAGTTCCCTGCCATTTGTGGAAAATGAAAGGAGAATTCGGGCGTTTTGCAAGCTAAAACTTTTGGCTCAGCTTGTGTGCCACTTAGTACAATGGAAAATTTATTTCCTTCTCCAGCATAAGAATGTATGCCAAAGAAGAGATACGAAAGTGCAAAAATGATGTTCTTTACTTTATTCATATTGAATATCTGTCTCAAGATTTGTGTTCTCTTTAAACTCTATTTTAGTTTTATTAGTAATATCCAATCGGATTTTGCGTAAACTAAAGTGATCGGTCAAAGTTACTTTTCCTGCTTCCGAAGCCTTTGCCTGGATATTATATAGATAGAAATGTTCTAATCTTAATTCCTTGTTCCAACCGGATGCAGAGATAAATTGTTCTACATGTTCTGCTTTCACATTCGAAAGATAAATATTCTTGAAATGTGGATATCCTTTTTCGGGAGGAACTACCGGAGCAAGTATCACTTTCCAGTGTTTCGGAATTTCTTTTCCGGCATATTTTTTTGGCAGAACGGAATAACTATAACTGGGATTCCAGTTTAAATCCGCAGCCAACACACTACCTACACTGTCCGCTTCCACATTATCCATATAGATATTTTCCACCGTACCGCCCCGATTCATGGCCGACTTGATACGGAGAGCAGAAGCGGTTCCATAAGCCTTCATATTATAGGCCAATATGTTGCGAATAGAACCCGATGTTTCGCTACCACAAGTAATTAATCCGGCTCCCTTTCGGGTAATGCAATTACGAATCACCACATATTCCGTGGGGCGGTTTACCCGTAAGCCATCGGCATCTCTTCCCGATTTGATGCAGATATTATCGTCATTACAATCAATATCGCAATTCTCTACTAGAATATAGGTAGATGAATCAATATCAATGCCATCCGTACTTGGGCCGTGTCCCCCTTCATTATTATTGATATTCATCCCATCAATGGTACAGTGATTAGAATAAAGTACCTGAAGTCCCCAGAAACCGGTTCGCATCAAGTGAATATTCCGAAGAGAAACATCCGAACTATTAGAAATTAAGATTCCTCTTACCCGTTTGCAGTCATAATCCACAATCCAGCGAAGTCCTTTTTTCTCATATTCACTCCTCATTTTCCAGTATTTGTCCCAGAATATTTTTCCCCGGCAGTCTAGTGTTCCTTCTCCAGAAATTGCAACGTTCTTTTGATTGAGAACATTAATAACAGCGGCAGGCCATTCCATTTCAATACCGGCAATTCGTGATTTGAATTCAGGATAGTCCTTAATATCTGTACTGGCTAGTAAAGTTACTCCTTTCCCTATTTCAAGATTGACTCCTTTTTTAAGAAACAACGCTCCGGTAACATAACTTCCAGGTTCAAATGTCACCATCCCTCCTCCGGCTTTGCTGCAAGCATCAATTGCTTTCTGAATCTGCACAGTGCATTTCGTTTTACCGTCATTGATTGCCTGATAATCCTTCACAGGATAAACATTACTTCCCGGATATGTTTTCGCTCCGACTTCCGAAGCCCAGGAAAGGTTGTGCTCTACCTGAGTTCCTACCCAACTAAAAGATGGGATTTTATTGTTCTGAGCTACACATACGGTGATTATGAGTGCAAAGAAAGAAAGAAAAAAACTTCTTTTCATATTTTTTCTACTAAAAGTTACTTGTTTTTTTAATTACCGTCTGGTTTTTCTATTTCTGTGAAAGGGCTTTGATTCCAATGAAAGGAACTAATCGCTTCCGGCTTTTGAGGATTGAATGGTTTATAGTCTTTTCTTAAGAATTTTACAATCCCCAGTTTGTTGGCTTTCATTCCTTCGATTACACATTTGGATATTTCATACGCTCCATAAGGATTGAAATGTGTGTTATCTGCCAAAGCCTGAGTTTGCCCGGGGAAAGTATTAGCAGGATAGTGTACAAATGCTTTGGTGGATAGTTCCACTCCCCATGCTTCATAAAGTGTGCGGGTCATTGCATTAAGATCAATTAATGGAATGTTTTCTTCACGAGCTAATTGTTTCATTGCATTGGGATATTCTCCGTGAGTATCCATTATTTTACCATTTTCACCAAAACTTCTCCGCTGAGTAGGAGTGACTAAAACCGGATGTGCTCCTCGTGCTTTCGCTTCGGATACAAAAGTGCGAAGACTGGTCAGGAATGAAAGATAAGGACCTTTGCCAGGACCTTTTTGTTTTTGATCATTGTGCCCAAATTCCATAAAGATATAGTCACCTGCTTTCATTTGAGTTAAAGCTTTCTTTAATCTTCCGGCAGAAATAAAAGTATTGGCTGATTCACCGGATTCTGCATAATTAGCAATACAAATATGTTCGTCGAAGAAGCGGGGGATCATTTGTCCCCAACTTGCCCAAGGTTCATTGTCCTGATCTACTACGGTAGAATTTCCGCATAAAAAGATGGTAGTAACGTTATTCACTTTCTGAATAGTCAATTCTTCTACCCAAGGAGCGTCTCCATTGAATTCCAATGTTAGTTTATCATCCCAATTCAATTTATTCTTCTCCCGTGGTTTGATCTTTACATATTCATTCTCACTAATCTTAGTGTCTCGTTTGTTGATAATGAATGTTTTCTCCACAACTTCTCCTTTTTTTGTGGCAATGTTCTCAAAGAAAAGGCGACGGGATTCTCCTCTTACAGTGGTCACTCCTGCCTGAGTCTTTGACCCTAGCTTAACAGTTACTTTATAGTTTCCATCACCTACTTTTACCGAGAAGTAAAAAGGTTTATGCTCTCCCAATGAAGTAGGTTGCAGATCATATCCATACCCTTTCTCCGAAGTATACCGACTTTGAGAATCTATTTTTATAAAGCCTTTTTTTGCTTTTTCTGTAGTAAAGTCATACTTTAATTGTTGTCCTTGTGCAAAATTGAAGGTGCTAACCAACAATGCGAATACTACTAATTTAAATTTCATTTGTCTCTATTTTTATTTAAATTCCTTTATCTCCTTTTACTGGCTTCAGTTCGTCTGGCGAGTCTTTAGTATATGAATCAATCTTTTTGGCGGTTTTCGTAAACAAATCTTTCACCATTTCGAATGTGACAGTTGCTTGCGGGCGGAAATTATCCGAATTCATATAATCTAATATGGCTTTATATAACTGGCGTGCTACCACTCGATTGTCAGGATCAGATTTTATATCCATACTGGTCATCATCAATTTGCCTTTTAATACTTTTGCTTCGAACAACATCCCTATCTTTCGGCTGATAAACCAAGTATCAATACTTTGCACCAAAGGTTGAAAATCCGCAGGGAAATCAGAGAATTGCATCACTTGCGCTTTGTTCAGCAACTCCCACCATTGCAGATCACTATAATAATCCGTAGGGAAGTTCTTGAAAAGCAGATGATAATTATTCACGAAAATTCCGGTAGTGTGAGTGGGACGCATTTTGAACCAGGAAGTGTTCCAGAATACTGGAGTGAAATATTGCACCACCTCTTTTCCGTATGAAACTTTTCCGGCGGCCGTTAATAATACATTTCCTCCGTTTTGCAAAATGCTTGTGGCCTTTTCATCCAAAGAATCGGTTACATAAACATTTCCTTTGTCTATATTGACAGTTGCTGGATATACCCAGAAATCCCAATCATTAACTGCATCCGTCCCTTCAATGGATATTTCCAGATTTAACTTTGCTGCTTTTTTAATGCTATCAAGTGCGAACTCCACAGAACCTAAATTGAAACAATTACCTACTGGAATATCTTTGGTACTGACAATTCCTTGAGTGATTATTTTGCCAAACTCATTTTTTATCTTATAAATAGTCCGTGTATTCTTTAACATGTTCTTTCCAAAGTGCGCAATCTCAATATCAGCTCGGAAGGTCTCATTATTCTTATACACAAACTTCTTTATTCTGGCTAGTGGTACAGTCGGACTACAAAAACGTCGGAATTCCGGTGCGTTTATATATCCTTTTTCTTCCCAGAATACATTTAGAACACCAACCAAAGCAGTACCTTGACCGGAATAATCATTCAGGCTCAATAACTGAAATCCTGCATAATCAGGAGTACGAAGTGTTTTCTCTATCTCATTTTTATAGCACAGTGCTTGAAGTTTACCCGAAGCCATCATAAAGTTTTGTCCCATTTCTTCCATATTTCCAGCTTTGAGAAAATCCTTGAATATCTCAAAGTTCTTGGCTTTATTCACTCCGGTGTATTTCCGTATTTCATTAAAGTCAGGAAAAACACACCATTGACCTGTTTCGTGAGAAACATAAGGTTGCTTCACGGTGTCAATTTTTTCATGATAATCGGATGCTGATTCCGGCATGGAATTAGTCCAATTTAATCCGCGTGCTCCGGCTTTCACATGATACTGACTTTGTGGTTGCCACTGCCAACCGTTACCTACCGAAGCTCCGGTATATACTCTGCGGGTATCTTTTGCTTCCCAATATTTCACAAACTTAGTTACCCAAGCTACCCAACGTCCTGAAGGTTCATTACCGCAAGCCAGCATGCAGAAAGAAGCGTAATTTCCATATTCTTTAGCCATGCGAATCGTCTCATCCATCAAGTAAGTATCAATAGGTTGCCCCATTCCTAGCTTTGGACCGTGATTAGGCCAGCTTGGCCCTTCCGGTTGAAGATAGAAACCTACCAAGTCCGCTGCAATAAATGCCGCTTCGGGAGGGCAAAAAGAATGGAAACGCATGTGATTTAATCCGTAGTTTTTGCAAATACGGAACACTCTTTCCCAATCTTCCACTTGCATAGGCGCGTATCCGGTTAATGGAAAAGTGCAGTTCTCTACTGTTCCCCGAAGCATGGTTTTATTTCCGTTTACATAGAACCACTTACCTTTAATCTTAAATTCACGCATTCCAAACTGCACTTCTTTGAATTCTTTTTGATTGCCACTCACAATTTCCGCTTTCAATTTATATAGAGCCGGATCAAATTCATCCCAAGTCAACATTCCATCGCCCAAAGGAAGTTCTATTTCTACAGAAAGCTGTCCGTTTTCAATGGATACATTTTTAGAAATCGCTGGAACCGTTTGCTTTCTGTCGGAGTTAAAACTCTGGGCAGAGAGGATTACTTTAGCTTGCACATTCTTTAGTTTATCAGATTTTAATTGCAATTTCACAATCGCCTTCTTGTTTGCCAGATCAGGATAAACTTGAATATCATCAAAATAGATAGACGCTTTCGCAGTAAGATTTATCTTTCCCACAATACCATTCCAGTTACCTTGAGTCTGATCGGTGACACTATGCGAATCTGGCCCTACATTAATCTCTTTCAACCGGTTGTCTACCCTGATGGATATTGTGCATTTACCGGGAGTCATATAATTAGTCAGATCATAAACATGGGGCACACAAAGACTATTCTGCATTCCCACCTTTTTATTATTTACCCAAACAGTCGTTTCTATGTGAGGACGTTCCAGTGAAAGGATGATACGTTTCCCTTTCC
>JAATGU010000009.1 GCA_015654535.1 Bacteroidales bacterium
AGCCAAGGGATTAGCTGGATTTTCGAACTGGTTTACATAATATGCGCCAGTATCACTGGCTATTTTTTGTGCCAAATCCTGGTAATATTGTGGATGTCCTTTGCCAACATCAGAGCGTGTCAACACAATGTCAGCACCCAAAGATCGCAAATGATTAACTTTTTCCAGACTCATTTTATCGGGTATAACCAGCACTATTTTATAGCCTTTCATGAGTGCCACCAAAGCCAATCCAATACCTGTGTTTCCAGCAGTGGCTTCAACAATAGTGCCACCCGGTTCTAGTAATCCTTTTTCTTCAGCATCTTTTATGAGGGAAACGCCGATGCGATCTTTTATTGAACCACCGGGATTTTGATTTTCGAGTTTTATAAACAACCGGCATAGACCCGTGTCCAGTTTAGTAAGTTCAACCATGGGTGTGTTACCGATCATTTCCAATACATTATTTGCTATTTGTGATTTCATGATTTTATTGCTTTCTATATTCGCTTATATTTATTATAAAACAAGTAAATAAAGCGTAAACCGCTAAATTGCAGTTTTATTGACTCACATTAATAATTAAAAAGAAAATTGAAAGAATGAAAGTTCTGTGAAATCAACAAGATGAAAATATATCCATTATTCATCCTGATTAAAGTTGATTTCACTAACTACAGTAACAATGGCGACAACAGCGTAGCTGGAGCACGGAAGGTTGGACACTAAGGGGCAATGACATTGAGCTACTTAATATTGTAATTTTTACCAAAGTTTCCATTTAATTTTCTGTATTTTACATCACGGTACAAATTACAGAAAAATATTTGGAAAATGGAATACCATCTTTTAGCTAAATATAGTACCGCATTTATGGTATAATGTTCTGATCAAAAACATTAAAAGAGGCTTTTAAACAACTTAAAATATTGATAACTAATGATGAAACACATTTTAACTCAGATTATCTGCTTTACAGAGCAAGTTATAAGGTCATCTTTTGACAATCCCTTTTACTTTTAGAGATAACTAACTAATAATAAGCTGCGGAAAAATTAGTTCCACCCCCTATAATAGCAGAAAAACAGGTGTATTTTTCCGCAGTTTTTAAAACGGACTATAAAAGACATCTATTTACAACAGGCTTCTTTCCAGAATATACACAGCACATCCGGCAAGATAACCAAGAAGAGCAAGCCAGGATATCTTTTTAAGATACCAGATAAAATCAATCTTTTCCATTCCCATCACAGCTACACCAGCAGCCGAACCAATAATAAGGATACTTCCTCCTGTTCCGGCAGCATAGGCTATGAATTCCCAGAAATAATGATCCATCGGAAAGTTATACATACCCATCGCTCCCGCTACCAGTGGTACATTATCTACAACGGACGACAGAAGGCCAATGATAAAGGTGATCAGGTAATATTTACCCGGTTCACCCATTGGGAGATGATCAAGCGACAAGGATAATTTCCCCAAATGACCATAGGTTTGAAGGGCAGCCACTGCCATCAATATCCCCAGGAAAAAGAGAATACTTGAGGTATCTATTTTACTTAGAACACTGGATACAGAATATTTATCCGCACTCTCTTTGGGGATATTCTTATGAATCAATTCTGTGACAATCCACAGGATACTCAGACCGCCCAACATACCCAGGTAGGGAGGCAGATTGGTAATAGTTTTAAAAACAGGAACAAACAGCAAGGATCCTACCCCTAAAAAGAAAATTAGCTGACGTTGCCAATTGGGAATTTCGTGAATCTTTTTATCATGAGAGATTACTTGTGGTCGCTCCACAGTACCTTTCATTGTGAGGGAAAGGATGGTTAGAGGCAAGGCAAGGGATACAAAGCTGGCAAGAAAAGTCACTTTAATAATGTTAAAGGCACTTACTTTACCACCTATCCAGAGCATAATAGTGGTGACATCACCTATTGGCGACCATGCTCCTCCGGCATTTGCAGCAAGAATAACCATTCCGGCAAAATACCAACGATCTTTCTTGTCGCCAATAAGCTTTCTAAGTAAAGCAATCATCACAATGGCAGTGGTCATATTGTCTAATACTGCCGACATAAAGAAGGTGATCATTCCAATAATCCATAGTAAAGAGGATTTCTTTTTCGTACTGATTTTGTCGGTGATAATAGTAAATCCTCCGTGAATATCTACTAGTTCTACAATGGTCATAGCGCCCATCAGAAAAAAAAGAATCTGGGCCGTCTCACCAAAACGCTCCAATAAAGGAAAGTTCACCATCCACGAGGTGAAATCAGTTCCGGGATGAGTGGTAAGATAATATTGGAAGTCACTAAAACCAGGCATAACAGTAGGTTCACCAAAGATGAGACACACCCACATAAGTGTTCCCAAAAGTAAGGCTGTGGCGGACTTATTAATATGTAAAGGATGTTCCAAGGCAATACAAACATAACCCAGAACGAAAAGAATAATCATCAGGTAAAACATATAAATTCAATTAATTATATTCTTTAGTAACTTAAGTTTCGATAGACTCTACACTCTGGAGCCAAAAATAAACTATTTTTCTGAACTAAACAATCTAAACACCCAATAAAAGTAATTTATTATCTATTCATTTACTTTCACAATCAATTTGATAAAATGCAGAAATACACTATAAATGATTAAAAAGTTCAATAATATTCAATAATATTCAATTTTTATTACTAATTTTGTATACGTAACAAAATAAATAAGACGTCAATATGAAAACAGCTATCATTATCGGGGGAACTGGACTAGTCGGCACCCAGCTGGTTGATCTATTATTGAGCGACCAGGAATTTGAAAAAGTATTGGTATTTGGACGCAGATCTATAAACGTAGAGAATCCTAAATTAGAAGAACATCAGATTAACTTTTCCACACCAGAAGAATGGAAAGAATTGGTAAAAGGCGATGTCTTATTTTCATGTATGGGTACTACACTGGCAAAGGCAGGAAGTAAAGAGAAACAATATGAGATTGATTTTACTTACCAATACAACTTTGCAGAAATAGCTTCCCAAAATGGCGTAAATGATTATGTGCTAATATCTTCGGCCGGAGCAAACGCCACCTCTCCTTTTTTCTATATGAGGATGAAGGGAGACCTGGAAGAAGCTATAAAAATATTACCTTTTAAAAAGATAGTGATTGCACGTCCGTCGATGCTTTATGGTGACCGAGAGGAAAAACGATTGGGAGAAACACTGGGGCTGGCCATGAGCAAAGTACTAAATGTACTTGGCTTATTTCAAAAACGTCGCCCCATTCATGCCAGAAGAGTTGCTGAAGCAATGATTGAATCACTTCGGCATTGTCATTCAACAAGTACTATATCTTCCCATGAATTATTTGGTTTAGCAAAATTATACGACAGAGAATAAAGATGTTCACTACAAGAAAAGCTACGATTGAAGATTGTACACTGATTAACCAACTAGCTGGGCAGGTATTTCCTGCAACCTACCAAGAGATCCTTTCACCAGAACAAGTAAACTATATGTTTACGATGATGTATGCACCTGAAAAGATTGAAAAACAAATGTATAAAGGGCACGTATATTTCATTGGATACAAAGATGAAGTGCCTTGCGGATATATTTCCATTGAACAAGAGTCCGATCACTTATTTCATTTGCAAAAAATCTATGTACTCCCCTCTTTTCAAGGATGTAAAGCAGGGAAATTTTTGCTCACAGAAGCCATGAAGTATATTAAGAAAATGCATTTTAAGCCGTGCACTATGGAATTAAACGTAAATCGGTACAATAAGGCGTTGCACTTTTATGAGCACATGGGGTTAAAGAAAGTAGGTCAAGGCGACTTCCCTATCGGCAATGGATATTACATGAACGATTATATCATGAGGATAGAATTATAAAAGGTATGTCCTTCTTTTCCAAAAGACATACCCTTGTATTTCAAGCATTTTGATGCTGTGGACGAAGTAAATCATTCACTGTCTTTACCGGATTAAAGGTAGTAAGAGGAACTTCCACGAAGATGGTATTCCAATCGCTCATTGCACCATTCCAAAGACCAGGCAACTCCAGTGCTTTCAATTCCTTCCCATTCTTGGATTTTTGTGAAATAAATCCAGTTGCAGGGTCCACGAATTTTCCTAAGTCAAACTTATGTCCTTTATAGTCACGTACGGCACAAACCAGATCCACAGGATTAAAATAGGTTCCTTTTTCAAACATCTCCTTATTTTTAGGATCACTCATATTAATCTGTGAACTTTCCAATATCTGTAAAGAGATAGTTCCATCGGGGTTATAAGCCAAGAAAGGACCTCCACCTGGTTCACCCACATTCTTCACCATACCACATACACGCATGGGGCGATTCAATTTGCTTTTCAGATAAAGCACCAAGTCGGCATCTTCCAATTCTTTTGTCTCAGGATTTTTGCAACACAGCTTCTTTTGCACAAATTGAATAATTTCTCTAATCTGTGTAGGATTATATTTGCCGGTATCTAAAAATCTCAGATAACTAAAAGACTGTGCTTGAATTTTTACCAATACACCAGCAATCAGTTTCTTATAAAGCACCGTATCTCCTTTCAACTTATCCGGCACTACATTATCTATGTTTTTTATGAACACTATATTTGCATCCAAATCATCCAAATTCTCAATCAATGCGCCATGACCACCCGGACGAAACACTAATTGACCATCCTCTCCCCTTAATGGCTCATTTTCCATATCAACTGCAAGGGTATCTGTACAAGGTTTTTGTTCGGAAAAAGAAATATGATAGTCCACGTGATATTTATTCTCGTAATTCTTTACTTTCTGAGCCACTAAGGCTTCAAACAGTGCCATGTGTTCTTTGGAAACTGTAAAATGAATATTTGATCTTCCGGCTTTACCAGAAGCATACAATGCTCCTTCCGCTAAATGTTCTTCCATTGGAGTACGCGCTCCGTCAGGATAGGAATGAAACTTTAATAAACCTTTTGGAAGAGCCCCATAGTTTAGTCCGGTTTCATTAAGAAGGTTGCCAACCACCGTTTTATAATGTCCCGCAGCCATTAATGTAGCAATATCTTGTTTCTCGTTTTTGAGGCAAACAGCATTTAAATCGTCATAAAAAGCAAAAGATTTTATATGTGCAAAGAATATCTTCTCAAACTCTGTAACAGGTTTGTCATATTCCGCTCCCAAAAACTCAAAAAGATCTTTAAACATTCTACTGGCCGCACCCGACGCAGGAACAAATTTAACGATCACTTTATCTCCATTTACATACTCATCCCAGGCAGCAAGATATTCCTTTTGTGACTGGGCGTTCAATACCAAAATTCCTTTATCGACAGACGCGGCAGCGTCGAGCTTTAAATAAGGAAAACCCTTTTTAAAACAGTCCAATTGTCTGGTTATCTGTGTTTCCGATATGCCCTTCTTAGTGAGCAGTTCTTTGTCTTGAGGTATAATCATTGTATCAAAATATTAATTTCACCTCCAAATGTACAAAAAGTTATTTATCCTTGCTTATAAAATAAAGAAAAAAGCTACTTTTACCTCAGAAATTGAAAAGTTATGGAAGATATCTTATTTTTCACTGACAAGGAGAGAGTGGAATTACTCTCTTTATACAAAAGATTATTGCATTCTGCAGGAGAAAGCATCAGTCGTGAAGAGGCACGGAAGTTAAAGGAACATCTTACCGAAGCTATAAAAGCCAACTGTATGAAGCGTAATAACTTTGCCATGAATCCGGTGATCAGAAATATGCAGACGGCTATTATCGTATCCGAGGAGATGGGAATGAAAGGTTCTTGCCTGATAGGCATCATGTTGCACGATATGGTAAAGAATAACTTCTGTACCATTGAATCCGTTCGTGATGAATATGGAGAAGATGTGGCGGTCATTATCAAAGGATTGGTAAAAACAAGCGAACTCTATGCCAAAAGTCCGGCCATTGAATCGGAAAATTTCCGAAATTTGCTAATTTCCTTTGCCGAAGATATGCGGGTAATCCTTATTATGATTGCCGACAGGGTGAATATTATGCGCCAGATAAAAAACTCTCCCAATGCCGGAGATAGAATACAAGTGGCCAATGAAGCTGTTTATCTATATGCTCCGCTAGCCCATAAGCTAGGACTTTATACACTCAAATCGGAACTGGAAGATCTTTCACTTAAATATACACGCAAGGAAACTTATTATCAAATCAAAGATAAACTAAACGAAACAAAAGCTTCCCGCGACAAGTATATAGCGGCTTTTATTGAGCCTATAAAGAAGAAGTTAGAGGAATCCGGGCTTAAGTTTGACGTTAAAGGACGTACTAAATCCATTCATTCCATCTGGAATAAGATGGCAAAACAAAAAACTCTTTTCGAAAATATCTATGATCTTTTTGCTATCCGTATCATCATTGACGCGGAACTGGATCGGGAAAAGCTAGAATGCTGGCAGGCATATTCCATTATTACGGATATGTATCAACCCAATCCGAAACGTTTGCGAGATTGGCTCTCCATTCCTAAAAGCAATGGATATGAGTCTTTACACATTACCGTGATGGGACCTGAAGGAAAATGGGTAGAAGTACAGATTAGGACCCGCCGCATGGATGATATTGCCGAACATGGACTGGCTGCCCACTGGAGATATAAAGGGGTTAGAGGTGAAAGCGGACTCGATGAATGGCTTAGTTCCGTAAGAGAAGCATTAGAGAATAGCGAAGAAGATTCAATGGAAATTATGGATCAGTTTAAACTTGATCTCTATAATGATGAAGTGTTTGTCTTTACTCCTAAAGGGGATCTGTTTAAGTTAGCTAAAGGGGCCACGGTACTTGATTTTGCTTTTCACATTCATAGCAAACTGGGATGTAAATGTACCGGCGCAAAGGTGAATGGCAAAAACGTACAACTGAAACAGGTGCTCAACAGTGGCGATCAGGTAGAAATTCTAACTTCTAGCACCCAGTTTCCTAAACAAGATTGGCTGAATATTGTATCTACCTCAAAGGCACGCAACAAGATTCGTCAGGAACTAAAGGAAATAGCCAGTAAGCAAACGGATTTTGCTAAAGAAACTTTACAAAGGAAGTTTAAAAATCGTAAGATCGACTATGATGAAGCAACGATGATGCGCTTGATCAAGAAAATGGGATTTAAAACTGTAACAGACTTTTATCTTAATATTGCCGATGACACACTTGATGTGAATGATATCATGGAGAAGTATTCCGATCTACTGAAGAAAGACACGGATCTCCATGAAGAATTACCTTATAGAAGTGCAGAGGCTTACAGTCTTCAGGTTCCTGTCGAAGAAAAAGCGACAAAGGACGATATACTGGTAATTGATCAGGATCTGAAAGGTGTGGACTTTAAATTATCGAAGTGTTGTAATCCAATCTATGGAGATGACGTGTTTGGCTTTGTCACGGTGAGTGGAGGAATTAAAATTCACCGTACCGACTGCCCCAATGCTCCTCAAATGATGGAACGTTTCGGCTATCGTATTGTAAAGGCTCGTTGGGCAGGAAAGGCTGTGGGTAAACAATACCCTATCACATTGCGGGTAATAGGTCATGACGATATTGGCATCGTAACCAATCTGACTTCTGTGATCTCGAAGGAGAAGGACATCAATCTACGATCTATCGGTATCACCTCTAAC
>JAATGU010000115.1 GCA_015654535.1 Bacteroidales bacterium
AATCATTTAATGCTAAACTCAAATTCTTCAGAGCTTCATTCAGAGGAGTGACGGATATGAAATTTTTCCTTTTTAGAATCGCTAAAATTTATGCATAAAAAAAAACAGATTTAACATTCCCCCAAGAATTCGGACTGATCCTTAAGAGTCCGTATTGATTATGGAGAGAGGAGGATTAGACATAAAAAAAGTCTGATACTAAGTACCAGACTTTATTTTTTTTACAGTCCTGATTATTGAGCAACTGCTGCACCTGCTGCTGCTGTTGTGTCAGCTGCTGCTGTTGTGTCAGCTGCTGCAGCTGCTGCTTGAGCTTCTACTGCTGCAATTGAATCAGCGATTCTGATTGAATCTGCTTGTTTTGCAGCTGAATCTGCTGCTTTGTTACCACAAGATGCGAAAGATACTGCTGCAATAGCAACGAACATCAATACTAATTTTTTCATTTTCTTTGTTTTTTAAATCTGTAATACAATTAATTGCTTTATTAAAACGTTGCAAATGTATGGACTTTTTTGATATGTTGTATCAAAAAAAGCAATTATTTTTATATTTTTTTTTAGAATATCATCATAGTATGTTATGTAACATACTTAATCTTCTGCAATACTGTTATATAAGTATCTTTTTATGCTTTTTTTAGGAGTCTTTTCAAACGCAGTTGGATAGAGTTGGATGGAATTTATTTTTTCGTAAGTAGCGACTATTTTATTCAGGTTTTTCAAATTCTCATCCATAATAGCTTTTAAATTGTCGCTATGGTTCAATCCTAATGAATCTAATGTCTCATAGTCCGGATAAACCAGTGCCACTAGTTTTTTATTCTTTTCTATTATTAAACTTTCAATAATAAAAGGCAAATTATTTAATTTGGCTTCTATCTCTTCAGGAAAAATATTCTGCCCGCTTGAGCTTAGAATCATTGTTTTACTTCTTCCCCGAATGAATATATTGCCGTCAACGTCTATTGTACCAAGGTCACCTGTCTTTAACCATCCATCTTGACTAAAGACTTCTTTTGTAGCCTCTTCATTTTTATAATATCCTTTCATTACATTTTCACCTCTTACCTGAATTTCTCCATCAATATTATATGCGTCTTCAGAGTTAATTCTAATTTCCATAATATCCAAAATCTTTCCAGATGAGCCCGGGATGAATTCATTCCAAGGGCTGTAACCGATTAATGGACCACATTCCGTCATTCCATAGCCAATAGTAAATGGGAATTTGATTTTATAAAAAAACTCTACTACTTCTGGATTCATAGATGCTCCTCCAATGATAATTTCTTTAAATCTTCCACCGAGTGCATCAATCAATCTTTTACGTATTTGAGCATAAATTTGGGTATCTAACAGAGGAATGTTTAGTGCCCATTTCATCCCTTTCTTATTGATGAGGGGTTGTATCACATTCCTATAAATTTTCTCAATTACAAGTGGAACTGTAATGATCAGATTAGGCCGGACTTCTTCAAAAGCTTTCATCAGGATTTTTGGAGACGGAACTTTCCCTAATAGTGTAACGTGCGTACCTACTGCCGTAGCTGTAAGAAAATCGAACGCACATCCATAGGCATGTGCAAGAGGTAAGAATGATAGTACACAATCTCCTCGTTTGAGTAATTCTGTCCGTATTCCAAAAGTCACATTTCCGGCTAGATTGTTTCCTGTCAACATTACTCCTTTACTAAAGCCTGTTGTTCCTGAAGTGTAGTTTAGCACCATCACTTTGTCATTTGACAAAGTTGTATATTCAATATTTTCCTTACTAAAGCCTTCTGGATAAGCTTTATTCATAGCCATATCCAAATATTTGATAAACTTTTGAACTGTTTCTCCGTCACGTTGATGAAGGCATCTAAAATCCGTTAATGAAAATACTCCTCTGAGATTATCCAGCTTCTCTTCTTCCAAAGTTTCCCAAATGCTGTCACTTGTAAATAAAAAGACGGATTCTGAGTGATTAACGATATGATGTACATCATCTGGATTAAAATCTTGTAGAATAGGAACGACAATAGCTCCATAGGTGATTGTTGCCATATAAGCGATACACCAATGGGTATTGTTCTTCCCTATAACAGCTATTTTATCTCCTCTCCTCAGGCTACAGTGGTGAAATAAAAGATGTAGTTTTGCTATTTCTTCTGCTACTTCACCGTATGTGTAAGTAATGCCTTCACCATAGTCTGTATAGCAAGGCAGCTCCCAATTTTCTTTGAAGCTATTTTCATATAGCTTAATAAAATTTTCTTTAATCATTGCACGATTATTGATGTTTTGTGCAAAAATAGATATAAACTTTTATTCGCGAAAATATTTTTCCAATAAGTATATAGATGTATAACAACTTTTAATTATAATAATGTGTAACTTTGCACCGAATAATATGTTCAAAGAATTATGATAGATACTACTATATTTCAAGATAAAACAGCTGTTTATTATACTTTAGGTTGTAAATTAAACTTTTCAGAGACCTCTACTATAGGGAAAGTTCTTAAGGATGCAGGCATTCGTACGATAAGGAAAGGTGAAAGAGCTGATATCTGTGTTGTAAATACTTGTTCTGTAACAGAGATGGCAGATAAGAAATGTCGTCAGGCTATTCATCGGTTAGTAAAGCAACACCCTGATGCCTTTGTTGTTGTAACAGGTTGCTATGCACAACTTAAGCCTGAATATGTGGCAGATATTGAGGGAGTGGATATTGTATTAGGTGCAGAGCAGAAAAAGGATTTACTTCAATATTTGGGAGATTTACAGAAACATGAAAAAGGAGAAGCTTATGCTTCTTCTACGAAAGATATCCTTACCTTTTCTCCGTCATGTTCACGGGGTGACCGCACTCGATATTTTCTTAAAGTGCAAGATGGATGTAACTATATGTGCTCATATTGTACCATCCCATTTGCACGTGGAAGGAGTCGTAACGGAACGATTGCTTCAATGGTTGAACAAGCTCAAAAAGCTTCTTTTGAAGGCGGAAAAGAAATTGTGCTCACAGGAGTGAATATTGGCGACTTTGGTAGAAGCACGAATGAAAACTTCTTTGATTTAGTAAAAGCGTTGGATCAGGTAGAAGGAATAGAGCGTTATCGAATTTCTTCAATAGAACCTAATCTACTTACAGATGAGATTATTGAATATGTTTCTCATTCTCATAGTTTTATGCCTCATTTTCATATTCCGCTTCAATCAGGTAGTGATGAGGTATTAAAATTAATGCGTCGTCGGTATGATACTGCACTTTTTGCCGAGAAAGTAAAAAAGATAAAACAAATTATGCCTGATGCTTTTATTGGTGTGGATGTGATTGTTGGTACACGAGGAGAGACAGATGAATATTTTGAGCAAGCATATCGATTTTTAGAAGGATTGGATATTTCCCAGCTACATGTGTTTAGCTATTCTGAACGTCCCGGTACTCAAGCGTTGAATATTGATTATGTGGTTTCTCCTGAAGTGCGGCATCAAAGAAGTCAGAAGTTGTTGGCTCTTTCCGATGAAAAGACAAAATCATTTTATGCAAAGAGAATTGGAGAAACCAAGACTATACTTTTAGAAAAACCAAAGTTAAGTGCTTTAATGCATGGCTTTACTGAAAATTATATTCGGGTGGAGATAGAAAATGCACCTAATTTAGAGAACCATTTGGTGAAAGTGTGCTTGGGAGATTTTAATGAAGATAAAACAGCTTTGAAAGGAACTATAACGGAATAATACATGCTAAGATTAGTTTACATATTTGCATATATGGGTATATGGCTGTTGGCTATTATGCCTTTGGATTTGCTATATAAAATTTCGGATATTCTCTATTTTGGGGTTTACCGAATAATACGTTACAGAAAAAAATTGGTTCGTGAAAACCTGAGAAACTCTTTCCCGGAGAAAAGTAAAGTCGAATTAAGGGTCATAGAACATAAGTTCTATCATTATATTTGCGATTATATGTTAGAGAGCATGAAGATGTTACTTCTACCGAAAGAAGAATTATTCCGTCGAATGAAATTCAATAACATGGATCTTTATCTTGAAATGATAGAGAAACATGGGGGTATAATTGTAATGATGCCTCATTATGCAAATTTTGAATGGGCCGTAGGTGTGGGAGCGTTTATGAAAGAAGGTGATATTCCGATGCAAGTATATAAACCAATTCGTAATAAGTATATTGATGATCTTTTTAAATATATCCGTTCTCGTTTTGGTGGCTATAATGTCCCTAAGCACGATGCTATTCGTGAGGTTGTAAAGGCGAAACATGCCGGCAAAAAAATGGCTTTGGGATTAGTGGCGGATCAATCGCCCAATCCTAGTGGATTGCATTTCTGGACAACTTTTTTGCATCAGGAAACATCGTTTATGGATGGAGGGGAACGTATTGCCAGAATGATGGATTTTCCGGTGTTTTATTGTGATCTTAAAAAAGAAAGACGGGGTTACTGTGAAGCCACATTTGAGTTAATGGTGGAATCACCTAAGCAAACAACTCATGGAGAAATTACGGAAATGTTTGCCCGTAGAGTGGAGGAAACGATTCTTCGTGAACCTGCCTATTGGTTCTGGTCTCACAGACGCTGGAAACATAAGCCTCAAAAACAAGAATAAATGTGTAAAGTTGCTGTTGTTATTTTGAATTGGAATGGAAGTGAAATGCTTCGTACCTTTCTTCCTTCCGTGATTCGGTATTCTGCTCTTAGCGGGGTGGAAGTTTTTGTAGCAGATAATGCTTCCACAGACGATTCATTATCTGTACTTAATAAAGAATTCTCTTCTGTAAAACAAATAATACTAAATCAGAATTATGGTTTTGCCGATGGTTATAATAAAGCGTTGTCTCAAATAGACGCGGAATATTTTGTTCTTCTTAACTCAGATGTGGAAGTAACGGAATACTGGTTGGAACCAATGATTACTTATCTGGATGCCCATATGGAGATTGCTGCTTGCCAACCAAAGATTTTAAGTTGGAAACAGAAGGACTATTTTGAGTATGCCGGTGCTTGTGGAGGATACATTGACCGTTATGGATATCCTTTTTGTAGAGGCCGTATTATGGGAGTAGTGGAAAAAGACCATGGTCAATATGATACTGTTTCATCTGTATTCTGGGCTACCGGCGCGGCACTGTTTATCCGATCGGTAGATTATTGGGCTGCCGGAGGATTAGATGGCCGTTTTTTTGCTCACATGGAAGAGATAGATCTTTGTTGGCGTTTAAGAAGCCGTGACAGGGGAGTGGTCTGCATCCCTCAAAGTGTGGTTTATCACGTTGGAGGAGCAACTCTTCAAAAAGAAAATCCCCGTAAAACATATCTTAATTTCCGAAATAATCTGCTGATGCTATATAAAAACCTTCCTGAGAGTGAGTTACATTATGTAATGTTTGTACGAGCTCTTTTGGATTATTTGGCTGCTTTTATCTTTTTACTGAAAGGGGGTATTGAAAACACAAAAGCGGTATTGCAAGCCCGGAAGGAATTCTATTCTTTACGAAAGAATTTTAAAGTTGACAGAAAAAATAATCTGGAAAAAACTTCGCTCAAGGTTATTCCTGAGCAAATAAAAAATAGTATCTTAGTGCGTTATTATTGGGAAAGAAAAAAATATTTCTTTCAGTTAAATAGATTCTGATACTTTAAAAATATAAATAGAAATGGAAAAATTAGTTAGAAAAATTGGTCTGGTAGCCCATGATGGTATGAAACAGGATCTTTTAGAATGGGTAATCTGGAATTCGGAATTACTGATGGGGCATAAATTCTATTGTACAGGTACTACGGGAACATTGATTCGTGCAGCTTTGAAAGAAAAACATCCCAACATAGAGTGGGATATTACCATATTAAAATCCGGACCATTAGGCGGAGATCAACAAATGGGGTCACGTATAGTTGATGGCGAAATTGATTACTTATTCTTCTTTACTGATCCAATGACCTTGCAGCCTCATGATACAGATGTGAAAGCGCTAACTCGCCTGGCAGGAGTAGAAAATATTGTATTTTGTTGTAATCGTTCCACGGCGGATCATATTATTTCCAGTCCTCTCTTTCTTGATCCGGACTATCAACGTACTCGCCATGATTATTCTTCCTATTCAAAACGTTTCGAAAATAAACCTTTAGTCATGGAAGCGGTAGAAAACGTGGAAAAAAGAAAAGGACAAAAATCTTTTTAATTTGCTCTAATTCATTTTTGGGAAGTGTGCACCTTTTATTTATTAGATGGTGTGCGCTTTTTATTTTTAGGGATTTCTTATTTTTATTTTTTCCAGATTTTTATTTTTAAGAAAGTTATAGATCGCATATTGTGCTCTTATTGGTGATGCAGCAGTATTATACTTAAATATATTGTGTAAATGGGAATCCACAAAGCAAGCTTTTTGATTATCGCTTAACTGAATATTTAATATTTCAATAATCTCTTCCTTTACTTCCTTATCGAGAATAGGAGTGACTGCTTCAATGCGCCTGTAAAGATTCCGTCTCATCCAATCCGGAGAGCCAATATAGACCTTTGGTTCACCATCATTATTGAAATACCATACCCGGGCATGTTCCAGAAAACTGTCTACAATGCGGGTCACACGGATATTCTCACTGTAGGGTTGCCCGGGAATGAGACAACAGATGCCGCGTACTATCAGGTCAATCTGTACTCCTTGTTCTGAAGCTCTATATAGTTCATCAATCATTTCTTGATCCTGTAAAGCATTCATTTTAAGTATGATTTTTCCTTCTTTCCCTTGTTTTGCTAATTCTATTTCATGATAAATAAGACGCATCAACTCCGGCTTTAAATTAAACTGTGTAATCAGTAGATACTTGAACTGAGGTTGGTGGATTTTTCCCTCCAATGTTAGAAATAAGGTATGTAAGTCTTGTACAATCTCTCTATTTGTGGTAAACAGACCAATGTCAGAATAAATTTTTGCTGTTTTTTCATTAAAATTGCCCGTACTGACGTAAGCATAGCTGCTTACAGGTTTTGTTTTATCATTGCGTCTAAGAATAAGTGCCACTTTTGCATGCACTTTCAGTCCAGGAATGCTATAGATAATATTGATTCCCGCATTTTGCATCATTTCCGCAGTAGCCAGATTGTTTTCTTCATCAAAACGAGCTTTCAATTCAACAAAGACAGTCACTTTTTTACCATTTTGAGCAGCGCTGACCAACGTGTTGATGACTGCCGAGTTTTCTGCTACCCGGTATTGAGTAATCATAATTTCTTTGGTCATAGGATCATGTACCGCTTCATAAAGAAAGTGAATTAGATGCTCAAAAGAATGATAGGGAAAATGAATGAGCAGATCTTTTTTTCTAACGTATTGAAAAATAGATGAATGTTTACCTAGAAAGTTCAACCTCATTGGTTGAGGTTTTTCATTTATTCTAAGAAGCTTGTTTGGATTAGGCAAATTGCGTAAATCTTCTAAGTTCAAATGATTATCCCCCGGAACCAATTCTGCCCGGTTAATGTGAAAAGCATCTACCAGAAAATCCAGAAAATTGTCGGGCATAAGTCGGTCATAAACAAAACGACACACTGCTCCGATTTTGCGCTTTTTTACTTTCTTTTTTACCTGCTCCACAATATTGCCACTCGCCGTATCGTCAATGAGAATATCTGCGTCACGGGAAATCTTGATACAATAACAACAATCGACTTCGTAGCCGGGAAAAATAGTTCCGATATTGGCTTTGATAATATCTTCAAGATACATTAAATAATAATTGCCTTCCTGTTGAGGCAATTCTATAAAACGAGGAACTTTGCTATAGGGCAATTTTATTACAAAATATTGTATGCGTGAAGGATTATTAGCCTTGTAGTTCATTTTAAACAGGCGAACGGAAAGGTATAATCGGTTATCTCTTAAAAACGATACAATGTCTCCTTTTGACACCAGCACAGGTTGCAGAAAAGGGAATATTTCTTCGTTAAAAAAGTTGCGAATAAACTCTTTATGGAAAGGCTCCACAATACTACTTTGATAAAAAATAACATTGTTTTGACGCAACGCCGGAAGAATTTTATGCTCGTAAATACGTACTCTTTCTTCGAGCTGACTATTTACCTCCATATTGATCTCTTCCAGCGTTTCCTGAGAGGCCAGTATAGATTCTTTGTCAGTTTTTGCTCCCGAAACAATGGCTTTATGATCGGCTACACGAATTTTATAAAATTCTTCCAGGTTAGAAGAATAAATTGCTATAAAATTAATACGTTCATAAAGCGGAAGATTATCATCATCAGCCTCCAGCAACACGCGGTGGTTAAACGATAGCCAGCTAATGTCGCGTTTAAAGTATTGATATGTATATTTCATAGCAACGATTTTGCCGTAAATATAGTATATTTGCAAATATAAATGGCAAAAAAATGATAAGAATTGGTTTATTGTCGGATACACACGCCTATTGGGATGAGAAATACCTCAAATATTTTGAAAATTGTGATGAAATCTGGCACGTTGGAGATATAGGCTCTGTGGAAGTCGCAGAGAAGTTGGCGGCCTTTCGACCCTTTCGGGCGGTATATGGGAATGTTGATGGACAAGAAATCCGTAAAATGTTTCCACAAGTGAATCGTTTCACTATTGAAGGGGCGGAAATATTAATGAAGCATATTGGGGGGTATCCGGGAAATTATGATCCTTCAATCAGAGGAAGTCTTTTGGTTCATCCTCCTAAGTTGTTTATCAGTGGTCATTCTCATATACTTAAGGTGAAGTATGACAAAACATTGAAAATGTTACATATTAATCCTGGAGCTGCTGGAATATATGGCTTTCATAAAGTGCGTACCATGGTTAGGTTTGTAATAGACAAAGGAGAATTCAAAGACTTAGAAGTGATTGAGTTGGCAGGATAAATGTGTTTTTCCAATTGATTAAATAAAATAGATCTTTCCAGTGGCAGAATTTTTGGAAAATTTCAGCAATGAATGATACAGCACCCTGTTTTTGATGAGGATCAGTAAATTCGGGTTTTGTATTATTTGAGTATCTTTGTCATATATTCATTCTGAATTGTGTAATAGCACATATATAAATACAATATTTGATTTTTTATCGTTGGAAACCATGAGTTAAGTACCCGACAACAGACAGGGCAAATCAAAAAAATATCTTTATTAGGATAAATTATAAAACGATGCGTAAAAAAACAAAATTCATTCCTGTAAATTCAATGGCAAAAGAATTCGATACAGGAATTGCCATTGGAAAAACATTGTCCGACAGTTTACAGTCATTAGTAAGATCTGATTATCCACACAGGCGTGATTACCACATTTTTATATTGGCAGAGAAAGGAAGCGCCTGCATCGAAATTGATTTCGAAAAATACAAAATAGAAACGCCTTACGTTTTATACATCCACCCAAATCAGGTACATCGTGTTGTGAAAGATGAGAAAGCGGACTTTTACATTGTAGAGATTAGCAATGAAAATCTAAACCCCGAATACCTGAAATTATTGGAACATCTTATACCTGCAAAACCTTTACTGTTAAAAAGCAATGTCTTTTCAATAGTGCATCAATCTGTATCGTTATGTATAAACATTTTTGAAAGAAAACATGATAAGCTGTATCCGTCTTTGCTCAAAGATTGTTGTAATACGCTGGTTGCTTTGGTTGTTTCGCAGTATTTGGAGCAGACGACACCCACTGACAGGCTTTCACGTTTTGATTTTATTACCAAAGAATTTCAAATATTACTGGAACATGATTTTACCTTAATCAAACGTCCTGCGGAGTATGCCGCAGCCTTGAATATTTCTACGCCTTACCTAAATGAATGTGTTAGAAATGCCACCGGTTTTTCAGTTTCTCATCAGATACAGCAACGTATTATTTTGGAAGCCAAACGATTACTTTACTATTCTGACAAATCAGTCAAAGAGATCGCAAACGAATTAGGTTATGATGATTATGCTTACTTTTCACGGTTTTTTACCAAAGTAGTCGGGATGACGGCTTTGACTTTCCGAAAAAAAAACTTCGATTAGTCCAGTACATACCATTCTCTGTCCATTGCTATCCGTATTGATACCTAGTATGTTTGCAACGTATATAGATCGCAATATTTTGTGTTAAATCTAATTTAAAAGTATGAACTTAATAGAAAGTCTTAACAGGCATTATACTATCATCAGTTACTTTTTGATAGTCAGCCATTTTATGGCGTATGGTCAGGATGCAAGAACATCAGGCAGTCAGGAAAATAAACAAATAAAAAATACTACCATGGAAAATAAAATGAAAATCGAAATATGGAGCGATATAATATGTCCATACTGTTATATTGGTAAGCGAAAATTTGAAATGGCATTGGCTCAATTTCCGAATAAAGACAACGTACAGGTAGAGTGGAAAAGTTTTCAGCTCGCACCTGACTTAAAGACACAACCGGACAAAAATGCTTTCCAATATATGGGAGAGCAGAGAGGAATAGGTGTGGAACAAACCCAATCAATGACCAGCCAGGTTACTCAATTGGCTAAGCAGGCAGGTTTGGAGTATAATTTCGATAAAACCATTGCTGCAAATACTTTTAATGCGCATCGGTTTGCTCATTTTGCCAAAAAATACGGCAAACAGGACGAAGCGGAAGAAATTTTGTTCCGATCTTTTTTTACAGATGGAAAAAATATTGACGATTATCAGATACTTATTCAGTTAGGAGCTGAAATCGGATTGGACACAGCCACTTTGAAAACAGCTTTGGAAAACGATAGCTATGCAGGTGATGTGCGTGCAGACATTTCCGAAGCACAGCAACTCGGTGTAAGTGGTGTGCCGTTTTTTGTATTCAACCGAAAACTTGCCATATCGGGAGCACAGGAAAGCACAACTTTTTTAGAAACACTTGAAAAGGCTTATGCAGCGTGGCGAAAAGAAAATCCCGAAACAACTTTGGAAGTAATAGAAGGTCAAAGCTGTACACCCGAAGGAAAATGTAAATAGCTGACTTTGCAACGTATATAAATTGCAAGCTTTTGTGTAAAATCTAAAATATTTAATAATATGGACTTAATAAAAAGTCTTAACTGGCGTTATGCCACAAAAAAATTCATCGACAAAAAACTGTCGGCAGACAAGTTGCAGACCATCATCGAGGCTATAAACCTTTCTGCATCATCGGCAGGGCTGCAACCTTACAGGTAGACGCTACTCCTATGGAGAGTTTCGATGCCGAGAAATTTGATGAAGTTTTAGGATTGAAAGAAAAAGGGTTGAAAAGTGTCGTGTTGCTTGCCTTAGGTTATAGTGATGAGGAAAATGATTTTTTGGCTAAGCTTAAAAAAGTACGATTCCCCAAAGAGGAATTTGTTACCGGAATCATTTAAAAAATGAAAAAACATAAAACCCGATATTTGATTACGACAGGATTGCTTTCCATATTTATGCTCTTTAGCACCTATCTGTATCCATCCAAGGACTAATCATATAAAGAACAGTTTTGAATCTACTTACATGGATACGTTAGAAATGCTATTGTATTTTATAGATTAGGAATCAGTAATGAAAACCTGAAGCCTGAATATCTGAAATTATTGGAATACATTATCCCTGTCAAACCTCTGCCGTTAAAAAAATATTTTTTTTCATTTCCGGAATAAAAAACTTGATTAGTCCAGTATCTACCCTTTTCTGTCTATTATTACCTCCGATTATATACTGTACTTTTGTACCCCAATGAGGCAGTGGTGTCAACCATTGTAATATATTAAACTTTGGTAAAAATAATTTTAAGGGGTAAGATTTGAACATTATGGATAAAAGACAACAGGAGAGATATAGAGAAGACGATGAAAAGCTGGCTGGAATGACTCTGCTCATTGCAATCATAACGAGTTTTGCAGGGACCTTCGCGGCAAGTGCGATAAACCTCGCTATTCCAGCAATATCTGCGGAGTTTCGAAGCGGCTCTGAACTCACAGGATGGATCATTACGGGCTTTTTGCTCGGGAATGTAGTATTTTCGGTGCCGTTTGGCAGGATAGCTGATCTTACAGGGCGTAAACGGGTACTTGCGGCCGGCGTGGCGATTTTCGCGACTACGTCTCTTGCTTGTGTATTTGCGGTTTCAATGTGGACTTTGATCATTTTGCGCATTGTGCAGGGACTCGGAGGTGCTATGTTCGCCAGCACGAACATAGCAATTATGGTGGACGCATATCCTCCTCGAAAAAGAGGAAAAGTCTTAGGCCTTGCGATTGCTTCGGCTTATATAGGGTTGTCTGTAGGTGCCCCGATCGGCGGTGCTTTAAATAACTACCTCGGTTGGCGATCGATTTTCATCGTGATGACGCTTATGAGCTTTATCTCTCTGATTCTGGTCTTATTAAAGTTGCCGGATGATTCGAGAAAAGCAGTTGGCGAAAATTTTGATGCACCTGGGAACCTGATGTATATTATTGCCAGCACGCTTGTTTTGAGCGGTATTTCAATGTGGGCTGGTCATCATTGGGTGGGCGCTTTGATATTGGTGGGCTTGCTAATCGGCGTGGTGTTCGTTAGGCACGAGTGGAAACGCGAAACCCCCGTTCTCGACGTTAGACTTCTCGCAAGCAACAGAAACTATGCATTTTCCAATATTGCAACATTTTTGAATTATGCGTTCATCGCCGGCTTAACCTATTACCTGTCAATATACCTTCAGCTTGTCCTAGGGTTAAATTCAATGATTTCCGGTGCGATCATGATGGGCCAGCCGCTGTTTCAGGCAATCGTCTCCCCATATGCGGGAAAGCTGTCCGACAGGGTTTCGCCGTTCAAAGTAGCGACGGCGGGCATGGTGATCTGCGCGGTTGGTCTGTTTGGTTTCTGTTTTATAAGTGAGAATACCTCTCTCGCGTATGTGATTGCAGTGCTGATCGTGATCGGTACGGGTTTTGGCGTCTTCTCGTCTTCAAATTCCAATGCGATTATGTCATGCGTAGAACCTCAAGACTACGGTGCTGCGAACTCATTTCAGATAACAATGCGAAATTTGGGACAGACGGTAAGCCTATGCATTGTGACGTCGATCATGACTGCTCATATCGGGGACACAGCCTTTACGGACGCGCCTACGTCTGCGCTAATTTTATCGATGCGCACGGGCTTCATCACCTTTACCGTGCTCTGCGTAATCGGAATTTTCTTTTCAATGGAGAAAAAGAGCAGTAAAATTATGCGATAATAATCCGAAACAATAGCAGAATCAAAAGTATTAAGGTCTTGAGGGAAATAAGTGATATTATACATGCTGGAGCTTCTTTGCGGGAAATTATGATCCTTCAATCAGAGGAAGCCTTTTGGTTCATCCTCCTAAGTTGTTTATCAGTGGTCATTCTCATATACTTAAGGTGAAGTATGACAAAACCTTGAAAATGTTACATATTAATCCTGGAGCTGCTGGAATATATGGCTTTCATAAAGTGCGTACCATGGTTAGGTTCGTAATAGACAAAGGAGAATTCAAAGACTTAGAAGTCATTGAACTGGCGGGATAAATGTGTTTTTCCAATTGATTAAATAAAATAGATATTTCCTGTGGCAGAATCTTTTGAAAATTTCAGCGATGAGTGATACAGCACTCTGTTTTTTATGAGGATCGGTAAATTTATTTTGTATAGTAATTTATAGATATAGTATTTATAAATTACTATATTTGTGGTCATAAAAATCAAAGGGATGTATAAAAAATCAAATGCCATCTGTATTGCACTTCTTATTGGTATAATGATCACGCTGTATTCCTGTAATCGCTTCCACTCTACTCTTACAAAAGCGGAGACCCTTATGGAGGAACATCCGGATAGTGCACTTACTTTATTACGTGGCATAAAGAATCCGGAAGAATTATCCGAGCGTAATTATGCTTTCTATGCACTGCTGGTTACCCAAGCCATGGATAAAAACAACCTCGACCTAACTAAAGATACCTTGTCGGACGATGCAGTGCATTACTTTAGTCAAAGCAAAGATTCCATACATGCCGCCAAAGCCTATTTTTATTCAGGAAGGGTGAACGAAAAGATGAAGAATGCCGACCAGGCAATTGCCTGCTACCTCAAGGCAAAAGATTTTTCCAAAGGCAGTAAAGAGTATAAATTCCAGTATCTTATACGATATTACTTAGGGAATTTGTACCTTATGCAAGACCTCGATAAAGATGGAATTAACGCATATAAAGAAGCATATCGGTATGCTTTCATTTTAAAGAATAACACCTACCGGTGCCTCTCTTTAAGCAAAATTGGTTTTGGCTATTCAATTTTAGAGGAAGAAGACAGTGCACTAAATTATCAATTTAGAGCGTTGAAGATCGCCGAAAAAAGTTATAAAAGCTATACAAGTACCATATATAACTACATAAGTGAAATATATAGCAGAACAGGTAAATATAAGCTTGCGCTTCACTATTACAATAAAGCTTTTGCCTCCAAACAGCAAGAAGATGATCTTTATACACTTTACTCCTCCAAAGGTGAAATCTATGCAGATATGCATCAATATGATTCTGCCGTCTATTATCTGAATAAAAGTCTTAAAAGTAGTTTTATCTATACTAAAGCATCAGGATATTCACTTTTAGCAAAGACTTACGAAGCGCAAGGAAAAATAGACAAAGCTCTTTATTGCAAAAATCAGTTCAATCTTTATCGCGACACCATTGACACACAAACACAAAGTGCAGCAATTATTGAGATGCAAGAGATTTATAAACACAGTAAGCTAAAAGAAGAAAATTTGCTTTTAAAGCAAAAAGAAGAAGAAAAGAACAAATCGTTTTATCGGTTGAGTTTGTTTGCTAGCCTGCTTTTTCTGATTGGTGGATGTGCTTATCTTGTTACTTATAAGAAAAGTCAAAAACGAAAAGAACAAATCCTGCTCGATCAAGAAGTACTGCAAAAAGAAAAAATAGAGGAACTGGAAAAAGAGAAAGAACAGATTCAAAAAGAGACAGAACTCCGGGCCGATTTCTATAGACAACTAAATTTGGTGGTTATTCCCGAACTTAGAAATACAATGAATGAGAAAGCAGGAGCAGAAAGCAAACATATTAAGCTAACAGAGAAAGATTGGGACAGAATTATTGAGAACACAGACGTGGCATTCAGTCACTTCACCAAGCGACTAAAAGAAGCTTACCCTCAAATGACTACGATAGACATACGTTTCTGCTGTCTAATTAAAATGCAGTTAAAGCAATCCGAAATTGCCGATATTCTGAACATGGAAAAGATCTCTGTAAAGAGACGAAAATTACGTATCCGTAAAGACAAAATGATGCTCGATGATGGAAGAATACTGGATGAAATTATTCGAAATTTTTAAACTGTCGCCCACTAATTTCTTTAATGTTTATATTAGCTATCTATATTTGAGCTACTTAAGCAATATATAGTGTACCTTAATTGTCGCCCATTTTTTTTGTTTTATTTGAATAGACCCGCTACATTTGTTGACACTAAGTTTATAGAATGTATCATTTAAAATCAAAACAATATAAAAAGGGATATATTATTTACGTTTCTTCCTGTTTAGCTGGCAAATATTAGTGTTATGACTCTTCTATTAAGATGAATAATGTTTTTCTTTTTACTATGATATAATATATATACTTTTGAAAATCAATTAATGAACTGTTTTGTAAGTCAATATCAAAATTATGAAAAGGATAGATTGTCGACATTTCTATAAGTTCAATTTTTATTTTTTATTATTTTAAAAAAAATGAAATTATGAAAAAAATTATGTTTATTTGTGCAATGCTATTTGCATCGGCACAGGTTATGAATGCTGCAGAAGAAAGCACTAATGTAAAAAATGCAGAGTCTACTACAACAGATGGATTTACGATTGATAAAATGAATGTGCCTTCTGTAGATAATATAGAAGAGTGTGAAACAGCTGGCTATCACTTTGTATCATCCTGTGGTGGAGAATTGAGTATGAATACAGATAGAGACCTTTCAAACAAGGAAATAAATGCAATCATGGATTCATTAGAAGCTGAATGTTCTGAATAATAATTAAAGAATGATGTAATCTCTAAGTTTGACATATTCAGACTTAGAGATTTAATAAATTTTGTACTAATGAATAAATTAGTTATAACATCAATCTTTCTATTGTGTGCTTTCTCTATCTTTGCACAAGTGCCCTTGGACAGTGCCTATTTACAAATTACTTATCTGGAAGACTTTGTTAGAAACATAGATCATCCGGAAAAAAAGAGATATGATGAAATGGTTTTGAATATCGGAAAGTTTAGTTCTGAGTTTTATAGCAAAAGGGAAGATAAAGTAAAGTACATGATGGATAGTCTCTTAAGATCGGGAAGGAACGTTTATGATGCACGGGAAGTCATTGGCGAATATCCACGTAGTTATCAGTATTATCATGTGTATAAAAATATGCCTTCTATTGGGAAACTGACCGGTACAGATCAGATCTTATTCGATTCTTATCAATACGAGGAAGAACTAGTTAAACCTGTATGGGAGTTCTTGTCTGATAGAAAAGAGATTCAAGGCTATGCTTGCCAAAAAGCGATGACTCGTTTTAGAGGACGAAAATGGTTGGCATGGTATACCACAGAAATTCCAATTTCTGATGGTCCGTGGAAATTGTGCGGATTGCCAGGGCTTATTTTTGATGCCATGGATAGTGATAGCCTTTATCATTTTTATTGTGTGGGCGTTAAGCAGTTAAAAGACCAGTTACCTATATTTATCAATGGAAAGTATATAAAATGTACGAAACAGGAGTTCTATAAAATGAATAAAGAATTGAAAGGAGATCTGGCAGCATATATGAAACGTCAACCGGGAGTAATAAATGCAGTTGTTACAGATCCTAATGGCAAAACGGTAAAACCTAAAAAGTATCTGGATATGGAAGTAGAAGATGAGCCTGTGAAGAAATGAAAAAATGGCTATTGATATTTTGTCTGTGTTGTAATATACCCTTTTTGTCTGCCCAAATATTTACTGGTCGGGTGGTTAACGTAACTACGGGCAAACCACTTGAAATGGTTTCAATCAGTTTATTACAAGCGGATAGCCTGACTGTATCTTTTGCCATGACTGATCGCAACGGGCATTTTTCGGTGACTGTTCCTAACGGGAAAAAAGTAAAATTCCTATGCATTACCTGTATGGGATATGCTCCCAAATGGGTGTCTACACTAAATTATAATAAGGATAGTGAAGTGCGGTTACAGCCTAAAGATATAATAATAAAGGAAGTGAAGTTTGTTTCTAAACGACTAAAACTGGATGGCGACACGCTGACTTACTCTGTTAATGGATTTAGTATGCCACAAGACAGAACAATTGGGGATGTGTTGAAAAAGCTACCGGGCATAGAAGTGGCGAATGACGGACGGATAAAATATCAGGGGAAAGCTATCAATAAGTTTTATATTGAAGGTCTGAATTTACTGGAAGGTAGGTATAACTTAGCAACCAATAACCTTTCGGCCAAAGCGGTGAAAGAGATACAAGTGCTGGAAAATCATCAGGCAATAGCTGCGCTCCGCGGAAAAAGTTTCAGTGAAAACGCGGCAATCAATCTGGTGCTTGAAGATAAAGCAAAAGCACACTTTATCGGGACAGTGAATGTTGGGTTAGGTGTGGAAGAACAAAAAGGGAAGATGCTGTGGGATAATCGTTTATTAGGAATGCTTTTCAATGCCCATATTCAGAATCTGAGTATGTATAAGAATAACAATACGGGGATAGATATTGGAGAAGAATTAAAGGTACTTACAATAGATCAAATAGATCAGACAAACCAAATGAGAACAATGTCTCAGGAACATGATATCCTTTCTCCTATATCAGTTGGAAGTCCCGATTTAGATCAGCAACGTTACTATTTTAATGACTCCCATCTGTTTACTGTAAATAACTTATGGAGGCTAAAAAAGGGCCATGATTTGCGTATTCAGGCCAGTTACTTGCATGACCGGGAAAAACAGGATGGAAGTTCGGTGAGCACTTATTTTTTACCCGGGCAAACTCTTACCATTGACGAGAGTGTGCATGCCATTCACTCCAAAGATGAAATAGAAGGAGAGTTAACATATAACATTAACAACAAAAAGATTTTTCTAAAAAATTCACTTAAATGGCAGGTGCGTTTTGGTGACAATAACGGATGGATGCAAACCAATGGCAAAGCAGTAAATCAGACTACTGATCTTGATAAGCAAGTGTTGACCAATGACTTTCAACTGATCCGCAACTTTGGAAAAAATGTCTTCCACCTTTCCAGTATGAATATGTATAGTAATCTCCCGCAGCACCTCATTGTTACCCCCGGCCAGTATGCCGGGTCACTTAATGGAGGGGAAGAATATAACTCGATGCAACAAGACTTGCGGTTACGTTCGTTTGGTTCGTACACATATACTTCTTTTCTACACAAATTGTTTGGGATGTACATTGAGTATCGCGCCGGACTTAAGATAAAAGATCAGTCATTACATTCTATGTTCAATACTTCCGGCAGTCTCTTTCCTGAGGCCTCCCGGGACTCTTTTCTTAATCGTTCTCATTTTACAGAGACCAATTTGTATATAGTTCCTTCACTCAGTTATCAGAATTACAGTTTTAAAGGGAATGTGTCAATAACCGCTACAATGGCGAATCTTTATCAATGCAGCAGAACAGTGACTAACTATAAAGGTGATGAAAATCACTTGTTGTTTGAACCTGCTATTAATTTGGAATATATATTCTCTGCCCTTTGGAAAATAAATGGGAACTTCACTTATAACCATAATTATTCGGATATTTATGATCTTTACCCGGGGTATATATTTACCTCCTACCGTAGTAGTTATGCCCATGGAAATGATCTTTCCCTGCGCAAATCCATGGACTTTCACGGAGGGATAAACTTTAAGAATCCTATTAAAGGCTCTTTCTTTAATTTGTCCGGATACTATACACCAGAGCATCGTAACATGCTTCTTTCTTCTCGTTTTAATGGGATATTGCAGCAAACGGTGAGTATAAAACAGGGCGTGAATAGTGAACGTTTTGGAGTCAATGCCGATTATAGTAAATCTTTCTCCTTCTGTAAAACCATTATTCGTTTAAGTGGCAATTATAGTGGTACGGAAGATACCCAATTATGGAGTGGAGCGCTCACTAAGTTCCGTTCTGATAATATAAATTCATCTGTGACACTCTTTATGCAGCCATGCCGATACATTAATTGGGAAGCAGTTTCAAGCTATCTCTATTCCGCTATGGAGACTTTGGAGCCTGAAAAGAAAGAATATTCACCCGTTCGAAGCTTTCATCATAAACTAACGTTGAATGTGATTCCTTCCGATAAATGGCAGATTAAATGGAGAAATGAGTTTTATCACAGCACCGATAAAGGGCTCAAAAGCAGCTTCTTTTCAGATTTATCACTGTCTTATCTTTTCAAAAATAGTGAATTACAGTTTTCTTCCATGAATCTATTTAATAACAATGAGTATCAGCTTAGAAACATTGGCTCATTGAGTGAGTCGGTAAGTATGAATACGCTTCGTCCTCGTCAGTTCATTGTAAAGTATTTGTTTAATTTCTAAAACAATATTGAATTTTAGATTTGATTAAGATCTTCCACCAAAAGTGACGAAGAACCTCTTTTGTGTCGGTGACCAGAATAAATAGAATCGCTTCCACTTTACTCTTACAAGAGCGGAGACCCTTATAAAGGAACATCTGGATAGTACACTTACTTTATTACGTGGCATAAAATAATCCGGAAAAATTATCTAAGCGTAACTATGCTTTTATTGTAAAGAATAATATCTGTCTGGGCTTTTCTTTAAGTGAAATTAGCTTTGGATATTCTGGTTTGGAAGAAGAAGACAGTGCGCTAAACTATCAATTTAGAGCGTTGAAGATTGCCGATATTCTGAACATGGAAAAGATCTCTGTAAAGAGACGAAAATTACGTATCCGTAAAGACAAAATGATGCTCGATGACGGAAGAATACTGGATGAAATTATTCGCAATTTCTAAACTGTCGCCCACAAGATTCTTTAATATCTATACTAACTATCTATATTTAAGCTACTTAAGAAACGTATAGTACATCTTAATTGTCGCCCATTTTTTTTGTTTTGTTTGAATAGACCCGCTACATTTGCTGACACAAAGTTTATAAAACGTATCATTTAAAATCAAAGCAATATGAAAAAAGGTATATTACTTACGCTATTCTCGCTTAGCTTTATTGTAGAGGACAATTATGGTATTAACACTATAGGCGAGACCGAGAAAACAATAACTCTCAAAAGAGGAGAATTACATCAGGTAGAACCTAAATCAGTAGGAGTAGTCTACTTGCCAATTCATGCAACTATAGATGAAACAATCATTGAAATATCCTTCGATAGTAATATTCAGGACTTAACCATCTATATAGAGAATGAACAAGGTGAGATTGTATATGATAATACACTTTCTGTGTTGGATTCTACAATTTTACCGATTTCTATTGAAGGATATAACAGCGGATATTATGTGATAGAAATTAAATATGGAAATACAACTTTATATGGTAAGTTTAGTATATGATACAATAAATTTATAAGCACATCTCATGGATAAATTGATCATATGGGATCGGGTTCAATAATAGATAAAAATGTTTTAGATAATATAATATTTTAACATGGGATACGTATTAGACCTACGTAATCGATTGCTCTCGTCAAATAAGATGCAAAAAGTTTGTATATTTTTGGTACTATTAACTTTTTCAAAAACTAACATGAATATTTAGTTTTATTTTCTGTAATGCCTTGCTACCACTACGGAAGAGTTAAACTAAGAGTATACATTATAAAGAGTCCAACGCTCACAAATGTCAAACCTTAAAACAATAAAGCAGACAAATATAATAAAACACGAATAAAAAAATATTCGAAAGTTATGAAGTCCATAATATCCAATAGATTTCACAATGCAGTTACTAAAGCTGTATTAATCAATTAGAGCAGATTCTGAAAAGCTTAATAGAGTAGGAAAATTATTAACATTAACATAACAAATAAATAGTTCAACATTATGGATAAAAATATAGAATTGCTTAGCAATGAAGAACTTCTTGAACTGAACGGTGGTGTTTCAGTTATGAGCGAAGAGACTCAAGTTGCTGGGCTCCAAGGATGGAATAATTGTTGTAATGTAGCTAAGGATGAAAAGGATAAATAAAATGAGATGGCTCTAGATGGAGAGTCCTTTAAAAAAGGAGGTGGTGTTTAAAATACGACCTCCTTTATTCAACAATTCTTTATTATTTATATTACAAATATTATTATGGAATATTATTCTAAATGGACATTAGGGAAGAGATGGGTGCTACGAAAAGATATTCATACTTTTCAAAAGTATAGAGCTATAAATATAGATTCAGGCTTATCTTTAACGCTAAGTAAACCCCTATTTTACTTATTGAAGATATTCGCAAATAACTCGATTTCATTTGCAGAACTGAATGAGTATTTGTCAAAGAACAACATACATATTGAACTGGATCAATTTTATAATATAGTAAACAAATACAAAAAAACTTGTTTACTTGAGAAAGGTTTAAATATTACGAAGCTATTTTTTGAAAGCAATATTGATAAAGCGGCAATCCCTATTACAACAACACCTGAAAACGTAGAAATACATTTTACACATAAGTGTAACTTAGCATGTAAACATTGCTTCCAATTATCATCGCCGACTAGTAATTTGTTCAAAGAAATAAGTAAAGACGAGTGGGTTAGGATATTCACACAACTAGAGCGATATAATACATATAATATTGTTTTATCTGGAGGGGAACCAATGTTTTACTCTGAATTTGATAGCCTTATCAATGATATTGTAGAAAAACGTTTAAGATTTAATATCCTTACTAATGGAATTAAAGTTAATAGTAATAACATTAGTGCCTTGTGTAGATCTAATGTTGAGTTAACAATATCTGTTGATGGGCATAACGCTCTCACTCACGATTTTTTAAGAGGAAAGGGAGCTTTCGATAAAGTTTCAGAATCTTTAATCAAGTTATGTTCTGGAGGAGCTAAAGTTCACTTATCATACACTATTCATAGAAAAAACTACATGTATATAAAGGATTTTCTTAATTTTGCAATTGGTCATGGCATTAAAAGTGTTGGTTTTCTATTAATTGATCCTTTAGGAAGGGCAGAACAAAATTCTGATTTACTATTTACATCTACAGAAATGAACAAAATAACAGAGAATATTGAAAATTTGAAGTTGATATATAGCTCCAATATTAATATATTATATACAGATCCAATTGCATTAAATGTTGGAGAAGCTTTCTCTGATATTATATCCTGTTCTGCTGGAACAAATCGCTTTGCCATAGATCCAAGTGGAATTATGTATCCGTGCGCGATGGCTTTTGGTGAAAAAGAATTTCAATTGGCAGATTTAAAGAAAGAAGATATTCAGCAAATATGGAAAGATAAAGATAAATGGAGTCTTTTCCGTGGAACAGTCAAAATGGATGATATTAAAGGATGTCGAGAATGTGCATTAAAAAATCAATGTACTCTAAAAAATTGCAGATTAAAAAGCTATCGAAAAAATAAAGATTTTTACGCACGTCCTATTGGTTGTAAACTCGAACGTTTTTGCAATATTTAATATTATTATGGGACACAGATATATGCATAATATGAAAAGATTATTTTTTATCATTTCTTTCTTGTTTTTTTTTCTTAATAATTCATATAGTCAAAGTTTTATAGGAAAAGTTATAGATGAAAATAATAGTCCAATTCAATATGCAAATGTTATTTTAATAAATGAATCGGATTCATTATTTTTGTGTGGTAGCGTAACCAATGAAAAAGGTGAATTCAATATTCCTTATAAAGGAAACGGAAATAAGCGACTTAAAATATCTTATATTGGCTATGTTTCAAAGATTTCACACGCAGAGGTTGACAAGTATGTAACATTCCAACTTACTTCTTTGAATGCTAAACTTAATGAAGTTGTAGTTATTGGCAGAAGAAAAGTATTCAAAATGGAAAATGGAGCCATAGTAACCAGGGTTCAGAATACTCTTCTTGCAACTCTGTCTAATGCTAACGAAGTGCTTTCACAACTGCCTTTCGTCAATGGTGAAAACGGTAATTTCAAAGTGTTTGGGAAAGGAACGCCACTTATATATATTAATAATCGTTTGGTTAGGGATGAAAACGAACTATCGCAACTTTCACCGAACGATATCAAAGAAATTAAAGTAATAACCACTCCTGGTGCGGAATATGATGCCAGTGTTAAAGCAGTAATAAAGATAACTACCATAAAACCTATTGGCGCAGGGTTGAGTGGAATGGTATACGCTAAAGGAACGATAGCAAGGGAATTTTCGGATAATGAATATATTTCACTTAACTATCGTAAGGGAGCTTGGGATATATTGGGATCATTAGACTATTATCACAGTAAACAACGACAATCATATACTGGATTACAAAAATTCATTTTCAATGAAAAAGAAAAGAGACAACAATATTCTGAAAGTGACCAATGGAAAGAATATTCATATAATCCTGTAATTGGATTTAATTTCAATCCGTCTGAAAGGCATTCATTGGGTATCCGCTATTCTGGAAAAATTTCTAAAGATAAAGATTATTCTATTAATGATATGGAAAGTTTTGACAATCTATCTACCGCAGAATACATAAAACAAGGAATCCTAAATAAGGATAATAGTGACAGACATTTGATGAATGCATATTATGAGGGAACATTAAGCAATAAATTATCTGTTAAGATCAATTTTGATGTTTCTAAGGGTAAAAAAACAAACAAACAGGAAATCTATTATCTAAATACATCAGATAGTATACCTATCCTTGCTCATGGTGCAACAAATTATAATCTTTATGCTGCTAAAGGATTATTAAGTTATTCTTTACCCAAAGGAACTCTAAGTGTGGGTTCCGAATATGCTTACACTAAAAATGTTCAGACATACATAAATGAAAAGGAAGATTTAGATTTACCCGAGACAAACGACAAGGCTTTACAAAATCGTACCGCTTTATTTGCAACTTATGAGACACAATTGAAACATTTTACTTTCAATGCTGGGTTGAGATATGAGATTATCAATCTTAATTATTATCAAAATGAAATAAAAAATAAGGAACAAGGGCAACGATATCAAAAACTATTTCCTAATATTTCTGTATCGTATTCAGGTAATAGATTTCATATACAATTGGCTTTTGAATCAAAAGTCAGATATCCGACCTATAATGAATTACGAAGCAATATACAATACAGTTCTCCATTTCTTTATGAATCAGGCAATCCGTATTTAAAACCAAATATAAAAAATGAGTTTACATATATGTTTAGTTGGATGGATTTTAATTTTTTGGCTTCATATACGATCAATAAAGACGCCATATTTAACGTTCCACAGTTATACAATGACAAACCTATAATACTTTTAAAAAATGAAAATGTTGATAAATATAAAGAATTCAATTTTGGAGTTTCTTACTCTCCTTCAATTGGAATATGGAATCCTTCGTGGGAAATTAGCGAATTAAAACAATGGTTAAATTTGGGGAATCCTGAAACAAAGTATAACCACCCTATATTTATGTACAAATGGTACAATGCACTTGAATTCTCCTCTAAGTGGATTTTTAGAATAAATATAAATGGCATGACACGAGGTAATGAAGAAGTTGCTATGATGAAACCGAGTTGGGGATTAAATTTAATGTTGTCAAAAAAACTTTTTTATGACAAACTTAGTATACAATTAGCAGTAAATGATATTTTTAAGACAAGGGAGGCAAAATGGGATATGCATTTTAATAATTTGCAGTTATTCTATGATAAAGATCTTGATTCAAGAAGCATCGTATTAACTCTTACTTATCGATTTAATTCAACGAAAAGCAAATACAAGGGGACAAATGCAACTAATGAAATAAATCGCTTATAATAATTTTCATTAGTTGCTGTACTAAGTATCTTTAACAAACATATTTTAGATCAATTAATATACTTAAGTTCCATATATTAATATTTCTACAGCTGTTTGAGGTAATTGATAAATTCACATAAGGTTAGAATTAATAATTTTATACATTCAGATGGATAGTATTGTTTTAGTTAGCAAAATTTAAAAAGGTATATATAGGTTATAATTAATTGGAACTGATTCAGCAAATAGATTATTTATGATTAGTCGAAGTTTTCCTCTTTTTAGGCAACATGATTCGATGCAATGTGGTTCCACATGCTTGCAAATGATATGCAAATACTATGGGAAGAGCTATTCATTGGCTTGTCTCTCTCAGTTATGTAGTGTTTCCAGAGAAGGAATATCAATGCTAAGTATAAATGAGACCGCAAATCAATTAGGCTTTCACACTATATGTGGACGAGTAACTTTAGAAAAGTTAACAGAAGATGCCCCATTTCCATGTATTATACATTGGAAACAAAATCATTTTGTTGTTCTTTATAAAGTTAAAGGCCGAAGAAAAGAAAAGAGAAAATACTTTATAGCTGATCCAGGTAAAGGACTACTAATTTACAAAGAAGAAAGTTTTATAGAAAATTGGTTAAGTACTCAAACAAAAGGGCAAGATAAAGGAGTAGCCATGTTTCTGCAACCAACTCCTTCCTTTTATGAAAAGAAGGATGAAGTTAAAAAGCAGAAACGTTCGTTCGGTTTTCTGTTCGGATACTTTAGGCAGTACAAACGTTACTTCGGGCAACTCATTCTGGGGCTACTACTGGGAAGTCTCTTGCAACTAATTTTCCCTTTCCTCACTCAGGCTATTGTGGATGTGGGTATTGTCAGCCGGAACATTAGCTTTATCTGGCTAATTCTGCTGGCTCAAATGATGCTCACCATAAGTAGGGCATCAGTAGACTTTATCCGTCGGTGGATACTTCTGCACATCAGTATGCGTATCAATATTTCGTTAGTTTCGGATTTTTTTATCAAACTAATGAAACTTCCGATGGAGTTTTTTGATACAAAACTGATGGGTGATTTACTACAACGCATGAGTGACCATAGCCGGGTGGAGCGGTTTCTAACCACACAAACTCTGAATGTGCTGTTTTCGCTGTTTAGCTTTGTCGTGTTCGGCATTGTACTGCTGAACTATAACCTGCTTATCTTTTCTGTTTTTTTTATCGGAAGTATACTATATGGTGCATGGTTTACTGTTTTCTTAAAAAAAAGGAAGAGGCTGGATTATCTTTATTTTGAACAACAAGCCATCAACAATAATAAAACCTATCAATTGATTAATAGCATGCAGGAGATAAAACTGCAAGACTGTGAACAGCGTCGACGCTGGGAATGGGAAGACGTACAGGCCGATCTGTTCGGAGTAAATATGAAAACACTGAAACTTCAGCAGACTCAGGAAGCCGGGAGTATTCTGATCAATGAGATTAAAAACATTGTAATTACAGTATTGGCGGCAACAGCTGTCATTCACGGAGAACTGACTCTGGGAATGATGCTCGCTGTGCAATACATTATTGGACAGCTGAACAGTCCGATTGATCAGTTAATGAATTTCCTGTATTCCATTCAGGATGTGAAAATCAGTTTGGAACGTATCAATGAAATTCATAATATAGACAATGAGGAAAAGAATCCCGATGCCCTGACTGCTTTTAAAAGTGCGGACAAAAGTCTGTACCTGAATCAGGTGAATTTTAAATACGATCGCCACAGTCCGCACAAAATCCTTGACGATGTGTCGTTTTCCATTCCCGAAGGGAAAGTTACAGCTATTGTGGGAACCAGCGGAAGTGGAAAAACAACACTTATTAAATTACTTTTGGGCTATTATCCGGTTCTTGGTGGAGAGATAACAATCGGAGACGCAGCCTTAAATAAATATAACATGAAATGGTGGCGCAGACAATGTGGGGTGGTGATGCAGGATGGATACATTTTCTCCGAATCCATCGCACGAAACATAGCGGTGGACGATGGGGATATAGACAAGGAACGCTTACTTCATGCTGTAAAGATTGCCAATATTGAGGAATATATAGAGCGACTTCCCCTGAGATACAACACCATTATCGGACAGGACGGACAAGGACTGAGTCAGGGACAGCGTCAGCGTATCCTGATAGCAAGGGCTGTATACAAAAATCCATCGTACATATTTCTGGACGAAGCAACCAATGCACTGGATGCAAACAATGAACGACAAATTGTGGATAACTTGAAAACCTTTTATAAAGGGCGGACAGTGGTGATAGTTGCACACCGGTTGAGCACGGTAAAAGATTCTGACCAGATTGTGGTGGTGGAAAAAGGAGAAATTGTGGAAACAGGGACTCATGCAGGATTAATAACCCGGCAGGGAGCTTATTACCGTTTGATAAAGAATCAGCTGGAATTAGGAAATTAAATACTGAAGTGATGGAAGATTACGAGAAAATAGAACTAAGAAGTGAAAAAGTCCGTAAAATAATCGGGCAGATCCCTCCGCGTATTATCCGTACGGGAACAAGTATCTTGTTTTTGGTCTTTCTTCTTTTGCTTGCCGGAAGTTATTATATTCCTTACCCAGAAATGGTGGAAGTGAATGTCATTCTGAAACAGGGAAAACCGGGAGACGAAAGTTCGTTTTATGCGGAAGCACTGATTCCTTATGCCTACCTTTTAAAAATACAAAAAGGGCAGTCCGCCGTTATTAGTATAGACGGATATGAGAAAAATACCTATGGTATAATCAATGGGAAGGTTATTTATACGAATCACGATGTAATCACCCGATCCGGCAAAGCCTACTTTCGCGTTTGCATCCGGTTTGCTAATGGGATGACTACTACGCAAAATAAAAAGATTGAGTTTCACACTCGTATGCAAGGTGAAGCTCAGATCATTTATTCGAAGAATACCTTGTTCAACCGGATTATTGATCAGGGTAAAAGATAATCCAAAATAGAATTCTTTAAAATGCAAATATATAAGCCTTCACATTCTTCACCTCCACACTTTCTGAACGGTGGGGATTTTCAGGATTAAAGTTCTCAAGTCATTCATTAATAAATAAAAATGATGAATGGTTGGTCAGATATGACCGTATATATTCTTAATCGATTGGTTAAATTAAATTTATAGAAAATAATGAGCAAAATTTTTGTATATATTCATTTCATTTATGCACAACTTGGATACGGTATTCTCTGAATTTTATTACATTTGCAATTCATTTACCGGGAATCTGGTTAATTCTTTAGAGAATTTCCAAGCAGGAGCAGTGCCTAACTACAGGACCGTTTACCCGAATAATAGCAAAGATTGGTGCTATGACAATTCTGCAATATATTAAAAAATTAAAGAACAAAACCATTGGCTAAATTAAATATGTGCTAATTTAATTCAGCCAACGGGCTATTAAAGATAAATAATGAGAGCTTCAATTTTAATCTTAGTACTGTTTTTAAATAGCTTTATATGCTATTCTCAGGATGTAGTTACTATCAAGGGAACAGTTATAAGTAGTGACAAGGAAGAGCTATCTGGATATAATATCATGCTGTATAATCCGGGTGATTCTATTTTTTATAAGGGAGATTACTTCATGAATTCTTCTTTTTCCATAAAAACAGCTAAACTGCCTGTTAGGATGAAAATATCATCCATGGGGTTTCGCGACACGACACTAATTGTTGATAAGAATCATTTAGTGCTTTCGCAGATACGACTTCATACGGCGTCAAATCTATTAAAAGAAGTGGTTGTAAAGGCAGGTGTGCCTGTCATTACCGGAAAGAGTGATCGCATCGTAATGAATGTGGAAAATACTGTGCTCAGTCAAGCTGGAACAGCAATTGATGTTTTGCAAAAGGCAGCCCGTGTAATGATCGGTACAGACAATGAAGTTTCAGTATTGGGCGTAGGCAATGCTCTGATTGTGGTAGATGGCAGGACATTGTCTGCTAATCAAGCTTTAGAGTCTATTTCTTCTTCTGATATACAGAAGATAGACATTATTACTAACCCCTCTTCAAAATATGATGCAGAAGGCAAAGCAGTGATTCTTATCACCACCAAAAAAGCAAAGCAGGCAGGATGGGGAGCTGAAGTAACCGGACGCTTGGGGCACGGAAAGGATATGAGAAAATATATCGGTACGGAGCTTTCTATAAAAAGTTCAAAACTAGCACTATTTGGTTCTTATGCTTATGTTCCCGAAAAGCGGATAATTACCGAAAACTATATACTTGATTATCAAGCTACAGATTCACCATATTACGTTTCAAAGAGTATTCGTACAAAAAATAATACTCAGGATAATCATAAATTTCGTGCAGCATTGGATTATAATCTGTTGCCTGAACATACGGTTGGAATTCAGCTCAATGGACAATTTAGGGATACGAAAAAGAATATTATGAATAATAGTCTGGTTTCTTATTCTGGTATGGATGATTATTCAATTTCCTCTTTACAAAACAGCAAGTATAACCGGACGTATCTGGCAGGAACGGCATACTATACTTATACTCCCAAGCTGGGTAAATCGCAGTTGAATGTTTTATACGACCAATCTCATTTTAATACTAAAGAGAATATGGATATCACAGAGAATAATATTCAAAAGAACAACAATGTAAAAACAACTATTGATATTAATTCAATAAAAGCAGACTTTGAAACACAGTTTGGAGATGAATATCATGTGAATTTGGGTGGTAAATATACTCATACAAGGAATGCCAGTACCACCCGATTTATCAATAACGGAATTGAAAATCGTAATATTGATTATAAATATCGTGAAGGAATAAGCGCGGCTTATGCTATACTGTCAAAGCAGTATGAGAAGTTTAACTTTGAGGCTGGTCTGCGGGCAGAAGTTTTTGATGACTTTGCCAAAACGGATGTTGTCGTACAGAATGAAAATAACTTTAATCTCTTCCCCAGCCTGACATTGGGATATAAGTTAACCCATGATTGGGCAGTTTCCTCCAGTTATGCCATGAAAATTACTCGTCCTTCATTTCAAGACATGAATCCTGCTATCAATTATATAGACTCACTCTGCTACTTTCAGGGAAATCCCAAGTTGATTTCGGAATTAAGGCATACAGCCTGTCTAAAACTTGTATACAAAGGGGCTGCTTCTTTGGCATTAAACTATACTCACAAAAAGCATATGCTGGGCTGGTATGTAGAACAAGATGCTGAATCTCCATCCGTGACGAAAGCTTCGCAAAAGAATATCGATAAGTCGGACGTGTTTTCTGTGGACTTAATGTTACCCTATCAAAGCAGGTTCATGACATGCTATCTGGCTACAGGTGTAATCCTGACAAATAGTACTGACAAAGCAAGCAATATCATCAATATGAACAAACCGATGTGGTATGCTTATCCCGGAACGGACTTTACTTTACCGGGAAACTTTAAGCTGGGTATCAATGTGAAATACTTCACCAAAGGGGTGGAAAATATTTTCTATTTCGATCCTGTATTCAGAACAGATTTGAGTCTTCAAAAAAGTTTTATGAAAGGCAAGCTCAACGCTACTATTTTATGGAATGACGTTTTCAAGTCGGACAAGATGAATACATACACTACCCTAAACGAACAGTATATCCGTTATCATTACTATTATGATCAATCGTTGGTTCAATTGTCGCTGACCTATAAATTCAGTTCAAGCAAGGCTAAATATAAATCAAAATCAGCTATAAATGCAGAAACCGAGCGCATCAAAGAATTCAAAGATTAACGTAAACATTTAGCAAAGTACAACTATAAAGGTTAGTCGTTGATGAAAATTGATAATATCGCTCAAAGGAGTTCTTTGTCAAATTTGGTGCAATCGATATCATTTTTTTCGGATCAACCGATACAGCGCTATCTGCTTTGGATATTCTGGTTTGGAAAAATAAGACAGTGTGCTAAACTATCAATTCAGAACGTTGAAGATTGCAGATTCTGAACATGGAAAAAATATCTGTAAAGAGACGAAAATCGCGTATACGTAAAGACAAAATGATGCTCGATGATGGAAGAATCTTGGATGAAATTATTTGCAATTTATAAACTGTCGCCCATCAACTTCTTTAATATCTATACTAACTATCTATATTTAAGCTACTTAATCAATATATAGTACACCTTAATTGTCGCCCATTTTTTTTGTTTTATTTGAATAGACCCACTATATTTGTTGACACAAAGTTTATAAAACGTATCATTTAAAATCAAAACAATATGAAAAAAGGTATATTACTTACGCTATTTCTACTTAGCTTTATTGTAGAGTACAATTATGGTATTAACACTATAAGCGAGGCCGAGAAAACAATAACTCTCAAAAGAGGAGAATTACATCAGGTAGAACCTAAATCAGTAGGAGTAGTCTACTTGCCAATTCATGCTACTATAGATGAAACAATCATTGAAATATCCTTCGATAGTAATATTCAGGACTTAACCATCTATATAGAGAATGAACAAGGTGAGATCGTATATGATAATACACTTTCTGTGTCGGCTTCTACAATTTTGCCAATTTCTATTGAAGGATATGAAACCGGAGATTATGTGATAGAAATTAAGTATGGAAATACAATTTTATATGGGGGCTTTAGTATATAAAAATAAGTAGATTATGTCAATTAAAATTTTCGAGTGGAGTATTTCCGATTTCCATCGAAGCAAAGTTATCGGTTACAGCACTTTTAATACGAATATTTCATTCTAATAAATATTTTTTCAAATGAATTTGATGTTACGCAATAGTCCTATTATTCTTATTTTATTTTCGCTTGCAACCTTTTGTATAAGTAGCCTTTCTTTTGTGAATAAATCTTTGGCTAGTCCAGACATCTATTTTTTAAGCAAGCCGAGGAATTATATTCCTAAGGTAAGCATATAGAAAAAAATTATGAGGAAATATTTTATGACTATATTCCTTTTAGTTTGCGCCTACACTTCTGCATCGGCACAGCTTAAAATGGATGTAACAATAGAAAAAGAAATAGTTAACAACGACGTTTTTGTAAAAGTATCACTTAAAAACACTTGTGATTATCATTTTTCATTATGGACTAATGCACAATGGCTAAATGAAGGATGTGGATTTAATGTGTATCCTGAGTCCTATTTTGTATTTATAGGAAACCCGTCTTCAAATAATAAAATCGTAGCGAACAACATTGTATTTTCAGGTACATTAGATGATTTTGGCATGAATATAAAAAGAAGGGTGCGCATTATGAAAGGAGAAACATACACGGACATATTACCGGTTTTTGCTGGTGGATATTGCACACCTCAGGCAACACTTCCCTTTTATAAGAAAAATGAAATTAAAGAACTCCAAGTTAAAGTAGTTGCAACAGATTATGACCCTGTAAATATGAAAGTTGTTGTTCTGGAGTTCTTATCTAATGTGATAAAATTGTAAATTCCAATGGTCTACACAAAACTAGTCTGTTATTATAAATATAATAAATGGCTTAAGTATCTCGCTTCGACATATACAATCTCCCTCTTCTTCTGGTGATGCTTTAAAAATGATAACCATACTTCCGGCTTCTACAAATACATCAGAGGAGAGTGCTAATACAGAATTAAGAGGCAGTTCTTGTGATATAGTTAAGGGTTATGCTGAATGAAGTTCCAGTTTATAAGCCCATTAGAAATTCACAGATCAATGGCATAAGTTCATTTAGACGAGAGACGCACCTTTTTTTTGCATATACGCAAAAAAACGCAGTCCCATTCGTCACCTATCACGAATTTCTCCTAATCCCTTAATCAATATATAACTATAGTGTGATAGATGACTTTTTATTTACATTTATCTATCACGATGATCTCTCACCTCTCACTTTTCTCCGAGTAGATATAATGAATAAAATCTGATCATGTTGGTAAGCGTCTTTTGACAAAATGATGGTTGCTGTAGATTCCTTGTTTGTTAACCCGTTTTTTAAGAAAAGCTAACGAATTATGTCTTACACGGGTTTTACTTGTCACTACTTGGTCGACATTAAAATCAAAAAGAGATGACAAATAGTAGAAAAAAGCTTGTTTTATCATCCGAAACCTTCAGGCTTGAAGTTCTTCGGGATTATTATTTGAGTGGAGA
>JAATGU010000140.1 GCA_015654535.1 Bacteroidales bacterium
AAAGCCTGCTCGAATGCGATCAGTGTATTTCCCTCTTCAATCCATGATTTCAGCCTTTTTACAGCTTGTTCGTTCAATGATGAATAATCTCCATTGGCCAAAATCAACGTATTGTATTTATTCAATCGCGCTGAATTAAAATTTTCAATGGGTAACAGAGTGATCGGTATCTGATAGCGAGTATCAAACAGATGCCAGATGGCACCAATGCCATCGCTTGCAAGGTGTCCTCCTGTGAGGATTGCTACTTCAGGTTTTTCAACAGTTCCAAAAGTTCCACTTCCCAATTGATGATTTTCGGTAAAACCACCTTCAAGTGAGTAAATATCAATTGCATCTTTCTCTGTAATTTCTTTAAGTACTGATTGAATCTGTTCTAATGAAACAGGTTGATTATTTCCTGTTGGAATAATAATTGTGCCACGCTTAAATTCTTTATCTCCCGATTTGAAAACAGCTGATGAAACTTTGGCAAGTATGCCTTTTTCCAATAATCGATTCAATGCACGCGGTGCATAATATTCGCTCCATTCAAAAGCATAAACATAAGCAGGTTCTGCTCCAATTAATTTTCCTTTTGGGAACTCATCCTTATTATATTTATCTCCTAATAATCCCGAATTATAAGTAGCTGCATCCAGACCTTTATATTCTAAATTAAATGCAAGAGGAAATGTCCAGGCAGAAATATCATAAGTAATGCTGTCCTTAAATACATTTCTTATTTCAAATATTCCCTGAATCAAACGGTATTGTTTTTGAGAAAGCGGAACAATAATACTATTATCAGAATCAAATTTTGAACCTTTAAATTCTATGTTCTTTTTCAATTTATATACATCAATACCATGATGGGATACAACCTCGGCTAAGTGATAAACCGAAGCACGGTCTCTTTTTGATCCAAATACATAGGCTTTGATAGGATCTTTGGCTGCTTCCTGAAAAGCCGAAGTAAAATACCAACGTTGATATTCAATTAAGTCTTTTTTTAATGCATGTGCACCTATTATTGTTGCCAATTCGGCCGTTAGTTGATTGCGGATAGCAAAAGGGAAAGTAAGTACTCCATTGTCAGAAGTCTGAGCAAAACCGCGGGCACTGGCCTGTTCGAATAAAAAAGCTATCCCTCCGTTAAAATCAAGATATTCTGGTCCACGACCAATATTATAATCATCATACGTTTCACCAGTAAAATATAACGAACCAATTTTATCAAAAGCTTTTGCATAAAAATTCTTAGCCACTGCCAATGTCAGCCGTTGGTCTTCGGCAGGAATAAGTGGGTGAACGCGAGTTAATGCTCCTGGTGAGAAGTGAAATGTAGCATTCGTACCTTGTTCGTGAGCATCTGTATAGATGTTAGGTCTCCATTCCTGCAATTCAGCAATACGACCCTGCGATTCCGGTTGTTGCACGTTTAACCAATCTCGATTCAAATCAAACCAATAATGATTAGTCCTACCACTCGGCCAAGCTTCCTGATGTTCATAATTCAATGGATCGGGATTCTGAACTTTGCTTTTATGAGTATTTACCCATGAAGCAAAGCGGTTGATTCCGTCGGGATTGATAGCAGGATCAATAAAAATAACCGATTCATTCAGTAACTTTAAGGTTTCGGCGTCATTAGCAGCGGCCAAATGATAAAGGAGCAATAAAGAAGCGTTTGCACCTGATGCTTCGTTACCATGGATACTATTCCCCAACCAAGTGAATACGGGTAAATTATCAATATTCACACTTTTAGATTTATCAGGATTTGAGACCAAAAGATGTTGCTCTTTGATAGTATTTAAATTTTTCTGATTCTCTTCGGAAGTAACTATAAGCACTAATAATGGACGGTTTTCGTGAGTTCTTCCATATTCAATCAGTTTCACGCGTGGCGAAACAGCAGCAATAGTACGAGCATACGTAACAATTTGATCGTGCGATACATGCCACTCACCAATTTCATAACCCAACACTGATTTTGGAGTAGGAATATTAGGATTATATGTTGCGGCATCAGGCAAATAATAACTTAATGAAACTTGGGCATTAGAGACGAAATTCGTCAAAAATAAAAGCCCGATAATAATCGAAGCAATTCTGTTCAGTAGATTTAATCTTTCTGTTTGCATATTATTTATTAAAATTGATTGAAGATAACTTTAACCCCAAATGTTATCAGTATATTTATAACCATTCCCTGTATTTATTAATACCACTTTATCTGATTCAGAAATGATATTTTGAGCTTTGAGCTGTTTTGTTGCTGCCCAAAGGGCTGCTCCTTCAGGAGCTGGGAAAAGGCCCTCGTAACGTGAAATTTCACTCAACGCTTGGAGTATCTCTTTATCGCTTATTCCAATAGCTGTTCCTTTGTAATCATTCAGGATACGTAGAACCAGTTTGTCAGCATAAGGTTTGGGTACACGTAAGCCATTGGCTACAGTGAAACCGCGGTCAATCGCTTCTACAGAAATCTTCTTGTTGTGAAAAGCACTGACCACACCGTCACAATGGTCAGACTGAACAGCAATGAGCCGTGGGCGCTTTTTCCCTATCCAACCTAGTATCTCTAATTCTTCAAAAGCTTTCCAGAAACCAATCAACCCTGTTCCACCACCTGTAGGATAAAGGATGACATCAGGCAATTCCCAGTTAAACTGTTCGGCTAGTTCATAACCCATTGTTTTTTTACCTTCCAAGCGATAAGGTTCTTTTAGCGTGGAAATATTAAAATACCCTTCTTTTTGGCAAAGTTCTGTCACCAGTTTGCCGCAATCGCCTATATTCCCATCTATTTCTATCACTTTTGCACCGTAATATCTACATTCTTGTTTATGTTGTTCGGGCGTTTCTATCGGCATATATACAACTACTTCTATGCCAGCTTTTGCACCATAAGCAGCAATAGCTACTCCAGCGTTACCAGCCGTAGGAATAGCCACTTTTGTTATTCCTAACTCTTTCGCTTTAGAAATAGCTACACTCATTCCGCGAGCTTTAAAAGACCCGGTAGGGTTTCCTCCTTCATCTTTGATATACAATTCTGAAAAACCAAATGCCTTTCCAAGTCGATCAGCTTTCAGTAATGGTGTACCTCCTTCACCAAGAGTTACAATATTTTCGGAATTTACCACTGGAAGAAATTCTCTGTATCTCCACAAATTAAACGGACGACTTTTTATATCTTCTTTTGTTACAGTTGACTCGTCGAGTTTATATTGTGCTAAAAGTGAGCCTAAACAATTGAAATCAGTACACACATTTTGAACGAAATTGCCATCATGCCTTTTATTGCATTCTGCGCAGACTAAATGAGAAAAATAATTTTGTGACATTTGTTTACTTTTATCTAATTTTTTATTTTGTTACGGATAAAATGCTATTTGATTGTTGAGATTCAGGTTCTATTTCATTTCTCTTTCTCTTTTCATAGATTACCTTCCTTTTTCGCAAATCATATTTTTGTCCTTGACTTAAAAAAAAGAAAGGACCGGAAGCTGCAGTAAAGTCCTCTTTATTATCGGAAACATGTTTTTCTCCTTCACCCATAATGGTCTTATAATCATAAATGGCAACATATGATTTTCCGAGAACCTCCAATGTATCCCGTTGAACTACAATAGCTGTTGATTCATCCAATCCTATTCCAATTAGTTTTGGACTCTCTCTTACCACATTAACTAAATCAAACTGACGATTTCTACGAAGTATATGCTGATCTATAACCGAATTCTTCAAGAAACCCAAACCTTGTGTATGATCTCCTATTAACACTTGTGGACCCGATGTGTCACCTCTCCACAAAAATGACCCTTGAATACTGGCACCTGCCGACGTGCCAGCAATTACACCACCACGTTTAAGTACCTCCCAAAAAGCTTGATGAGTGAGCGTATTGAGATATGAATCGGCAATTCTCCATTGCCGACCTCCTTCAAAAAACACTCCGGTAGCATTTTTTAATTTTGCTATAAATTTCTCACTATTTGATTCATTTATGTCGTTAGTGTGAAGCAATGTTACTTTTTTTATTTTTGTCTGCTTTTTCACCAGATGGACAGTACGGGTTTCTATACCTGCCGAATCTCCTGCCGCTGTTGTGACTACAATTACATTTGCTTTGTCAACACCACCAGCTAATTCAGTAAATTTATTCCAAATTTCAAGTGGAATTAATCCTCCACCTATAATAATGAGTGATCCATTCTCTGGACCATGTTTTGTAGCTGACCCTACTATTTTTATAGGTGATGAAGCTAATAAATCCGATACACTGATTATCAAAATGATAAATAGATATAAAATATTCTTTTTCATAACTTATTAGAATATATTGATTATTTATTTTTTGAGTCGATAGTTCAACTCAGGTTTACCTAAAACAATTGGAGTATATTTAAAATTTTCTCCGCGCAATTTCTCAAATTCTTGCTTGATAGGAATAATCAATTTCGGATTAGAGAATAAATCAATTGCAGTCAATGCAAAAACTTTTGCAGCCACTAAGGCTCCTTTAGTACCGATAGTAGTTCCTCCTGCAGCTACGTTTTGCCAAGAATGACCTGAAGATCCAGGGACAAAAGTAGCTGCAACAAATGATCCAACTGGTACATTCCAACTAACGTCACCCACATCGCTTGAACCAGATTTAAGTTGTCCAAACAGATTCTCATCATAAGGTTTCACAATTCTTACTTTTTCCAATTCTTGTACTGAAGTTTTAGTCGATTTAGCAATTTCCACCGCAAAGGCCTGTTCCTTTTCGTTCCATTGAACTCCTCCTACTCGTTCAAAATGCTTTTGTATGAGTTTGCTTAAAGCCTTATTTGGTAATATAGGATAAATAGCTCCAGCCAGACGTTTTTTCGTAACAGTAGTTCCTGAACCCAAGGCTGCACCGTCAGCGGCATTGTCCACCCGATTGAGAATGTCAAAAAGTTCAGTAGTGTTCTTAGCTCTTACATAGTACGAAACTTCGGCATGAGCTGGAACAACATTAGGCGAAAGTCCTCCACCATCGGTAATCACATAGTGAATACGTGCATCGGAGGGAATATGTTCACGAAGCATATTCACCATATTATCCATAGCTTCTACTCCATCCAAAGCAGAACGCCCTTTTTCCGGATTAGCCGCCGCATGAGCAGGTATGCCATGAAATTGATATATAATACTTATACGTGCTAGGTTGGTTGAAATATTAACAGAGTTTTCAGAAGCCGGATGCCAATCAAGAACAACATCTACGTTTTTAAAATAGCCATCTTGTGCAAAGAAAACTTTGCCGCCACCACCTTCTTCGGCAGGAGTACCAAATATTTTGATTGTACCTTTGGTCCCAGTGGCTTCAATCCACTTTTTAATCGCAACAGCTCCAGCTGTTGAAGCTGTTCCCAATAATTGGTGACCGCATCCGTGACCGTTACCTCCTGTTACGACAGCTTTTTCATAAGGAACTGTATCTTGTGAGAGACCACTCAAAGCATCAAATTCGGCCAAAATACCAATGACCGGAGAACCACTACCGTATGTAGCAATAAATGCAGTTGGTATACCAGCCACTTTATTTTCGATAGTAAACCCGTTGTCCGATAAATGTTTTTGCAATGCAGCACTACTTTTTTCTTCTAGGAATCCGAGTTCGGGAGTACTCCATATTTTTTTTTGAAGTTGATCGTAAGTGGTAAATGAACTAGTTAAATAATCAATAGCTATATTTTCTTTATTTAACTTGCCCTGTTTCTTCTGAGCTCCTACTTCAAAAGCCAAAAAACTAATCAGTAGAATTAATACACATTTTTTCATAATTATTTCATATTTATTTTTGTCGAGATAAGGCAGAGACTTAATTCAACTGCTTCTTGTTTTTAATTATTTGTATGCTTCATTTTGTTCAAGATCCGGATCGGCAACAATTTCTTTGTACGGGATCGGAAATACCCATCGTCCGGAATCTTTGTATAAAGAATTGATGGATCCAAACACCTCTGCCGCTCTTCCTGTGCGTACAATGTCGCTGAATCGATGTCCTTCGAAGGCTAATTCATAACGACGTTCATTTTCAATAGCCAACAGGACATCTTGTGCTGTGGTAGCTATCGTAGCGACAAATAACGGTACATTTGAACGAGATCTAATTTCATTCAGATCAGCAATCGCATTTGGTAAATCCGAACTATTTTTCTTTACTCTGGCTTCAGCTCTGATTAGATATTGTTCTGCAAGACGAAGTACGTAAAGAGAACTTGAACCATCTTGATTTTCGTATTCAGTTAGAGCCCAATTTCCATCTGATAATTGTTTAATTAAACTTTTACGATCACCCCCTTTATTTGGATCTAATAGTTGACCTACAAAGCTGGGTTCAGGGATATAATCCAACCTTCCACCCTCTGCGGAAGATAGATAGTAAGTATATATGGGATTTTTATCAGAAGAACTAAAAACTAATTCAAAAATGGACTCAGCAGATTTTGAAGTAGTATAAAAGGTTGAATAGGGCTTCACTAAATTAAATCCTGTTGAATTTGAAATTACTCTTGTAGCATACTCTTCTGCCTTATCCCAATTTTCAGTATATAAATATAATCGAGCTTTAAGTGCATATGCAGAATAGAGATTTGCCCGACTCCGAACGATTGTAGACGAAAGAAGGCTTTCCGCTTTATCCAAATCTGATAACACTTGGGCATAAGTTTCTTCTTTTGTACTTCGTTTTACTCCTTTGTTCTGAGTAGGTGAATCTGTTGGTTCTAAAATAATAGGGACACCACCGTATGTTCTTACTAAAGTAAAATAAGTCAATGCTCTTAAAAAATAGGCTTCTCCCAAATATTGATTTTTATTTGCATCTGTAATAACAGATGATCCACTAAGGGCACTCGTTTTACTAATAACTGAATTAGCACGATTAATAGCTACATACGCTTGTGAATATCCGCCCCCACTGGTTGGATCAAAAGCACTTGTCCCCGCAGCAGTCAGTGTGGGAATAATATTCCCTGGTGCAGTAAAATTGACTACATTATCCGCAATAGCGTTGTGAGCAACAATATTTACGCCGTAATATCCTTGAACAGCATCATAAACACCTATTAGTGCAGCCAATGCAGACTTTGAATCTGTAATGACTCCATCATCAGAAATATATATCTCAGGTGTGGTATCCAAAATATTATCACATGAAAAAAGAGCCGAAGCTAAAACTGCAATTAATATATATCTTTTCATATCGTATTTTTTAAAAAGTCAAATTAATTCCTACAGAAACAGACACTGGTTGAGGAGGAGTACCAAAATCCATACCTTGTACTAACCCCCGCGAATCTTCAGCACCCACATTTACTTCAGGATCTGGTCCCGAATATTTTGTGATCGTAAACAGATTTGTTGCTGTTAAGTAAACACGAGCATGACTAATATTTAACGCCTTAAGTGATCTCTTCGAGATAGTATATCCCAATGTGATATCTCTCAGACGAATGTAAGAACCATCTTCTACGAAACGACTCGATTGTTGATCGTAATTGAAGCTGCCATCAGCATTAACTGTAGATTTTGGTCGAGGTAGCACATCCGTATCTCCAGGTTTTTTCCAATAGTTGAGAGTGCTTTTCAGCATAGAACGGGTTACACCTCTTGTACCACCTGATTCGAGGAACGAGCTGGTATAGTTGTATATCTTATTTCCTGATTTAAAGAATATATTTGCATCCAAGTCGAATCCTCGGTATGAGAATGTATTCTTCAAGCTACCTTCGAATTTCGGCCAAGCATTTCCAACAATTTTTTTATCTTCTACTGTTATTTTTCCATCAGGGTTACAATCTTCGTAAATCACATCACCTGTTTGGGGATTGACTCCTATTTGATTATATACCCACATAGAATAGAGAGGGTAACCTTGCTGAATCTGATATGTTTGATAACTGCCGGTTATTGGTGTATTAAGTTTTTCCACTTTATTATCATTATGAGAAATAGTAAAGTTGGTTTTCCACTCAAAATCTTTAGTTTTAATATTGGTTGAATTTAAACCTAATTCTATACCTCGATTACTTATTGCTCCTACATTTCTAGTTACAGTAGAATACCCGATTTTTGATGCCACAGGATCGTCCAAGAGCAGATCATCAGTGTATTTATCATAATAACTAAAATCAAATTCCAGTCTGTTGTCAAGTACGGAGCCTGTCAATCCTATATTCCATTGACGCGTTGTTTCCCACTTTAAATCGGGATTTGCCAATTGTGAGGGAGCTATTCCTGCATTTCCATCATAGTTACTGCCACCACTCCAAAGCCCCTGAGAGGCAAAGTCCGATATATTTTGATTACCAGAATATCCTAAACTGGCTTTGAGTCGCAGGTCATTTATTATTTTTGTTTTTGGGAAAAAGGATTCATTGCTAATATTCCAAGCTGTTCCTACCGAAGGAAAATATCCCCATCTGTTATCGTCTCCAAAACGAGATGATGCATCAGCGCGAACATTAACATCCACACTATAGCGGTTTCTATAAGAAAAATTACCTCCTACAAAAAACGAGACTAAACCGTACGATGATCCTGATGATGAAGCTGTTTGAGTTGCAGCCGAAGATATTCGTTTGAATTCATTGCTTGGAAATCCTGTTCCGGTAAGGATTTCTCTTTCTGTTGTGGTCTTTTGAACGGTATTCCCTGCAAACGCTGCTAAATAGCTCAAGTCATCGAAAGATGCGTTAAAGTTGAGTGTTTGTTCGGCACTCAAAGTTTTTTTCACTGTCGTGACATCATTTGCCTCTCCTGAAGGCTGTCCGTAAGTTAAATAAGTATTATAATAAGCCTTTTCGTGATAGTTGTTATAATCATTGCTCCATGAAGACTTGAAGGAGAGATTTTTTAATAGATCCCATTTCAGGTAAAGATTATTGATACTGCGAATACTATAGGCATGGTTATCTGAATTATCCAGAATTGCTTGGTGATTATCAAAAGAAACGGGTTTGTAATAGCTTCCATCTTCATTATACACTGGATAGAATGTGGGAGTATGAAGTGCAGCTTGAAAAAGGCCGGCAGGGCCGTCTCCAACTCTCACAACTTGTCTTTTTACATAGGAAATATTATTACTTGTCCCAATTTTAAGGCTGCTCGACAAAGAATGATCCAGATTCAAACGAAATGAATAACGTTCAAAATCTTGAATCTTAAGAGTTGCCTCCTGTTTTTGATATTCTCCTCCCAGAAAGAAATTCGTTTTATTATCACCTCCCGATACAGAAGCATTATATTTTTGTAACGTGGCTGTCCTAAATACATCTCCCAACCTGTCATAGGTGTTTTGCTCTTCTGGAGTTCCATAAGCCGTATATCCGGTAATCACTTCACTTTTTGATCGAAAAGGTCTGGTAGCATAAGACTTTCCATCATTAAGCCAACATGCATTAACGATTTCAGCATGCTCAGGTCCAGTGACTAATTCCCATAAGTTAGTAGCTTTTGCCATACCATATTCAGCCTGAAACTGGACTCTCGTTTTGCTATTTCTGCTTCCTCTTTTTGTAGTAATGAGAATCACACCATTCGCACCACGAGATCCATATATAGCGGTGGCATTAGCATCTTTCAATACCGACACCGATTCTATATCTTCGGAACTCAGATCAGAAAGTGGATCGGATACTTGTCCTCCTAATCCCCTGGAAAGTCCTTGTAAACTTTCATTATTTACAAATACACCATCTACAACATATAGCGGATCATTCCCTGCTGTAATTGATGTTGCCCCCCGTAAACGTACTAAAACTGATGTGCCCGGAACTCCAGAGTTACTTGAAATAAGCAATCCAGGAACCTGACCTTGCAATTTTTCTGTAATAGATGTATAATTGGCTTTAGCTATTTCGTCTGCAGCTAAGGTAGTAATACTACTCGCCATTGCATTCCTCTTAATTTGCTGATATCCCACTACAACTACAGTATTCAACCTATTCAAGTCTTCAGTGAGGTAAACAGTTATGGGCACATCCTCATACACATCAATTTCCTGATATTTATATCCGATACTACTCACCAGTAATGATACCGGCAGATTTTTGACATTCAGGTGAAAGTCTCCATTCACATCTGTTGTAGTTGTTCCTCCTGGTTGCCCTTTAAGTTTGATGGTTGCACCAATAACAGAGGTTTTAGATTGCTCATCGATAATTTTTCCTCTAATAGTAACTTGCTGGGCATGCGCTGTTAAAGTGATTAAACTAATAAAAAAAAATATTATTCTCGATTTACATGTAACATATTTCGGAATATTTTTGCAGTTTCCGAAAAAAAAAGATAATTTTGTCATACAATTTTCTTCAATTGTAGCGAGCGTACCCTTGAATCAGTTTGGCGACAGAAAAAGGGGCGCTCGCTTTATTTAATTATTAAAAAGATTTCTTTTTATAATTTCATTCTTAATGGTATTTTAACACTGACTCGTCCTAAATAACCGTTACAGGTTTCTAAGACAGATGGATAACATCTTTTTAATTTTGTCTATTGAGATGTAATTAATATTTTGTGTTTTAAAAAAAATGTCACACTTTTATTATATTATTAATATTTATTGTGCAAAGTTGATATTATTTAGAATCATCCACAATACCTAACTCTTTGTATTTTATATACCGTAATTATGGCATTCAAACAATAAAAGGAATATTATAAAAATGGGAAATATTGGCCTTTAAGAGTTCATAAGTAGGCTATATAAAAAATTATTTATTGACCTAAATCGTATCTCCGTTGGCGGTATAAAACAATAAGTTTCCATATTCATTCTTTCTTATAGTATAATTGACTATTTTTGCATCATTGAATCAGATTAATATAAGGAAGAATGAACTACGGATTTGTAAAAGTGGCAGCGGCAGTGCCACGGCTCAAGGTAGCGGATTGCCAGTATAATGTTGAACAAATTGAAGGTCTGATAACTTCGGCAGAGAAAAAAGGGGTTCATATTATCACTTTCCCAGAGTTGTGTATCACCGGATATACTTGCGCCGACTTGTTTGCTCAGCAACTTTTGTTGGAAAAAGCAGAAATGGGATTAATGCAAGTCATAAATAATACCCGTCAACTGGATATTATCTGTGTAGTGGGAATGCCGGTTGTACAAAGCACCGTCCTTTTAAATGCCGCAGTGGTTTTTCAACGAGGCAAAATTCTTGGTGTGGTTCCCAAGACTTACTTACCCAACTATAAAGAGTTCTACGAACAGCGTTGGTTCACTTCCGCCAGAGATGTGATTGACAATACAGTCCGCCTTTGCGGACAACTGGTTCCTATCAATTCAAATTTACTATTCGATACACGTGATACCTGTTTCGGCATTGAGATCTGTGAGGATCTATGGTCGGTCATCCCTCCCAGTTCCAAGTTAGCACTCAAAGGAGCTGAAATCTTAATTAACCTTTCAGCAGACAATGAAGGAATAGCCAAACATAACTATGTTCGTTCATTAATCAGTCAGCAATCTGCTCGTTGTATCGCCGGATATATATTTTCTTCCTGTGGCTTCGGTGAATCCACTACAGATGTGGTTTTTGCAGGCAACGGATTAATATTTGAGAACGGAACATTGATTGCCGAGTCCAAACGCTTCTGCATGGACGAACAGTTAATCATTACCGAAATAGATGTTGAACGCTTGCGCACGGAAAGACGAATGAATACCACCTTCTCGGCAAACAGCGGAGATTATAAAAACACGGAGGTGATTCACATCTGTACTGAACTGATTAACAATAAACCTCTAAACCTCACCCGCAAAATAGAGGCACTTCCTTTTGTGCCATCAGGCAAAGCACTAAATGAAAGATGTGAAGAAATCTTTGAAATACAAATGTCAGGATTAGCTAAACGAATTGTTCATACTCAGTCAAAGACGGCAGTGGTAGGTATTTCCGGAGGACTGGACTCCACACTTGCTTTACTAGTTTGCGTCAAGACCTTCGACAAACTGGGGTTCTCGCGAAAAGGCATTCTGGGAATCACCATGCCTGGCTTCGGCACTACAGACCGCACCTACAATAATGCGATCAACTTAATGAAAGAACTGGGTATCAGTACTCGTGAAATAGATATAAAAGCTGCCTGTATTCAGCATTTCAAGGATATTGGTCACAATATGAATGTGCACGACGTTACTTATGAGAATTCACAAGCAAGAGAACGCACCCAAATTCTAATGGATATTGCCAATCAGACAGGTGGTATGGTGATTGGAACGGGTGATCTTTCTGAACTGGCACTGGGATGGGCGACTTATAATGGCGACCACATGTCCATGTACGGAGTCAATGTAAGTATCCCTAAAACATTAGTGAAATATTTAGTCAATTGGGTAAGCCTCAATGAGGTGGAAGAAAATGCCCGCGAAATATTAACGGACATTGTAGATACCCCTATCAGTCCCGAACTGATTCCAGCCGACGAAAATGGAAATATTCTTCAAAAGACAGAAGATTTAGTGGGACCTTACGAGCTTCACGACTTCTTTCTTTATTATGTGATGCGTTTTGGATTCCGTCCTGCCAAGATCTACTACCTGGCCAACATTGCTTTTGCCGATAAATATAGTAAAGAAATTATCAAGAAATGGCTGCAAACCTTCTTCCGCCGCTTCTTTAACCAACAGTTCAAACGTTCTTGTTTGCCGGATGGTCCAAAGGTAGGAAGTATCTCCATCAGTCCGCGAGGTGATTGGAGAATGCCAAGTGATGCAAGCTCTGCCTTGTGGCTGAAAGAGATTGAAGAACTTTAAAATACCTTTCAGCAAATTGAGATTATAATAACATGCTCATTTATTAATATTATGGTTCAGAGATGAATGGTCGAATGGCATCTGCCCAAATTTGATACCCTTTCTCCGTTGGATGACAAAAGTCGGAGGCTATCTCTTTTGGTAGTGTACCATCAGCAGTAAGCATTTTTGGCCCGATATTCAAGAGAGTAATATTATTTTCTTTTGCAAAGATTTCAAGATCCCGGTTAATCTCGTTAATCAGGATTCTACGCGGATGTGTAGGACTTTGTTCGCGTGGAAAGACAGACATCAGTACAATCTTTGCACCGGGTACTTTTGAACGGACACGCATACATATGGCACGGATACCTTCTACTATTTCAGGGGCAGTATTCATCCGGGCATTTTGAGTTTCACTGGTATTATTGGTACCTATATGGATCACAACCGTACGTGGATGCAGCCCATCTATTTCTCCATGATCGAGCCGCCAGAGTACGTTTTGCGTTCTATCCCAACCAAAACCAAGATTCAACACGCGGTATTGACCAAATAATGAAGCCCATGTTTTTGGTCCATTGGGGGTTCTGGTTGTTCCATCCCTGTTCTTCAATTTTGGTTCACCACCCCAAAAATGGGTAATGGAATTACCAATAAGAACAATCTCAGGATTGATGGAATCCTTGATGCTTAGCACATCAGCATGGCGTTTCCGCCAGTCGTATCCATCCTTTTCCAGTTCCGACACTGGTACAATTGCCGTATTCGAAGGAACATCTGTGTCTAGCGACTCATCGCCCATAAGTTTGGATAGCAAAGGTTCCATTGCTTGCGCCCAAGCTTTTGCTCCGGCAGGAGTTGGGTGTAACCAGTCGGACATCATTTCGTGATTGATTGACCCATCCATGTTGAGAAACACATGATTCACATCACAATAGAAAATATATTTTCCATCAGCAATCTTAGATACAATATCAGAAGCACGTTCAAGAATTAAACGATGCGAAGTAGGATTTGGTCCCCCATAACAACCGGGAAAGCAACGGAGTAAAATAATCTTTGTATCAGGCAGCTTTTCGCGTAAGAGTTTTACGATCGCCTCTATACCTCCGGCAAGCTGGCTGGCAGTGTGGCGTGTCGGATAATGCTTCTCATCAATGTTATTGGTACCTATTTCCAAAACAACAACCTTTGGAGATTGCCCTTCCAGCAATCCGTTCTGTATATTCCAAATGATGTTTTCGGTACGATAACCGCTAAAGCCGAGGTTTAATGCTTTTCGTGGAGCAAAAAACTGATCCCATACCGGTTGTTGCTGAGGCTTTTCAAAGTTGTTGGTTATGGAATTACCAAGCATAATTAAATCAAACTTATCCTTTGCAACAAGAGCAAGTTTTTCAGCAAAACGTTTAGGATTATATCCTGTAACAGGAACAGTAGCAGGATTTGGAACATCAGCCTGTATTTCGGGCTTTGCCTCAAAGAAATCTTTAATAATGCCTGCCAATTTAAATTTTCTGTCCATAGGATTCGTATCCTTTTCGGAGACGTAAGCACTATCAGTCAACAATTGGAAAGTTGCCATCCCATCATACCCTTTCCAGGTTTTGGAATATTCCTCGCAACTAGCAGACCATAGTTCATTGGCAGAAAGGACTGTAAGCAGTCTCGCAGATGGATTCACAGGAGGCAATACTGCTGGGTACACAGTCCCGGCAATCGTTTCATTCATATATGCCGGAGATATAAGAATCAGATCATTTGGTTGCTCCTTTTCGCCTAGTCGTTGAACAGTTCGTGCCGCAAGATGACCTCCTGACGAAAACCCCATAATTTCTAAACAACCAGTATGTAAGCCAAGAGAAACAGAGCTATTCTTTAGTAATCGGAACGCCTTCAACGCGTCGGCCAAAGCCAGGTCTCTGGTTTGCGAACCGGATGCCACATGATATTCAAGAATAGCTACATCAAAGTGATCATCATTAAGAAACTTTGCCGTTATTTGCCCTTCGCTCCTTACTTTCAATGTTTGATATCCTCCCCCCGGAAGTAGTAAGATAGTACCTTTTGGTGATTTAGACTTAGTGCGTATCAATTGAAGCAAAGGGGTATTAAACTTATGAATGCTTCCATCCGTCTCTACACGATTACCTTTTGACACTGCTTGTCCATTGAGCAAAATATAATTCACATAAGTTGAATTCTTCTTATCAACCCGTTCTCCATTAGAAAAACTTGTAGCAGTAAAAAATAGTAAAATAGCTACTGATAACTGAATGAGTGATTTCATCTTATTAAATTATGAAAATGTATTTATTCAATAGTATCTTAAGAATAATTTATTCTTTGATTTACGAAAATAGTATTTTCTTTAAATCAATGTATAGTACTCCCTATATTTCAACACTGATTTAACCTTATTTAAGTTCATCGCTCCTTTAGTTTTCCATTGATGTAATATAAGTCCAGACATTTTCCCCAAAGAGTACATAGATCTTGAACAAGAAGTCCAGACATATTTTTAACAAGACTAAAAAACGATAGGAAAAAGCAACAAAAGAAATCGAGACTGGCCACAAGCGCGTAGGATGCGGAGGGTGCGGAGGCGTTTTCTTAAACCCTATACTATAGATACTATTATATATATTATATCTATCTATATTAGTATATAAAGTCTAAGAAAAACCCTACGCACCCTACGCGCTTGAATTTTAAAACGCGTCTTAGAAAACTATTAATTACTCATTATCAATGTTTTGAATTAAAACAGACTAAAAGAAGTTTATTTGCCCTTTTAAGGACTGTTGTAACACATCTATAAGTTTTATGCCCCGAAAATGCTAAATTTAGAAGATATAGCAAACTATTTTAAGGTGAGCCCGACAAATTGAATCAGAATAAAATTATTTGTCTATCCCTGGGTTTAATAATATTAATAGATGAATACTTAATAATTCTCTTTAGAGTATGCCTTTAGTTGAGGGCAATTCGTAATGATAAATATCCCTCTTTACCGCCATCTTCAACGCACGTGCCAACGCTTTGAAGATACCTTCTATCTTATGATGTTCATTCTGACCTTCAGCTTTGATGTTCAGGTTCATCTTGGCAGCATCACTTAGAGACTTAAAGAAGTGCAGAAACATTTCGGTAGGCATTTCTCCTATCTTTTCACGATGGAAGTCTGCGTCCCAAACCAACCAAGGGCGTCCGCCGAAGTCTAAAGCCACTTGGCAAAGGCAATCATCCATGGGAAGACAGTATCCGTATCGTTCTATTCCCCGTTTGTTGCCCAGCGCTTGGTAGATGCACTCGCCCAAGGCAATGGCCGTATCTTCAATGGTATGGTGTTCATCCACCTCTAAATCGCCATTCACTTTAATAGTTAAGTCCATACCTGAATGTTTGCCGATCTGTTCCAACATGTGATCAAAAAATCCTAATCCGGTAGAGATATCACATGTTCCGGTTCCGTCTAGATTGAGACGAACAAAGATATCTGTTTCTTTAGTGGTTCGCTGCACCTGCGCAGTTCGTTCGCCGGCAAAAAGGAATTCTGTAATTTTATCCCAGTCGGTTGTTACCAACACACAAACATCGGTGAGTCCTCTTTTATCGAGTTCTTCTGTGGAATTCTGTAAATAGATGGCTTTACATCCCATATTCTTCGCCAGTCCCACATCCGTAGCCCGATCGCCAATCACAAAACTATTGGCAATGTCATAGGCTCCTTCCACCAGATATTTTTCCATCATGCCAATACCCGGTTTGCGAGTAGGCAGATTTTCTTTGGAGAAACTCCGGTCAATCAATTGATCATCGAAAGTAATCCCTTCGTTGGCCAGGACTTTCAACATCTTATTATGAGCCGGCCAAAAAGTCTCTTCCGGAAAAGAAGCGGTTCCCAATCCATCTTGATTGGTGACCATCACAAACTCAAAATCGAGTTTGCTGCGAATAAAACCAAGGTTTTTGAATACCTTTGGGTAAAATTCTAATTTCTCCAGAGAATCGAGTTGATAATCAATCGGTGGTTCAATCACTAATGTCCCATCTCGATCTATAAATAGTACTTTTTTCATGCTTACACTTTATTTATATTGTTGCAAAGCTTCAATTAACCGATCATTTTCGACACGCGTTCCCACCGTCACCCGCAAGCAATCTTTGCAAAGAGCAATTGAGTTACGGTTACGGACAATAATCCCTTTGGCCACCAAATAATTATAAATAGCCTTGGCATCACTGACTTTGGTCAGAAAAAAGTTGGCATCCGAGGGATAGATCTTTTCTACACAAGAAAGTGCTACAAAAGATTCTTCCAGATAAGCGCGTTCTTTGATCAATGTCTCTACCCATCGCTCCACTTCATAGTAGCGGTGTAGCATCTCAATGGCTTGCTTTTGGGTCAACTGATTTACATTATACGGATACTTAATTTTACTTAAGAGGCCGATAATTTCGGGTGAGGCAAACGCCATGCCCAAACGAATGGCAGCACAGCCCCACGCTTTGGAGAAAGTTTGCAACACGATCAGATTAGGGTATTTATCCAATTTGGTAAGAAAAGAAGGTTCGTCAGAAAAGTCATTGTAAGCTTCATCCAAAATGACCAATCCTTCAAACTCATTAAGTACTTTTTCTATTTCCTCACGTAAAAAATTGTTCCCTGTGGGGTTATTGGGCGAGCAGAGAAAAATTAGTTTGGTATGTTCGTCCGTGACGGCAAGCAACTGATCAGCTGAGAACTGAAAGTCCTCATTGAGCAACACTTTGCGATAATCCACATTATTCACATCCGCACACACTTGATACATTCCATAAGTAGGATCAATCGCAACAACATTATCTTCAGCTGGTTCACAAAAAGCCCTGAATACAAGGTCTATTGCTTCGTCACTGCCATTTCCCAGAAATATATTCTCCGGAGCTACTTTCTTTATCGGAGCAAGTGCCGCTTTCAAGTCTCTTTGCATAGGATCAGGATAACGGTTGTGTGGACCATTATACGGATTTTCATTCGCATCGAGAAAGACTGAGGCTTCTACTCCTTTATATTCATCACGAACCGAAGAATAGGGTTTCAGATCCCATATATTCGGACGGGTTAGTTCTTTTAATGCTTTCATCGTTTTTTTATTTTAAACTATTAAGCCTGACTGTCACTGCATTTTTATGAGCATCCAGTTGTTCGTTGGCCGCCATTATTTCAATAGCCGGACCAATGGTTTTAATTCCCTCTCTGTTAATCTCCTGAAAGGTGATCTTGCGGATAAAACTATCCAAGCTTACCCCACTGTATGCTTTTGCATATCCATTGGTGGGAAGTGTATGATTAGTACCCGAGGCATAGTCGCCCGCACTCTCGGGAGACAATGAACCCAAAAACACAGAACCTGCATTGATGATTCGATCTGCCACTGCTGTATAGTCAAGAGTCTCAATGATTAAGTGTTCAGGGGCATATTCATTGGTCATTGAGATAGCCTCATCCATATCATTCACTAAAACCAGCTTGCTGTTTTCCAAAGCTTTTGCCGCGATTTCTTTTCGTGGCAAGCAAGCCAACTGTTGTTTCACCTCTTCAGTAACCTTACTAATCAATTCAGGAGAAGTGGTAATCAGAATTGCCTGACTATCCACCCCGTGTTCCGCTTGGGATAATAAATCGGCAGCCACAAAGACAGGATTGGCAGATGCATCGGCAAGAACTTCCACTTCCGAAGGTCCGGCGGGCATATCTATCGCCACATCACGCAAAGAGACCAGTTGTTTGGCTGTAGTGACATATTGATTTCCGGGACCGAATATCTTATATACTTTGGGGATTGATTCCGTTCCATATGCCATTGCAGCAATTGCCTGAACTCCACCCGCTTTGAAAATCTTGTGCACACCAGCCAATTGAGCGGCAAATAAGATGGCGGGATGTACTTTCCCATCTCGATTGGGAGGAGTACAAAGTACCACTTCTTTGCAACCGGCAATGTGAGCCGGAGTAGCTAACATTAATACAGTGGAAAATAAAGGAGCGGTTCCTCCTGGAATATATAATCCCACTTTCTCTATACCCACTGCTTTCTGCCAACAAACCACCCCAGGACGAGTTTCTATCTTCTTTCCGGTAAAACATTGTGCACGGTGAAAAGTTTCAATATTTTCTTTAGCCAAATAGATTGCCGCTTTCAGTTCATCACTTACTAAACTGTTTGCTTCTTTGAGTTCCGCTTCGCTTACACGTAAACAATCTAACTGCACTTTATCAAAAGTAGCTTCACATTTCAGTACAGCTTTATCGCCGTCTATCTTTACACGTTCAAGAATTCCTTTAACTGTATCAAACAGACTTTCAGCCTTGAGCGCAGGACGTTTCAGTATTTCCTTCCACTCCTCTTTTTTGGGATAATTAATTACTTTCATACGCTTATTAAAGAATCATCTTTTCAATGGGTAATACTAAAATACCTTCCGCGCCAAGAGCTTTCAGTTTCCCGATAATCTCCCAGAAACGTTTTTCCTCAAGTACAGTATGAACAGAGCACCAGTCTTCCTGAGCAAGTGGCATCACCGTAGGGCTTTTCATTCCCGGAAGCACAGCGATAATATCTTTCAATTTATTTTTGGGTGCGTTCATTAACACGTATTTTTTATCTTCGGCAGCTTTAACGGCAGCCATACGAAACAAGAGTTCGTTCAATACTTCTTTCTTTTCCACCGTCAGATTTTTATTACCAATAAGTAAAGCTTCTGATTTCATTACCACTTCTACTTCTTTCAATCGATTGCTAACCAAAGTAGAACCAGAACTGACAATGTCAAAAATGGCATCGGACAATCCAATTCCAGGAGCAACTTCAACAGATCCTGTAATGACATGAATCTCAGTGTTTACTCCGTTGGCTTTCATATAATCCTGAAGAATACCCGGATAAGAAGTAGCCACTTTTTTACCATGAAACCATGAAATGCCAGGATAATCAATATCTTTTGGAATAGCTAATGAGAGGCGACATTTGCTAAAGCCTAATCGTTTGATCAATTCCGCATCTTCCTTCTTCTCCACATATTCATTTTCGCCCACAATACCCAGGTCGGCCACACCGGTAGCTACCGATTGGGGAATATCATCATCACGAAGAAACAACACTTCAATAGGAAAGTTAGTCGACTGAACAAGGAGAGTTCGCTTATAAGAAGTCAGTTTAATATCTGATTCTTCAAAAAGAGCCATTGTTTCTTCAAACAAACGGCCTTTAGCTTGTACGGCAATTCTTAGCATAAGTTTATTTTGTTTTTAAATGAACGTCAAAAAAAAGGCTTACCACAACGGTAAGCCTTTCTATTAGATATATACATGATCATAATAGCCCACCGAATTTATTCGTTAGGAAAATGATGATGATGTATAGTTGTATGAATCATATTATTCTTTGTTTAATGCGACAAAAGTAAATCAATCTATTGAGATTACCAAACAATTATCACAAAAAGATATTTCTGAGTAACAAATTAGTTATTTTTTATATCGGTCCAATCCTCCTTGCAAGAACTCTACATATTTATCTATATCTTCATTGTAAGAATAAGACTTATTGAGCGGCTTTCCTTCATTGTCCAGTAACACATAGAAAGGCTGTGAGTTTGAGCCAAATTTGCTTCTTTGCAAATAACTCCACTTGTCACCTACCGTTTTAAGTATTCTTTCCGTTCCGTTCTCAGTCACTTTCATTGGTGTAGGAAGCGATTTCTTATCATCCACGTACAGAGAGATCAGCACGTAGTCCTTCTCTATGAGATTGCTTACTTTAGGATCAATCCAAACGGCAAGTTCCATCTTACGACAATTCACACA
>JAATGU010000031.1 GCA_015654535.1 Bacteroidales bacterium
GTGACTGCGTGACTTTTTAAACAAATAAAAATAGTATTGTAATATGTCCAGACTCTTTGAACCAAGAGTACAGACATCTTTCTATAAATCTCTGGACACTTCTAATAAATACTTTCCTTTATGTACTTTATAACGTTTAATTGCTTTTAAATTTTAGGCCAATGAAACCCTCTTTCAGAAATATAGACTCCACTTATAATGAGTAAGCAACATGTCTGTAAAAATGCAAATTATAATATTACCCAATTTTAAAATAGGCATATTCTAATTTTTAAGTGATGAATATTCTTTACTTTTATTATTACTATTTTATTTATACCTCAATTAAATAATTGGTGATCTCAAAGGAGAAATAAAGTCTAAAAATAAACTGTTTTAGAAACCTCTAAAGACAGGTCTATTTATCTTTTTTTTAGAGATTAAAAGAACTCGTCAACCCCTCTCTCGTAGGAGACTATGCCACTGGATTGATTGACAATGCAAATATATTCATATTTTACACTTATTCAAAGTTTTTGATAAAAATATTATCCAATTACCTTCCTTTACATCCATGCTTATGAGAATTTTGTGTTCTAAATAACCATAATTTTTTTTGCTGTAAGTTAGTTCTATTGATCTGTATTAAAGATTTTAGGTTTTTCATATTCCTGAACGGTTTCTTTAAGTAATTCTTAGCAGAATTTACTATCGCAAGTACAAGAGATTCCTCAATCCCATTCTCTGGAAGTAGTAACATGATTTAATATGGGCAATTTACTGAAGTACGTGGGGGCTTTATAATTCAGAGTACAATATAGTTTCTGATAAAAGCTTTAATAATGATTATTTTTGGAAGGAAAAGGGTACTTTTGCAAAGATCCTTTTCCTTTTAATTTAAAGTATCAAATTATGCGTAAATTTATTTCATCATTTTTATTGACGGTGTTTCTTGTTTCCTCTGCTTACGGAGCAAAGACAGGTGAAAATTATACCATCATTATTTCCTTAGATGGTTTTCGGTGGGACTATCCACAAATACATTCTACTCCGAATTTGAATAAAATTGCTCGTATCGGGGTTAAAGCACATAGTATGAAACCTTCTTATCCTGCATCCACATTTCCCAATCATTATACATTGGCTACCGGATTGGTACCCGATCATCACGGCATTGTGAATAATTCATTTTGGGATAAGAAAAACAAGGTTCATTATTCAATGGGAGATTCTGCTACTCGCAATAATGCCGCTTACTATTTGGGTGAACCTATCTGGATTACCGCGCAAAAGCAAGGAGTAAAGACAGGGAATGTCTATTGGGTGGGATCTGATATTGCGATAAAAAATACGTTTCCTACCTATTATAAGGTTTTTGACGAGAAACCGACGATTACTTTTACTGCCAGAGTAGACACTGTTATTTCTTGGCTGAACAAGAAAAAGGTGGATCGTCCCAAATTAATAATGCTCTATTTTCCTGAACCAGATGGAAAAGGACATCATTTTGGGCCAAAGAGTAAGGAAGTTGGTGAAGAGGTTCATTATCTGGATAGTTTGATTGGTGACTTAATGCATAAGATTGAGAAGCTTTCTATTGCTTCAAAAGTGAATCTGATTATCACTTCCGATCATGGGATGGCGGACATCAGTCTGGATAGAGTTGTTCGTATTGATAATTATATTCCTTCGAGATGGATTGATGTGATAGATGGTTCTAGTCCGACTTCTATCTTTACCCACCAGGGATGTCGTGATTCTGTATTGCTGGCATTGAAAGATGTGCCTCATATCAAAGCTTATAAGAAAGAGAAAATGCCGACTTCTCTAAATTATGGAACAAGCGATAGGATAGGAGATATAGTGGTTTGTCCGGATTGTGGATGGCAATTCTCCAATCGTCCGTCTGCAAACAAAGGTGCTCATGGATATGATCCGGCTAATGCCGAAATGCAGGTCCTTTTTTATGCTTATGGACCTGATTTTAAGAAAGGCTATGAGTCCAAAGGATTTATCAACGTGGATGTGTATCCTTTGTTAGCGCACTTACTGGGCATAAGACCAGAAAAAACAGATGGTGACTTTAGTCGGGTAAAAGACTTACTGATAAAGTAGCCATTGTTTGCAAATTATTTTTTAATATAAAAAGAATCCCCCCGGAAGAAGAATCTTTCGGGGGGAACTTTTTAATGCTTTGCTTTATCTAAGCAGTAGTAGACTGATTATTATTCAGCGGTAGCAGCAGGCGTTTCTTCAACAGCAGCAGCAGGAGCGGCTTCTTCTGCAGCAGGAGCTTCAACAGCAGCTTCTTCTACCACAACAGGAGCAGGTGCGTTTGCAGCAATCTCAGCAGCTTTCTTTTCTGCTAATACTTTTGCTTTTGCTTCGTTAATCTTCTTTTCAGCATCCATACGTGCTTTTTCTTCAGCTTTAGCAGCTTCGTCGTTCTTTGCTTTTAATGCTGCAAGACCGCTTTGCTTGTTGTTTTTCCAAGCTTCGAATTTAGCATCAGCTTCAGCTTCACCAAATGCACCCTTAGCTACACCGCCAAGTAAATGCTTTTTCATGTAAACTCCTTCGTTTGAAAAGATATTACGAACGGTGTCAGTAGGTTGAGCTCCTGTAAGAACCCAATATAATGCACGTTCGAAATTCAAATCTATTGTTGCAGGATCGGTGTTAGGGTTGTAAGAACCGACTTTTTCAATAAATTTACCATCACGTGGTGCTCTGCTGTCCGCAATAACAATCTGATAAAACGCATAACTTTTACGACCGCGTCTTTGCAATCTGATTTTTGTTGCCATTTTAAATAAATGTTTTAATAATTGATTTGAATTAATGCTGATATCTCGTATCAGCGGCTGCAAAGGTAATGCTTTTGTTTTGAACAACAAAAGATTTACTCTTTTTTGTTTACTGCTTACTTCAGAGGTCTTAATGTTATAAAGCTAATGTGCCGTCTTGTACTAATTTGTATATGATATCTCCGGGAATCTTTTTTGCTCTCACCTTAGAACATAATTAGGGTAAACGTTGTTATAGTGGTATTATATTAATGACAAAAACGAATAATATTATGTTGAGCAAAAAGTTACAAGAAGCAATTAATGAGCAGATCAATATGGAAATGTGGTCGGCTAATCTTTATTTATCCATGTCTTTGTTTTTCGCAAAAAAAGGATTTAGCGGTTTTTCCTCTTGGATGAAGGTGCAGTCTAAAGAAGAAATGGAGCATGCTTATTCTATGATGGACTATGTGATAAAACGCGAAGGTGAAGCTATAATAAAATCGGTGGGTGATGTTCCCAATGCTTGGGCTAGTCCTTTGGATGCCATTGAAAGTGTGTACAAACATGAGCGTCATGTTTCTGAATTGATTGATAAAGTAGTAGATGTTGCTGCTGCAGAGAAAGATAAAGCTTCACAAGATTTTCTGTGGGGATTTGTTCGTGAGCAAGTGGAAGAAGAAGCTTCAGCAAAAGATATTATAGACAAAATGAAATTAGCGGGTGATAATGGTATATTCTATATTGATGCTCATTTAGGGCAGAGAAAATAAGTTTGTAATTTTAATTTTTTGGATAAAAGCCATCGGGAGAATGTCTCTCCGATGGCTTTTTTATGTTAGTAAGGTATTATATACTTCTTTATTTATTAAGAGTTTAATACTGTTTTATCAGGCTTTTAAAGTCCGTATTCTTTTTAAATGGAACAATACTAAATCCATATGTAATAGGTTCCTTACCTGCAAATATAAGATATTTTTCATGTGGCAATGCTCCCCAGCTATTGTCTCCTCCAACGCCCATCATCCTGTAATCGATGAAAAGATCAATTAATTTTTGAGGCAATGGATCAGTAAGATGCCGGTGATTAGTTTTGTCAGTTACCGGATCGCCATTGTCAATACTATCTCCGCTATCAAAACTTTCCAATGTATAGGGAGAAGCATTTAATTCAAAGGTTCTGTCGGCAATGAAAAGTATTCCTTTTCCTGATTTATTTGTGAGGGCGCACCAACGAATATCTGTCCGGTGATTATTTTCTTGTGGACGGATATAGGGTTCGTAGTTATCTTTTACATTGGTCTTGTATTCTCCATAAAATTGTGAAGTACGGCGATCGCGATAATTCTCTTTAGGACCACGTCCATAATAGGTCAGATTATCGAAGTCAATTGGCAATTGCATGCGAAGTCCCACACGTGGAATCATCGGAGTTTTCTCATTTGTAGAAACAAACTTGTTATCCACTTTGATGATTCCATTTTCATATATTGTGTAAGTAATATCCCAATGTGACTCTGTACCAGGGAATTCATAGGTGCAAGAGACTACGCTGTGATCACCCGTGGATACGGTAAAATTCTTTGCTTCTATAGTCTGATAGCTTGCCTCTTTCCATACTTTCAATTTTCGGGGAAGATTGGCTCCATAGTCATTATCTGTTGGAGCGCGCCAAAAGTTAGGATGAAATCCCTGACCTTTGAGAATATATTCTGTACCTTGGTAGACATAAGAAATAAGCATTCCACTCTTTTTATCAAAGATTGCTTTGAAGCCCTTACCGGAAAAAATAGCCTGAGTTTCCGTTTCCTTCACAGAAGCAGGTGCGATTTCCGGACTTTTGACCTTCATATAAAGATTGACGTACTTTTGTTCGCGGGCAATCACATAACCTACAGGAAGGAAGGGCTCGGCCGTTCTGATCTTTGCTTCAAATTCAATTTGATTATCTCCTGTAGTAGTACGAGGACCAGGGATGTTCTTTAAATTAATGGAAACACTATCTCCCGGAGCACAATTAACTGTAAAGTTCTCTGTAAAGAGTGCCTTTCCATGATCTCTCACGGTATAACTAAAATCATATTTGTTTAGATTAGTAAAGAAAAACCCGTTATGAATCATCGCTTTACCTTCCTTTGGATTTATATTTATAAAGTCGATATTTTGATAAACTTTGCGCATCTCTTCCGTGGCAGGTTTAGTGGTGCGATCAGGGTAAACCAGCCCATTAATACAGAAATTTCCATCGGAGGGAGTGCCTACTTTTCCATAATCACCGCCATAAGCCCAATATTTTCGACCATCTTTTGTTTTCTCCAGTAAACCTTGATCTACCCAGTCCCAGATACATCCGCCTTGCAAAAGGGGGTACTTTTTAATTACCTCCCAATATTCATTGAAATTGCCCAAACTATTTCCCATTGCATGAGCATATTCGCAAAGAATTAACGGACGGTCAGACTCTGGATTTTGTGCATATTTCTCAATACTACTTGGAGAGGGATACATGGGGCAGTAAATATCGGTATTCCATTCCAGTCCGGCACGTTCATATTGCACAGGTCGTGAAGAATCTTGCGACTTCAGATATTTATAAGTATTATAGAAACAAATGCCGTTTCCAGCTTCATTCCCCAGAGACCAGATGATTACCGAAGGATGATTTTTATCGCGGAGGTATAGATTCATGGTACGATCCATGTGTGCTGCTTCAAAAAGAGGATTATTGCCTAGTGTACCTCCTTTTTTGAGGTCATATCCCATTCCGTGAGTCTCTATATTTGCTTCGTCGATCACGTAAATGCCATATTGGTCACATAATTCATAAAAACATTCTTGCTGTGGGTAGTGACAAGTACGTACAGTGTTCACATTATATCTTTTCCACAAAGCAAAATCTTTCAGCATCAATTCCTCTGTTACATAGCGTCCGGTTACTTCATCGTGTTCATGTACATTTACTCCTTTGACTAAGATTGGCTGTCCGTTCACTGTTAATTGTTTATTGATGATAGCAATGGTACGGAATCCAACTTTGGTGCTGGTCGATTCAAGTAATTGTCCGTCGGTATCTTTCAGTGAAACGATTAATGTATAGAGATTAGGGGTTTCCGCCGTCCATGCTTTTACCTCTTTCAAAGTGTTTTTCTCAAAATTGACAGTAGTCCTTTCGTTTGTTACTGCTTGTTCTATGCTTTTCAAAACAGTTTTTCCATCGGAATCTATCAGGCTGTATGAAACAGATACGGACTTCTTTTCTCCCGTATCGTTTTTAAGCAACACTTCCATACTTAGCACTCCGTCCTTGTAAGTACTATCCAACGGAGAATGTATTGTGAAATCTGCAATGCGTACCTTAGGCTGAGCGTAGACATAAACTTCTCTTTCAAATCCGCTTAACCGCCAGAAATCTTGACATTCTAAATAGTTTGCATCCGAAAAACGATGGATTTGCACAGCCAACACGTTATTTCCGGTTTTTGCATACTTAGTAATATTGAAACGAGCGGGAACTTTAGAAACTTTGTTCATCCCGATAAAGGAACCATTCAGATAGAAGAATGCCGCACCTTTGGTGGCGTCTGCACTTAAAAAGATCTCTTTTCCTTCCCAATTCGCAGGGAGCGTGAAATCTCTGCGATAAGTTCCGGTAGGATTCCATTCTTTGGGAACGAATGGAGGATTAGGCTTGTCCCAGTATGGTTTATATCCCGGAGAAGTAAATTCATAAGTGGTATTAACGTAAATAGGGGTGCCAAATCCTTGCCGTTCCCAGTTTCCCGGAACTTTAATGTTGCTCCATTTATCCACATTATACGCTGGTTTCATGAAGTCGGTAGGACGTTCATTAAAGTTTTCCACATAGTTGAACTTCCATATCCCGTTGAGCGATATACGGTAGGTATCTGTTTTGCGATCATTCTTGGCCGCTGCTTCTTCGTTCGTGTAAGAGGTAAAGGTACTTCGTTGTGCTTCGCGATTGATACTTTGTAAATTTGGATTGGTTATTAATGCATACCTGTCAGCTTGTGCAAAAGCCATAAAAGGAGCTAATGTTAACCAAGCAAGCGCTAGTCTGTTCTTCATAATAGTATATAATTAAAAAGATAAAAGCCCTCTAATAGTATGTTCAAACAAATTAACTTACTAAAAGAGAGCCTATATTTAAAGGATTACTTGTATTTTTTATAGTTCCCGAAGCCACTTTTCCAACTCTTCTGTCCATTGACGTTTGTAGGTAAAGTTATCATGAAATCCCCATCCGTGTCCACCGATAGGGTAGATGTGCAGGGAAGCGGAAACTTTATTTTTTAGTAGAGCAAGATAGTAGTTCACTCCGTTTTGTGGCGGAACTGCATTGTCATCGTTGGACAGTGCAATAAAAGCCTTTGGAGTTTCAGGAGTTACTTGCAATTCATTGGAATAGGTTGTTTCAAGCTCTTTGGTTGGAGTTTTACCTATCAAGTTTTCACGTGAGCCTTTGTGTGTGTATGCATTGTCCATCGTAATCACCGGATAAAGTAATATTTGGAAATCCGGACGGGTTTCCACTGTGAAGTGTGTAGCCAAAGTGGAAGCTAAATGTCCACCGGCCGAAGCACCCATAATGCCTACTTTATGAATATCAACGCCCCATTCGGTTGCATGTTGGCGAACCATCCGGACTGCTTGCTGAGCATCGGAAAGAGGTACCTCGCTATGCCCGTTGGGTAAGCGATATTTCAAAACTACATAAGTAATTCCCTGAGTATTGAACCACGCAGCCATATCGTGTCCTTCATGATCCATTGCCAGACGGGTATAACCTCCTCCGGGACACATAATAATTGCTTTGCCATTTCCATTTTTTGCTTGGTAAACGGTAATTGTAGGATTAGTCACATTACTAATCCTACTCTTTTCTTTTTCTTGCTCAGCTCCTTTCAGCTCATTAGAGTTGGGCGCACCATTTGGCCAAAGAGGCAGTTCAATGGACTTTTGAGCAAAGAGACTTGTTGTTACTGCTAACATCATTGTCAATAAAATCTTTTTCATTCTTAGTTTTTATTTAAGAGGTTTACTCATACTTGCTTTTATAAAGAAGATAATTAGTGCAATATAGGCTACCAACGAAACCACTTCCGACCAAGAGTTGGCCAACCATTCTTCATTCACAATATTGATTCCGCCAAAGCGAATCACCGCACTGACTACTCCCATCAAGGCGCCACCGGCAATGAAACCGGAAGCGATGAGAGTTCCCTTTTCTCCACGTTCTGTATTCAATGCCACATCTCTGGAACGGGTAGTTACATACCAATTAATGGCTCCACCTACCACCAAAGGAATATTTAGTTCCAAGGGGATAAACATTCCCAAGGCGAAAGCCAAGGCCGGAACTTTAAAGAGAGTAAGAACAATAGCAATGATCGCCCCGATTCCATAAAGTAACCATGGAGCACCTACACCATTCATTAATGGCTCAATAACTGCTGCCATTGCATTTGCTTGGGGAGCGGCCAGTTGACCACTTGTAAATCCGTATGTCTTATTAAGAATAATAATCACACCTCCTACAGTTGCTGCGGAAACGATTGTTCCCAAGAATTTCCAGGTTTCCTGTTTGGAAGGGGTAGTTCCCAGCCAATAACCAATCTTTAAGTCGGTGATAAATCCTCCTGCCATAGATAAAGCGGTACAAACCACTCCACCCATAACCAATGCGGCAACCATTCCTGAAGGGCCTTTCAGCCCCACAGTTACCATTACTACCGATGCAAGAATAAGAGTCATTAATGTCATTCCCGAAACAGGATTTGTTCCCACAATGGCAATCGCATTTGCTGCCACCGTTGTGAATAGAAAAGCAATGCCAGCCACCAAAACAATGGCCACCAAAGTATGAAGGATATTCCCTTGCATTACATCAAAGTAAAAGAACAAAGAAATTAAGATAATTGTCACGATAGAGCCGATTGCAATAACCTTCATTGACAGGTCACGTTGTGTACGTGGCACATTCTTTTCAACGTTTTCTTTGCCGCCCATTTCCTTTGCCGCAAGACCAACTGCGCTTTTTATAATTCCCCATGACTTGATAATACCAATGACTCCAGCCATGGCGATGCCACCGATACCTATGCTCTTAGCATAATATTTAAAAATTTCTTCCGGACTCATCATGCCTACTGACATGGTGATATCGGGATTCCACATATTAAGTACGCTATCTCCCCAGATTAAAGAAATTCCAGGAATGATAATCCACCATACGGTTAGTGAACCAAAGCAGATAATTGCCGCATATTTTAATCCGACAATATATCCCAAACCAAGTACGGCAGCGCCAGTGTTTACCTTAAATACGACTTTTGCTTTTTCGGCAATCATATCACCAAAACCACAAACACGAGTAGTGAAGTTCTCATTCCACCAACCAAAGGTTGCCACGATAAAATCGTATAGACCTCCCACGATACCTGCAATTAAAAGTGGTTTAGCTTGATTTCCAGTTTTCTCGCCGGAAACAATAACCTGAGTGGTTGCGGTTGCTTCGGGGAAAGGATACATGCCGTGCATATCCTGCACAAAATATTTTCGGAAAGGAATTAAAAACAATATACCAAGTGCACCGCCCAATAGTGAACTGATAAACACTTGCATAAAGGTAACTGACATTTCGGGATATTTTGCCTGAAGGATGTATAGGGCAGGAAGAGTAAAAATAGCACCGGCAACAATAACGCCCGAACTAGCTCCTATGGATTGAATGATCACATTTTCTCCTAAAGCATTCTTTCTTTTTGCAGCTCCGGATACCCCTACCGCAATGATGGCGATAGGAATGGCAGCTTCAAAAACCTGCCCCACTTTTAATCCCAGATAAGCTGCTGCGGCAGAAAATAGGATTGCCATTCCAATTCCCCATAAAACAGACCAAAGAGTTACCTCTTTATACTGTTTGTCGGGTGACATTAATGGGTTATATACTTCCCCTGCTTTTAGCTCTCTGAAGGCATTTTCGGGTAGTCCTGTGAATTGTTCGTCTTCTTCGTGTTTCATATTTAATAAGTTGATTTGATATTTCAACATCAAAGGAACTAAAAAAAATGCTGATTTACAATTCTGAGTAAAATTAAAGTGCATTTTAATACAAAAAAAGAGAGATAACTACCTTTAGTAGCAATCTCTCTTCATTTACGAATTATTTGTTGGCCTGAAGATTATTTGATTTCAATTAGTTTCTCTAATTTCTTTTGTTCTTCAGGATTCTTTTTAGGAAGGTGGACGATTAGAACACCTTTATCCATTTGAGCTTCAATCTTATCTTTATCAGTATTGTCAGGAAGAAGCATAGTTTGTTGAAATTTAGTGTAAGAGAACTCCCGTCTTAAATAGCGACTCTCTTTATTTTCTTCTTTGTGATCTTGTTTCTTTTCCATTGAAACAATTAATTGATTTTCGTCATCAACTTTGATGCTAAAATCTTCTTTTACCATTCCCGGAGCAGCTACTTCTACTTTATATTCTTCTTTTGTCTCAATTACATTAATAGCAGGGGCTGTAGCACTCGTTCTTACCATCCAGTTAGTATCAAATAAATCATTAAATACGTCTGGCAACCAATTTTGAGATCTTCTAACAGGCATCATAATTTTAATCTCCTATTTTTTTAGTTAAACATTAAATTTATTATGAATTGGGTTTTATTGTGAACTCAAATTCATCATAAGAGGTGCAAGCATTATGCCAAAATGATTTATCGTGTATTTGTCATTTTTAAGCTGACATATTTTCTTTTTATATGCCAATTTGATCGATTTATTTTTGTTAGGAGAGGAATTTCTGTCAAAGTGTATTATAGGAGTTTGAATCTTAATCGAAGTTTGCCTTCTGAGTAATCATAGCTGATTATTTTGAAAGTACCAATTTCAGAAGTATTATTCACATGCATTCCGATACAAGGGCAAGCATCATAATCGCCCACTCTGACAATGCGGAGAGTTTCGCTTACATCATCCGGTAATCGGCTGAGGTCAAATTTCTTTTTAGCTTCCTCGGTTGGCATAAAATCTAATGTCACATCAAGATGTTGAGCAATAATCTCATTTACTTTATCTTCAACCGCTTGCAGTTCTTCATCAGTAGGGCAGGAGGGGAGATCATAGTCGCATTTGCTTTTTTTCTTTTCTATGTGTGCATTTGCAGAACGTTTACACCCAAAGGTTCTCACCATTGTCTGATTGAGAATATGCTCGGTGGTATGCATTGGTGGATTTTGATATACCTTAATCATTTTTTCTTATATTTGTAGGGTTAATTATGATAATTAAAAAACATACAAATATACATATTATGAAGAGAAAAACAGTTCTTTATGTGAGAATCGGTGCAAAATACAGTATACAGATAGGCAACACGAATATCTAATCGTATTAGCAGAACAAAATGATTATAAAGTCAGTCTTTGCAATTTTATTAGCTGCACGATCAGCAACTTTTGTATAAAAAGTGTCAATGAGGCTCTCCTGAGGATGTTTTCTGAAATTAATCTGATAATATTTTGGAGTTGTTTATTTTTACAATATAACAAATAAAAACATTCCCGCTAAAAAGATAAATGTAACAAGAGTTATATCAAATGAAACAAATATTACATTGATTAATATTATGCATATCGTATCTTTGTTTCCGTAGAAAACGATAACATTAAATCAAATAATACCATAAAATTAATGAAGACAAATCTTTTCAGTTTAAGGAGCTTATCATTCCTTCTATTTACAATTCTTGTATCTTCATGTAAGCTAATGCACAGTGAACTAACCTTGGAGCATCTTGGAAAAGACAGAACTGTTATCCATGCACAATTATCCAGTAAGTATCTTCTCTTACCTATTGAAGAAACGGCAAAAGAATCTAAAATGGACATTTCTTCCGATGGTAAAAAAGTTAAAGCCATAAACATACATCTAGCATTAAACAAAGTAGATTATTGGGTTCCTCTGGATTTATCGGAATATGCGGGAAAGAAAGTTACTATAGATATACAACCTTCTGCTGATAGTGCACTTTGCTGGAAAAAACTAAAATTATCTGATTCATTTGATACATCAAATAAAGAGAGGTTCCGACCTGTTTATCATCATACACCTAAATATGGATGGATGAATGATCCTAACGGAATGGTTTACCTAAATGGTGAATATCATCTTTTTTACCAATACAATCCTTATGGTTCTATGTGGGGAAACATGCATTGGGGGCATGCTGTAAGCAAGGATCTAACACATTGGAATGAACTTTCTATAGCTATTGCACCCGATCAATTAGGAACGATCTTCTCTGGGAGCTGCGTTATCGACAAAGAAAATACAGCAGGCTTTGGCAAGAATGCAATGGTTGCTTTCTATACATCAGCCGGAGAACATCAAGTGCAGAGTATGGCTTATAGTCTTGACAAGGGACGTACCTTTACAAAATATGCTAAGAACCCGATAATAGCTTCAACGGCCTCTGATTTCAGAGATCCTAAAGTGTTCTGGCATGAAGATACAAGAAAGTGGATTATGGTTCTGGCTGTAGGTCCGGATATACAGATTTACTCTTCTGTTAATCTGAAAAATTGGAATTTAGAAAGTAGTTTTGGTAAAGGCCAGGGAGCTCATGGAGGTGTTTGGGAATGTCCTGACTTAATTCAATTGCCGGTAGATGGTAACAGTAACAACAAAAAATGGGTGCTTTCATGTAATTTAAGTCAGAGTGGAGGTTCAGGTACACAATACTTTATCGGTAATTTTGATGGTAAAACATTTACAAACGAGTCTAAGCCGGAAATTATCAAATGGATGGACTGGGGAAAAGATCATTATGCAACAGTAACCTGGAGCAATGCACCAGAGGGACGTCACATTGCCTTGGCATGGATGGTTAGCACGCAATATGCCGGCAACGTTCCTACTATGCAATTTCGCAGTTCCAACTCTATTCCACGGGATTTAAGTCTATATACACAAGGTCAGAATATCTATCTGGCGAGTACCCCTTCTCCTGAAATGATATCTCTACGTAAAGGAAAAAAGGAAGTTAATGCATTTAAAGTAGAAGATACATATAACCTGAATCCTTTATTAGATAAAAATACTGGTGCTTTTGAATTGAATATTGGTTTGAAAGATATCTCTGCTGAGATTCTAGGGTTTAAGCTTTTTAATTCCAAAGGAGAATCTGTCGATTTTTGTCTGAATGAAACTGAACATAAATTTTCCATGGACAGGACAAAAAGTGGTATAACTAATTTTAGTAGAGAATTTCCAGCCATTACTTCAGCGCTTGTTGAAAAGTCGGAAAGTTTTAGTTTGAGGATATTCGTAGATAAAGCATCCATTGAATGCTTCGGCAATGGTGGCAAATTTGTCATGACAAACCTTGTATTTCCTTCCGAGCCGTATAATCGCATCAGCTTTTATACCAAAGGGGGAAGTTACAATGTAAGTTTGTTCACTGTATATAAACTTAATCTAAATAATAAGTAATCATGAATAATAAGTCGAATGCATTAAAACTGATTCCTGTGATGTTCTGTTTTTTTGCTATGGGATTTGTAGATCTTGTAGGTATTGCCACTAATTATGTAAAAGCAGATTTAAGTCTTTCCGACACAGAGGCTAATATATTCCCTTCAATGGTATTTTTTTGGTTTTTGATATTCTCTGTTCCAACAGTTATGTTGATGAACCGTATAGTAAGAAAAAGAACGGTATTATTGAGCCTTATTGTTACAGTGCTGGCATTAGTTGTACCTGTTATAAGCTATTCATATGTAAGTATGTTGATCTCTTTTTCATTATTGGGTATCGGTAACACATTAATGCAGGTTTCTCTCAATCCACTTATTTCTAATATTGTAAGTGGAGAGAAGCTGGCAAGTTCCCTGACATTAGGCCAGTTTGTAAAAGCCATAGCCTCATTTGTAGCACCAATACTTGCAGCCTGGGGTGCAATACAATTCTCTAACTGGCAAGTTCTATTCCCAATCTTTACTATATTTGCAATTATCGCGATAATAGTTCTTAGTACCACATCGATAGAAGAAAAGAAAATTGAAGGAAAAATTTCAAGTTTTGGTGAATGTTTTGCTTTGTTGGGAGATAAGCTTATTTTATTATCTTTTTTTGGTATTATGTGCCATGTGGGAATTGACGTAGGAACCAATGTAACCGCTCCAAAGATTCTAATCGAACGCTTAGGTATGAGATTAGCCGACGCAGGGTATGCTACCAGCATTTATTTTCTTTTCCGTACTATTGGCTGTTTTTCAGGAGCCTTCATTTTAGCAAAAGTTTCTAGCAAAAGATTCTTCATAATAAGTGTCGTAATGTTAGCTCTAGGTATGAGCGGTCTTTTCTTTGCAGATACCAAAATAGTTATTTACGTTTGCGTGGCATTGATTGGTTTTGGTAATTCCAATGTATTCTCCATCATCTTCTCTCAGGCATTGCTACACAAGCCTCACAAACAAAATGAAGTTTCCGGACTGATGATTATGGGATTATTTGGCGGTACAATATTTCCACTTATAATGGGTATAGTATCCGACGCAATGTTAGTTCAGAACGGTGCCGTTTTAGTTATGATCATTGGAGTTCTTTATCTTTTATTCTTAACACGACAAATAAAATCTTAATATAATGAATGATAGAATAGTAATAGTAGGCATGGGTGAAGCACTTTGGGATATGCTGCCTGAAGGGAAAAAAATAGGCGGAGCACCTGCAAATTTTGCTTATCACATGTCACAGTTTGGTTTTGATAGCTGTGTAGTGAGTGCTATTGGCAACGATGTGCTAGGTAATGAAATTCTTGATGTTTTTCATGAAAAGAATTTGAAACATCTGCTAGAGAAAGTAAACTTCCCAACAGGAACCGTACAGGTGGAGTTAGATACCGAAGGCGTACCTTGTTACGAAATTAAAGAAGGAGTAGCTTGGGATAATATTCCCTTCACTCAATCACTACAGACTCTTGCCTTTTCTACACGTTCCGTTTGTTTTGGTTCGCTGGCACAACGCAACAGAGTATCCAGAAAAACAATAAATAGCTTTCTCGATGCTATGCCCGACGGAGAAGGGCAATGCAAGATATTTGATATTAATCTTCGTCAAAACTTTTATGACAAAGAGATTATTGAGAACTCTTTTAATAAATGTAATATACTTAAGATTAATGACGAAGAACTAATTATTATCTCCCACATGTTTGGTTATCCCAGCATTGATCTTCAGGATATTTGCTGGAAGTTAATTACCAAGTATAATTTAAAGATATTAATTCTGACCTGTGGAACAAACGGCAGTTATGTGTTTACATCGAAAGAAGTTTCTTTTCTTGAAACTCCTAAAGTTATCATTGCCGACACTGTAGGAGCAGGGGATTCTTTTACTGCCGCATTCTGTGCTTCAATTTTAAAGGGGAAATCCATTCGCAAAGCCCATAAGTTAGCCGTAGAAGTATCGGCTTATATCTGCACACAAAGTGGAGCTATGCCCATACTGCCGGAAATACTAAAAAGACGCTTGCAATGAGCAACAGGTATGATATGTAGGTAATTTTGCGGAGCATCTATTGCGGGTGCTCCTCTTTTTTCTATCTTTGTACTTTAAACATATCTCTAAAATAATGAAATACACAACCTTAATCATATTGTTAGTTCTTACATTTCTGGCATCTTCGTGCAGAAAAAGTTCACCTCGATATATTATTGGTGTATCTCAGTGCAGCGATGATGAATGGCGACACAAAATGAACAATGAAATACTTCGTGAAGCGCTGTTTTACAATGGCGTTAAGGTTGAGATTCGCACTGCTAAAGATAATAACCAAAAGCAGGCAGAAGATATCCGTTACTTCATTAATAAGAAGGTGGATCTACTTATAGTTGCTCCGAACGAAGCCACTCCCATGACTCCTATTGTAGAAGAAGCATATAACAAAGGGATTCCTGTAATTGTAGTAGACCGCAAAATCCTTTCCGATAAATATACAGCCTATGTTGGTGCGGACAATTATGAAATTGGAAAAGCCGTAGATAACTATATCGTAACCCAACTTAAGGGAAAAGGAACAGTAGCCGAACTAACCGGCCTGGAAGGTTCTACTCCCGCCATAGATCGTCACCAAGGATTTATGAGTGCTATTAGTAAATATCCTGCCATCATTTTATTGTGTAAGGAAGACGCTGGATGGCTTCAATTTCAAGCTGAAAAAAAGATGGATTCTATTCTATCTAATTATCCGAAAATCGATGTAGTATTTGCTCACAACGATCGTATGGCTGCCGGAGCCTATCTCTCCGCACGAAAGCAAAAAAGAGAAAAGGGAACTGTATTTATAGGTATTGATGCTCTTCCAGGTAAAAATTATGGTGTAGATCTTGTAATGGATAATGTGCTCGATGCAACTTTTATCTATCCTACCGGAGGAGATCGTGTAATGCAAATAGCTATGAACATACTCGAAAAAAAAAGATATCCGAGGGAAACAATACTCAGCACTGCCATAGTAGACAAGACTAATGCCCGAATAATGAAATTGCAGACTGATCATATTGCCGAAAACGAGAAAAAAATAGGGCTTCTCAATGCCCGTATTGATAACTATCTGACTAGTTATGCCAATCAACAGATTGTTTTATACGGCAGTTTCATCGTTCTAATACTTTTTGCAGGAATGTTTTTGATTGTATGGATATCGCTACGTAGTAAAAATAGATTAAATAAAGAATTATCAAAACGAAACGATGAAATTACCAGTCAAAAAAAACGATTGGAATTGCAGCGTGATCAGCTAATAGAGCTCTCTAAACAACTGGAAGAGGCAACAAATGCCAAACTGGTGTTCTTTACCAATATATCACATGATTTCCGCACACCTCTCACCTTAGTAGCCGATCCTGTAGATCAGTTACTTGCTGATAAAAATCTAACTAGCAACCAACAACAATTATTGAAATTGGTAAGAAAAAATGTTTATATTCTATTGCGATTGGTGAATCAGATATTGGATTTTCGTAAATATGAGAATGGAAAATTGGAATTAGTATTAAGTCGAATAAATATAGCAACTTCGCTGGAGGAATGGAATTCTGCATTCCGTGCAGTTATGAGAAAGAAACATATAAAATTTCTTTTCGATATTCTTCCAGATACGGATTTTCATGCTGTGGTTGATGTGGAAAAGCTAGAACGAATCTACTTTAACCTGCTTGCCAATGCACTTAAATTTACACCCGAAAATGGGAAAATACATGTAAATCTATGCATTACAGAAAAAGAAGAAAAAAGGCTAGTACGTTTTACTCTGGCTAATAGTGGCTCTCTTATTTCATCCGAGCACATCCGCAATATATTTGAACGATTTTATAAGATAGATATGCACCACGGAGGTTCCGGAATTGGACTAGCCCTTGCAAAAGCTTTTGTAGACATGCATGGTGGCAATATTCAAGTAGAAAGTAATGAACAACAAGGCACAATTTTTACCGTGGATTTACCTTTTGAGCAATCTTCATTTTATGAAGAAATTCCAATACCAACTATTTCATTAGAAACGCAGCAACTATTATTCGATATGCCAGATGAGGTTTCCGTTGATAAAATTCAGTCAGACAACGCAGAAACAATACTCGTAATTGACGATAATCCCGACATCCGTTCTTACATCCGTCAGCTACTTCAGCAGAACTATTCGATACTGGAAGCAAGAGATGGAGCCGAAGGTATCCGCAAAGCCATGAAATACGTACCCGACGTAATTATAAGCGACGTAATGATGCCTGGCATGGATGGCATAGAATGCTGCCGTCGGCTGAAGAATGAATTGCAGACCTGCCATATCCCTGTAATTCTTTTAACAGCTTGTTCTCTTGATGAACAACGCATTGAAGGTTTTGATAATGGAGCGGATTCTTATATCTCTAAACCGTTTAATTCACAAATATTGATAGCGCGTATAAAAAATCTTATTAACGGGCATAAACGGTTAAAGCAATTCTTCGGTGATAAGAATATGCTTGAGAAGGAACCTATTTGCGATATGGATAAAAACTTTATTGAGAAATTCAAAAAACTTATAGAAGAAGGAATAGGTAACTCCGAACTTAATGTAGAAGATTTAGGCAGGGATATGGGACTCAGTAGAGTACAACTTTATCGCAAAATAAAATCTCTGACAAATTATGCACCAAACGAGCTACTTCGTATCGCCCGTTTAAAAAAAGCATCTGTACTAATGTCTTCTTCAGATATGACAGTGGCCGAAATCTGTTACGAAGTAGGATTTACTTCACCGTCATACTTTGCCAAGTGTTATAAAGAATATTTTGGTGAGAGTCCTACAGAATATTTAAGAAGAACCGGAATATCATAATACTATTATGTATCACTGGTATAATATGAATAGACCTTATGAATGAGTGATATATATAATTGAGTGGTGTAGATGGTGTACATAAATAGTCTTTTTTTTGTTCTACGAAATCAATTTTTAAAAATTCTGCAATTTGCAGTTTTTTTGAAATTTGATTTTCAGAAAGCTAAAAGAGTCTTTTTAAGTACACCATGTACACCACTCAGGAGCATTTTTATATCTGTTTGTAGAGAAAATCAATAGACAGCTTGAGTATAGGGCAAAAAAAAGGAGTCACGCCTGACTCCAACCTTTGTTAACCTTAAATCTAATACTATGAAAAACACACTGCAAAGATACAGCTTTTCGGAAAACCTCCAAATGTTTCTATGAAAAAAATATGCTAAGTAACATGATTTAATATTTGGTTATTCCAAATGTTTCTTTATGTAAAATAAATGAGCTTTTACATATTAAATATATATTGTACAGAACAACTTATTCTTTTGTACAACATATTACATTCTTCTGTACAAAAGAATAAGTTGTTCTGTACAGAATGAAATTGAGGTATAGTTAGAAAATTATAAAATGGATAGGCGGGCTATTCCAGTCTCTATTGTTTAACTGTTACTGAATATTGGTTGGGAATCTGATAAAATTTTCTATTTTTTTGAAAATCAAGCATTAACTGATCAATAATTACTCCTGGATCAAGTGCACGAATGCGAATAGTATGCTTTCCGGGGGTAGTTATTAGATGGTTAGTTATATTAAGTGATTGATTTCTCAGTACATTCTTTTTCCAAGCCTCGCTACGGAATTTAGTTTTGTAAGAAACCACTTGAGGTTTTTCATTATCCAGAGAAATGGCATAGCGGATATCCCCATCATTTACCGGATGATTAGGAATCAACGCTACTTTCAATGATACTTCACCATAAGTGGTTGTGTGAACTTCATAAGTCAGTTCACTGTTTGGAGGAAGAGAAACGGCTTTCATGCTATGCCCCAAACCCTCAATAATCTGAGCATTGCTTGATGAAGTTTTATAATCTGCCGCATTCCAGGCAATCATTTCATCAGCTTCGGTCATAATGCCAGAGGTAATATTCAATACACGCACATTTAACTGATATGTTTTATCGTCAACAGTCAGTAAACATTCGCCTGAACAGTTATCAGATATTTTTTTCCAATCCGCACTGATTACTAATTTCTTTTCAAACTGTAATCCCGTGTTTTTCTCTTCTATCTTTAACCATGCGGGAGCCTTTTCCACTCTCCATTTAATTTGCGTGCTGTTTCTATTGAATAGTGAAACAAAAGTTTGGTTACCAGCTGTGCGTATTAGTGGCACAAGATTAGCCGAACGATTTTCTTGCAATGGAATGCTGTCTCCCTCTATCCAAACCAAAGCTGAAGCCGCTGATTGTGGAATTACTTTTTCTGGCAATAAAGGAGGTTGAAAAACAGGAAGTTGACGTGGTTTCATATCCATAATTCCGTCCCACTTAGCATTTTGAATATCATGGTTATAGATCTGTGTCAGTTCGGTTATTTCATTATACGCATGATTGCTCAATAATGAATATTCATTGGCAACAAGCAAGTTATAACGGGCAAACAGACGTGCTTTCTGAGCATTCAATAGTTTTTGGTTCATAGCTGCCGCACCACACACCGGATATTGAACAAGTTCCAAATAAGCGTCACGTCGGTTGATCGGTATTTTCGCGATAATTTCTTTTACTTTATTTACCAGATAAGTATACTCATCCATTCGTTTTTGTAATTCATCTCCAAAAGCAAACGGGTTGAATTCAGAATCAATCACAGGAGTTTTTCCACCCTTGACAGAAGGCTCTTCCACTCTGCTCCATCCCATAAACTCGGGTTTACGGATATCTGTCAATTGATAATATTTATTCATCAAAGGAGTTAGTTCTTTGCCGGCATCAGTACCAAATTCCCTGGTTAGCCAATTATTTAAATGCTGGGAAATAGCATTGGGGTGAATGCTGTTAACATTCCATGCTAAATCCATAAAAAATTCTGTATCATATTCACCTGGTTTGATATCGCCCACATTCAAAATCCATAACTTGCGGGCTCCGTAATCCCAGGCACGCTTCATTTCCGTATATATCAAAGCAGGCTGCGTAGAGCAAAGCCACAGATAATCGTGTGGCCTTCCCCAGTAAGAAATATGGTAATATACACCGGCTCCACCTTTCCTTTTTCTTTCCTGTTCATTGCTTAGCCGGGTAATATAGCCATAATTATCGTCACACCACATTAATGTCACATCATCAGGTACCTTCAGTCCGTTATTGTAGACGTCCAAAACTTCTTTATATGGAACAAATACTTGTGGCACTTTGGTTATATCAGGATTCACATAGCGGGTTAATAATTCTCGTTGATCCTGAAATACGCTGCCCAGTGCCTGAGTTTGTTCATCCACTGTCTTTACTCCTTGCATCTGGCCGTCGTGTACGCCTCTCATACCAATAGTATATAAATTTTCAGATTGACCGACCTCCTTTAATCGTTCCGTCCAATAAGCAGATATTGAGTTTTTATTAGTAAGAAAATTATATTCTCCATACTTATTTGTATCCCACTCTCCGGCACTATTCCTCATTAACGGTTCACAATGCGATGTTCCCATTACAATGCCATATTTATCCGCCATTTCTTTAGTCCCGTTGACAAAATAAAACGGAACGGTACATTCGTGCATTGCTGGCCACAGAGTATTTGCACGGAGGCGGAGTAATAGTTCAAATATTTTTGCATAAGTTTTAGGTCCAATTTGTCCTTTAACTAAAGTCTTCTCAAAATTTTTGGAACTCCACGGCATCAATCCCCAATCCTCATCATTAAGGAAAATACCCCGATACTGCACGGACGGTTGTTGCATATTCACATATCCTTCGGGAAGAATAAATGTCTTCTTTTTATCAGGTATCACATCAGCCCACCAATTCCATGGGGAGACTCCAATGATGCGGGAAAGTTCCAGTACACCGTAAGCTGTTCCACGGGCATCACTTCCCAAGACCACTAAACAAGGACGTTTTTCTCTTTGAATAACCTGAATCTTAAACGCTTCCCACTGATTTTGTAATTCTTTTACCGGTACTCTCTGCTGCATTAACCATTCGTCAGTCTCTTTCGTGTTGCCTATTGTCGCAATAATAATAGAAGCATTATCAAGCGAGTTATTTGCCGTCAATTTATTGTCTGAGACAGCTTCTATATCTGATGAAAATAGACTTACAGCCGTGTGCACTACCGCCTTTTCGCTTTTATTCAGATACAGTGAAATTACTTTTCCTTGTGTGATTAAAGGGAAATCATTTGCAGCTGAAGAAGGTATACAGAAAATTACCACGCTGCAAATAAATAGTAGGATTTTATGGGATAGAGTATGTTTCATAGTGATTAATAATGTTTTTCTAATTAGACCGAAATGGTTGCAGATGGCAAATATATTCATTTCCCTTGCTTATTCATCGCTTTTATTTAAAATAGATTGATAAATTTTCCTAATTATGCTGGAGCGGCGACTCCAGCATAATTTAATTTCTAATATACTCGCTTATAATTCCAAGTTTTTTATGTAATTTTGTGCTGTGTTTTGGGGTATAGACAAAAGTCCGATAAAGCTAATCTACCTTCCGCTTTATACCATCGGATATTCATCATCAATAAATAAAATAGTAATATGTCATTTAATGCAACCAAAAGAGAGTGGAGTGAACTTTATACTTTTTTTCGCCTTCTTAGTAATGGGGCGGTTTATGCCGGATCACCACAAGTAAAAAAGAGAGAGGATATGCTTTATCCTATTGCATTGATTCAGCGGGAGGAACATGATGGAACTCGTAAGTATTTCATTGAAAAAGACGATGTTCGCATTGTTGGTGAGAAGATAGATAGCATATTTCCTCGTAAGGCTTTTGGAAAAGCGGCGGATGCTGTATTGGCCGCCATGAAAGGTTCATTTGAAGATATTGTATTATCGCCCGATGGGATAGAGGAGTTCTTGAATGAGGTTGCTATCTTTGATCTTGAAGCTCGCACGGATGACCGGACGGATTTCTATGTTGCCTTCTATCATGTGGATGCTCCATTGATTGGGTTTAATGTCCGTTCCCGGCTGAGTGCCATGAATCCTTTATTAGATGGTGGACGTACGGCTAATTTGAAATTTGAACAAATAGGAGTGAAATTTGCTACGCCTACGGTAGAGAATATCAACGCGCTGCAATCTTCGAATGAGGTACTGGAAAGAATGCTGATGATTGATCAGTTGGGTGGGGCTTTGAAGTATACGGATGTAGTCGATCGGGTGTTCCGTAGTAATCTTTTAATGATTGATCTGCATTTTCCCCGAATGATTGCTGAGATGTTACGAATAATGCATTTAGAAGGTATACTTAAGGTAGCTGAATTGACTGAACGAATAAAAGAAATCAATCCTTTGAAAATAAAAGAGGAGCTTTTAGCAAAGCATGGTTTCTATGAATATAAAATGAAACAATTTCTTTTGACTTTAGCTCTGGGTATGCGTCCGGCTAAAATATTTACCGGAGAAGATTCTGCCGTATCAGGTTTAATGTTCTTGGAAGGAGGCGGAGAAGTACTTTGCTATCAGAAGGCTGATAAAAAAGTATTCGAAGATTTCCTTTATTTAAACTCCAGGTTTGAAAAAGGATCTACCAATAAAGATAAATATGGTTTTTTGGAACGGGAAAACGGACTTTATTATTTTAAACTCAATCTAAAAATCGGATTAACGAAACGATAAATATTTGGAAATTATGAAAACGAATGAAGTATTAGAGGCGATCAAAAATCGTAGAAGTGTACGTTCATTTAAGAATGAACAAATTCAGGAAGATGATTTGAATGCAATTCTTGAGGCTGGCATTTATGCGCCAACTGGCATGAATTACCAAACATTTCATTTTACTGCTGTATTGAATAAGGAAAAACTGGAAGAGTTGAATCGAAGAGTGAAAAATGTTTTTGCCCACTCGGAAGATGAACACATGAAGCATCGGGGGGAAAATGAAGCGTGGAATTTTTATTATCATGCCCCGGCGTTAATTATCGTTTCCAATGAGGAGATTATTCCATCATCCGGTCTGGATTGTGCGGTAGCTTTACAAAATATTTTTCTTGCAGCATACTCTCTGGACATTCAGTCTTGCTGGGTTAATCAGTTAAGGTATACTTGTAATGATCCTTTTGTTCGTGAACTACTGACAGAATGGGGTGTACCGGAAAAACATTTCATCTTCGGTTGTGCTGCTTTAGGCTATAATTCGGGAGTCGTTCCCCAAACGCCTGTTCGTAAAGAAGGAACCATTTCTGTTGTTAAATAAGTAAAGCCCGAAAGGGCTTTCTTTTTCTTTCTTATAAAGTGAATTTTAAGATTTTTCCGTTCATAGCTTCAATGGAAGTTTCGGTAGGCCGGTAGGGTAGTAAACTAACCGTTTCTTCTTTTTCCGAGAGCAAATCTTTGACTACATACGATTCGTTTTGCGGGATCTGTAAGAAATCAAAAGCATGACTGGGAATATTTATAGATATTCTGGATGCTTGCGTATCAAAATTCGCAATGATTAGCAATAGTTCCTTCCCCTGTTTGCGAAAAAATGTATAATGCTTGTGCACATTAAAATCTTTTTTTCCTGAGTTCACATACATCAAATCGAAAAATTGTCCTTCATAAATCGCTTGCTCCTGATTGCAGATATTTAATAATTTACAGTAAAAAGCCTGTAATCGCTTTTCTTCTTCAGTAAGAAGTTCACCGTTGAATGTACCATTATTCCTCCATCGTCTTATAGACTCTACACTCCAATAATCAAAAATGGTGGTTCTTCCATCTTTACCACTGAATCCTTCTTCATCCATTCCTCGCTCTCCAAATTCTTGTCCGAAGTAAATCATCACGGGATTTGTGTTCATGCATGTAGAGACAATCATAGCCGGAATTCCTCTCATTCCATTACCAGCAAAGAAATCGGAAGCCAACCGTTGTTCATCATGATTTTCCATGAAATTAAGCATCTGCTTTTCAATACCTCCCAAATTTTGCCAACAGGAAGTGATAGCAGATGCTGATTCATAACCACAAGTGATGGCACGAAGAGTATCATAAAGGCCCACTTTATCATATAAGTAGTTGAACCCTCCATTGAAAAGGTAGTTCCGATATTCGTTTGGATTATAAACTTCTGCTATGAAAAGGATTTCGGGATATTTATATCGGACCTGAGCAATAGCCCATTTCCAGAATTCAACGGGAACCATTTCCGCCATATCACAACGAAAACCGTCAATGCCTTTTGATACCCAGAATAGAAGAATATCACGCATTTTTAACCAAGTATCGGGTACCGGATAAAAATGTCGGGTCTCTCCGTTGGCATAGTCTATTCCATAGTTTAGTTTGATTGTTTCATACCAATCATTCACATTAGGATAAGCGTCAAATCTGTTATTACCAGTGGCTTTGGCAGGGAATTCATAATATAGTTTAGATGCATTCCCCTTCATGTCAAATTGTCCGCTGAAAAGCGTTTGAGGAATATAATAAAAATTATTATAGGGACTGAATGCATTGTCTGGATTGTCTTTTTCTCCCAAATCAACTGTATTTCTTGGCTTTGAGTCAGAGTGATATTGTCGGGCTACATGGTTAGGCACAAAATCAATAATAACTTTTAATTCTGATTGATGAGTGCGTTTTATTAAAGCTTCACATTCTTTCATTCGTTGGGATACATGATCTGCAAGGTCAGGATCTACGTCATAATAATCCTTTATTGCGTAAGGAGATCCTGCTTTCCCTTTGACTATAGCCGGATGATCTTGCCGGATATGATATTTACTGTAATCTGTTTGTGTAGCATGTTCAATGATTCCAGTAAACCAGACATGAGTGATCCCTAATTTCTTAATTTCATTTAATGCTTTAGAGGTAAAATCAGAGAATCTGCCACTGCCATTTTGTTTAATGAAACCATTGTGTACGCAGTGATTGTTTTCATTCCCAAATAACCTGACAAAAGTTTGATAAATAATAATTTTTTGTTCCTTTTTTATTTCCATATTGTTCCTTTTTCTTGAAAAAGCCTGTCTAACGCTTCATTCCCTACTGTATATCCATGTAGAAATATCTCTTCAGCTCTTTGTAATTCCCTATTGCCATATCCGTTGAGTCCGTAAGGTTCAATGAGCAAATCAGCGTTTTCTCTATCTGGAAAAGTATTAGCTCGAAACATAAAATGATAAGATCTAAGTGCAATATTTAGAATATTCATCTTATATTTTCCAGCAATGAGAGGACTTACATTAATAGCAATAACTTTTTCACATTCTTTACGAATAGTAGACACTGGTAAGTTTTTAAATACTCCTCCATCTACATAATTCACTCCATCAATTTTTATCGGAGTAAACATTACAGGCATGCAACAAGAAGCGGCAACCAGTTCTGCCACATTTCCTTTGCGAAATTGCACGCACTTACCGTGATCTAGATCTGTAGCTGTAATAATGAGCGGCGTTTTCATTTCTTCCAGTTTTTGGTGCTTTAAATTAGTATTCAAGAAACTAATAAAATCGTCCAATTTAAAAAATCCGGTTTTTGTTAATGCCCAACTGGTTAAATCCATAAACTTTTGTCCGGTAAAAAATTCTATGGCGCGGTGGGGTTCGTTTCCATCGGCATAAAATACTCCTGCCAGCGCTCCTGCACTTACACCTGAAATAATGTCGGGCTTCATGTCATGTTCCAGCAATGCTTGCATTACTCCTAAATGAGCAAAGCCTTTTATAAATCCACCACTGAGAGCATATCCTATCCGATAGGATTTATTTGTTTGAAAGTTATTGTATTCCGCCATTTCTTCGATCTATTTTAAAAATCTCACTGCGAATGTACAAAATAATTCGGTAGCAAAAAGAAAAGAGGCCGGACTTTTTCAAATCCGGCCTCTTTTCTTTTTAGAGTTTTATTTTACGCTATACCATGAGCAATAGCTGTTGAATCAATCTTTTTAATTAACCCCTGAAGAACAGCTCCAGGACCACATTCTGTAAAATCAGTGGCACCATCAGCAATCATGTTTTTTACTGTTTGTGTCCAACGAACAGGTGCAGTAAGCTGTGCAATCAGGTTTTTCTTTATTTGAACAGGATCTCTTTGTGAAAGTGCATTCACATTTTGATAAACCGAGCATTTAGGAGCATGAAATTCGGTGCTGTTTATCGCAGCTTCGAGTTCTACTTTCGCAGGATTCATTAAAGGGGAATGAAATGCCCCTCCAACCTTTAATGGAAGAGCACGCTTAGCTCCGGCTGCTTTCATTAGTTCGCAAGCCTTTTCAATGCCAGCTATTGAACCAGAGATAACAACTTGTCCGGGGCAGTTATAATTTGCAGCTACACAAATTTCATCGTTAATGGAATTACAAATTTCTTCTACTTTTTCATCAGATAAAGCGATGATGGCAGCCATTGTGGAAGGTTCTGCTTCGCAAGCTTTTTGCATAGCCATAGCACGTGCATAAACCAGTTTAAGCCCATCTTCAAACGAAAGCGCACCTGCTGCAACTAATGCAGAAAATTCACCAAGAGAATGTCCGGCAGTCATTTCTGGTTTAAAATTATCCTCCATACAAAAGGCTGAAATTACCGAGTGAAGGAATACCGCAGGTTGGGTTACTTTAGTTTGGCGAAGATCTTCATCCGTTCCTTCAAACATAATATCCGTAATGCGATATCCAAGAATATCGTTTGCTTTTTCAAAAAGTTCTTTCGCTAATGCAGATTTTTCATATAAATCTTTACCCATGCCCACAAATTGTGCGCCTTGACCAGGAAATACAAATGCTTTCATACTATTTTTATTTTATGTTTTATGAATAACGGCCACAAAGGTAATAATTATTTAGTTAGATTTATTGTTCGCATTAATAACTTTCTTCATGTACCCCTTTTACTGCCCGTCCACTTGGATCATTCATATTCTTAAAAGCAGAATCCCAAGCCAAAGCTTCTTCAGTGCTACATGCTACTGATGGTACGGATGGGACACTCTTAGCCGCACTTTCACTTGGAAAATGTTCTTCAAATATGCTACGATAATAGTATTCTTCTTTATTCATCGGAGTATTGATGGGGAAACGTTCTGATGCGTGAATCATCTCTTCGTCACTGACCCGCTCAGAAGTAACTGCTTTTAATGTATCAATCCAGTTGTATCCCACACCATCACTAAATTGTTCTTTCTGTCTCCATGCCACGCTTTCAGGGAGCATGTCAGCAAAAGCTTCCCGCAAAATTTTCTTTTCTATTACTTTTCCCGGCGCCATTTTTGCTTCAGGGTTGAGTCTCATTGCTACGTCTAGGAACTCTTTGTCCAGAAATGGAACTCGTCCTTCTACTCCCCAAGCCGCCAGAGATTTATTTGCTCTAAGGCAATCGTACAAATGTAGTTTGCTTATTTTCCGAAGTGTTTCTTCGTGAAAGGCTCTTGCATTTGGTGCTTTGTGAAAATAAAGATAGCCACCGAATATTTCATCGGCTCCTTCGCCCGAAAGAACCATCTTTATCCCCATTGATTTAATTACACGAGCGAGCAAATACATAGGAGTAGAAGCTCTGACAGTGGTTACATCATATGTTTCAATAAAATAGATAACATCTCTAATAGCATCCAAACCTTCTTGCACGGTGTAATTTATTTCATGATGAATCGTTCCAATGTGGTCAGCAACTTCTTTTGCTTTGCTTAAATCCGGAGCGTCTTTTAGACCGATGGCAAAGGAGTGAAGTTGAGGCCACCAAGCATCTGCTTTACTGTCTGTTTCCACACGTTTCGCTGCAAATGTTTTAGCGATAGCGGAAATTACAGAGGAATCTAAACCACCGGACAGTAAAACGCCATAGGGCACATCGCTCATCAATTGACGTTGCACTGCTTCTTCAAGAGCGTCATGTACGTCATCACGATTTGCACCGTTATCTTTTACAGCTTCATAATCCATCCAATCACGCGTATACCAGCGTTTCATTTCGCCCTCTTTACTATAAAAATAATGCCCCGGAAGGAATGGTTCATAACTGTCGCAAAATCCTTCGAGTGCTTTTAATTCACTTGCAATATAAATTTTACCATCTTTGTCATGGCCGATATATAAAGGAATAACTCCAATGGGATCTCGTGCAATAAGAAATTCATCTTTCTCTGAGTCATATAGTGCAAAAGCAAATATGCCACTAAGATCTTCTAAAAAGTTAATTCCTTTTTTACGATATAATGCCAGAATTACTTCACAATCAGAACCAGTCTGAAATTCATATTCTCCTTCAAATTTTTTACGTATTTCGCGATGGTTATATATTTCTCCATTAACGGCAAGTACTACTTTTCTATCAGCTGTATATAAGGGTTGTCCACCAGATTGAGGATCAACAATCGAGAGACGCTCATGGGCTAAAATAGTTGATCCTCCGCAATAAATACCACTCCAGTCCGGACCGCGATGACGGATCTTTTGTGCCATTTTTAAAGCTTTAGCACGCAAAGATTCGCTTTGCGCTTGTATATTGAATATTCCTACAATTCCACACATAGTTCTTATGTTTAATTAGTTACTTAAAAAAGTTTCGATCTCTTTAGCCGCTTTTTTACCTCCTGCCATTGCTCTTACAACCAGACTCGCTCCTGTAGTGGCGTCTCCTGCAGCAAAGACTTTTGCAGTGGATGCAGCAGCGTGGGCATCAATTGCAATGTTTTTGCGGCTGTCGACAGTTAGCTTTAACTGTTCAATTATTCCTTCTTGAATAGGATGTACGAATCCCATAGCAAGGAATACTAAATCGGCCTCAATAACCTCTTTTTTCCCCGTGAGTTTCATCTGCATACGTCCATTTTCATCTTTTTCCCAAGCTACTTCTTCAACTTCTACACCTACAAGTTGTCCTTTTTCACCCAAAAAACGGCAGGAAGTGAGATTCCATCGACGTTCACAACCTTCTTCATGAGAACTGGTTGTCTTCAGCACCACAGGATACATTGGCCATGGGGTAGCAGGATTATCATGAATGGGAGGTTTAGGCATAATCTCAATTTGAGTAACGCTAACTGCTCCTTGACGAACAGAAGTTCCTACACAATCCGAACCAGTATCTCCACCACCAATAATCAAAACTTTTTTCCCTTTTGCATTGATTAATTCATCTTTGGTAAACGTATTTCCTTCTAATATGCGATTTTGCTGACTTAACAATTCAAGAGCAAAGTGAACTCCTTTAAGCTGGCGACCCTCAATAGGGAGATCTCGAGCCACTTCTGCTCCAATGCAAATGCATACAGCATCATAAGAATCAACCAAATCTTTCACTTTAATATCTTTGCCTATTTCAGTTGAGGTTGTGAATATTATACCTTCTTGTTTAAGTAAATTGATTCGGCGATCTATAATATTCTTATTCAGTTTAAAGTTTGGAATGCCATAACGGAGCAAGCCACCGACTTCTTCTTGTTTTTCGTAGACAGTAACTTCATACCCTTTTCTATTCAATCGGTTTGCAACTACTAATCCGGCAGGACCTGCACCTATGACAGCTACTTTTTTCCCATTTCTTACTGGCTTTATAGGGGTGATATATCCTTCACGGAAAGCAACTTCTACAATTGAAGCTTCATTCTCACGGATAGTCACAGGCTCATCAGCAGAGAGTTTTAGTACGCAACTTTTTTCGCAAGGAGCAGGGCAGATACGGCCGGTAAATTCTGGAAAGTCACAAGTCGACTCCAGAACTTCATAAGATTCTTTCCATTTACCTTTGTAAAGTAAATCTTGCCATTCTGGTTGCTTGTTGCCTACAGGGCATGCCCAGTGGCAAAAGGGCACACCACAGTCCATACAGCGGGATGCTTGCAGTTGGCGATCACAACTATTGAGCGTTTGCTCCACTTCTCCAAAGTCAGAGATGCGTTCATGAAGAGGTCTGTATCCAGCCTCTTGTCTATGTATTGTTAAGAATGCTTTTGGATTTCCCATTTCTATTTGTTGTTTAAGTAAGAATCTCCCGAATAGAGCGCTCTGCTTCTAAATGTAGAGCTATTATAAAACAAGCATATTATCTTTTTATAAATTATTCTGGAAAGATTCCTTTATAATTTCTGGTTGTTATTAATAATCTCTTTGCACATCGGCAATCTTTTGCTGTAACTTCTTCATTTGTTCCTCTTGAAGTACTTTTTTGTATTCTATAGGTACAATTTGTATAAACTGATCTACAAACTTTTCCCATGAATCTAACATTGTTTTAGCAAGTTTACTTCCTGTATAGAAATAGTGCATACGAATCAATTCATGCAATTCTTTACGGTAACTTGATTCTTCAATGAGTGATAATTCTACCATTTCCATGTTACAGAAATAATCGAAATTTCCATCTTTATTCCATACATAGGCGACTCCTCCACTCATTCCGGCGGCAAAATTACGTCCTGTACTTCCTAAAACAACAACACGGCCTCCAGTCATATATTCACAGCAGTGATCTCCTACGCCTTCAACAACTGCAATTGCACCGGAATTACGTACGGCAAAACGTTCTCCTACACGGCCGTTGATAAACACTTCTCCACTGGTAGCTCCATATAATAGGGTATTACCGGCGATGGTGTTATTCTCTGCAATGAATGTAGAACGCATCGGAGGAAGGACACTAATGCGACCTCCTGAGAGTCCTTTACCTAAATAATCATTGGCTTCACCTTCGAGTTTAAAGTCTACTCCACTTGTTAGGAAAGCACCAAAACTTTGTCCGGCAGAGCCTTTAAATTTAATATTCAGTGTATGCTCAGGTAATCCTGCAGCTCCATATTTTTGGGCAATCACACCACTTAACATTGCGCCTACACTTCTATCTGTGTTTGCAATAGGATATTCCAAAGATACTTCTTTTTCGTTCTCTATAGCTTCAACTGCTTGAGAAATTATTGTGATATCTTTTACTTCTGCAATTTTGTGATCTTGTTTGCTTACATTATGAATGGCTGTTTGAGCCGATTGCGCAGGCATATAAATCATTTTAGATAAATCAAGTAATTCATATTTTTCATTAGAAGTAATATGCTTACGTTCAATCAAATCTGCACGGCCAACAATTTCTTCCAATTTGGTGAATCCCATTTCAGCTAAATGTTCACGTACTTCTTCAGCCAAGAAGGTAAAGAAGTTAACCAGATATTCATAGCGACCATGGAACCGTTTGCGAAGTTCTTCATTTTGAGTTGCAACGCCCACCGGACAAGTATTCATATGGCATTTACGCATCAAAACGCAGCCTAATACTATTAATGCGGAAGTGGCAAAACCATACTCTTCAGCACCTAACATAGCCATGATAACAATGTCCCGTCCGGTTTTTAGCTGACCATCTACTTGCAAAACAACTTGTCCACGTAGGCCGTTTAAAACTAATGTTTGTTGAGTTTCTGACAATCCTAATTCAGGAGAAATACCTGCATAACGAATAGAACTTGCCGGACTAGCACCTGTACCTCCTTCTGCTCCGGAGATAACAATATGATCCGCTTTGGCTTTGGCTACACCGGCGGCAATTGTTCCAACGCCACTTTCAGCGACAAGTTTCACGCTGATACGTGCTTTAGGGCTAACGTTCTTTAAATCGAAAATAAGTTGTGCCAAATCTTCGATAGAATAAATATCGTGATGAGGTGGGGGAGAGATTAAAGAAATTCCCGGAATTGAGTGCCGAGTCTTTGCAATAATATCGTTCACTTTGTATCCTGGCAGCTGACCACCTTCTCCTGGTTTTGCTCCTTGTGCAATTTTGATTTGTATTTCATCTGCATTTACCAAATATTCTGCGGTAACGCCAAAACGGCCGGAGGCAACCTGTTTAATAGCAGAACGCATGGAAAGTCCATTCTCTAAGGTTTTGAAGCGAGCGGAGTCTTCTCCACCTTCACCAGTATTACTTTTGCCACCAATTTTATTCATGGCAAGTGCTATTGTTTCATGCGCTTCCTTGCTGATTGAACCAAATGACATTGCTCCGGTAACGAAATGCTTCATTATCTCTGAAGCTGGTTCTACCTTATCTATTGAAATAGGATTTTTTTTGAAACCTAAGAAGTCGCGTAAGAAGATAGGAGCCTCTTTTTCATTGACCATATGGGTGAATTCCTTGAATTTCTTATAACTCCCTAATCGAGTAGCCAGTTGTAGAGTAGAAATTGTTTCCGGATTCCATGCATGTTGTTCGCCATCTTTACGGTAGTTATAAATCCCTTTATTTTTAAGCATTTCGACTTCTTCAACGCCAAATCCATCTGTATGAAAAGCAATGCAATCAGTTGCAATCTCATCTAATCGAATGCCTCCGATACTAGAATTTATACCTCCAAAATATGCTTTGCTAAGCTCTTCACCTATACCTATAGCTTCAAATATTTTTGCACCACGATAACTTCGAATGGTACTGATTCCCATCTTGGAAATAATCTTGAAAAGTCCTTTGCAGATAGCTTTGATATAGTTTTTTTCGGCAGTTGCATAGTCCAGCTGAATTTCTTTTTTTGTAACTAAATCATCCAGAATAGCGAATGCCATATATGGATTTATGGCACTAGCACCAAATCCTAATAACAGAGCTGCATGCATTACTTCACGAATCTCTCCACTTTCTACAATTAATGCAGTTTGTACACGTTTTTGAACTGATATTAAGTGATGATGAACAGCGCTTACAGCCAAAAGTGCAGGGATAGCAGCATGAGTAGCGTCTACATCCTTATCGCTAAGGATGATGTAGCTTACTCCATCATTAACAGATTTTTCTGCCTGTTCGCAAAGTTTAGCCAGTGATTCTTGTAAGCCAACTTTTCCTTTGCTGATTTCAAATAAAATCGGTAGTTTAATGGTGTTAAAACCCTTATATCTAATGTTGCACAGAATATCTAATTGTGCATTATTTAAAATTGGATAATTCAGTTTCACCATTTTACAATGGTTCTCATTTGGAGTAAGTATGTTCATACCCACCGCACCAATATATTCTGTCAACGACATAACCAATGCCTCACGTAATGGGTCAATCGGAGGATTAGTTACTTGTGCAAACTGTTGGCGAAAGTAGTTATACAGAAGTTGTGGCTTTGTGGAAAGCACAGCCAATGGAGTGTCGTTGCCCATAGACGACATTGGTTCCACTCCTGTAGTACTCATGGGGATGAGTAACTTTTCTATATCTTCTTTTGAATAACCAAAAGTACGAAGCATACGCTCGTAGTTGCTAGCCTTATGAGAAACTTTTCGTCCGGATTTTAATTCATCCAGTTCGATGCAGTTGTTTGCCAACCATGTACGATAAGGTTTAGCTTCTGCTAATTGTTTTTTTAATTCACCGTCATAATAGATTTCTCCCTTTTCTGTATCTACCAATAAGATTTTTCCAGGTTGTAAACGTCCTTTTTCTTTTATTTCATTTGCTTCGAAATCCATTACGCCTACTTCGGAAGCAACAACCATCATATCATTTTTGGTGATTAGATAACGTGCCGGACGAAGTCCGTTTCTGTCAAGCATACCTCCGGCATATCTACCATCAGAAAACAACAAAGCAGCGGGGCCATCCCAAGGTTCCATTAAAATAGAATGGTATTCATAGAATGCTTTTAAATCTTCTGAAATAGGATTCTTTTCATTAAAACTTTCGGGAACTAGCATTGCCATAGCATGAGGCAAGCTCAGTCCGGACATTACTAAAAATTCAAGTACATTATCTAAAGATGCGCTATCGCTCATGTTACTTTGTATAACCGGACGAATATTTTTTATATCACCTAGTATTGACGAGCTAAGCACACTTTCTCTTGCCTCCATCCAGGCACGGTTGCCTCGAATGGTATTAATTTCGCCGTTATGAGCTAACAAACGAAACGGTTGGGCTAGTGACCAAGTAGGGAACGTATTTGTACTAAAACGAGAGTGAACTAAAGCTAATCCACTGGTGAAATAATCATTTGTTAAATCGGTAAAGTAATGTCTCAATTGTAACGATGACAACATTCCTTTATAAATGATACTTTTACTGGATAAGGAAACAATGTAAAACTCTTTTTTTGTTTCAATAGTTGAAGCATTTATTCTGTTTTCAATTTTTTTCCTTATAATATATAATTTTTGTTCTGTAGTTGCTAAGTTGCTAAAGCCCGTGATGAATATTTGTTTTACATCAGGCTCGGTATTGAGTGCATCTTGACCAAGAATACTTGGATTTGTAGGGACATCGCGAATATGCATCAGGGTGAGACCTTCTTTTTCAGTCTCTTCAATTATGATACTTAAAATAGATGCTTGATCTTTTTGATCTTTTGGAAGGAATAAAAGGCCAGTTCCATATTTCCCTTTTTCGGGTACGGGAATTCCTTGTAATAATATAAATTCATGTGGAATCTGTAACATGATGCCAGCTCCATCGCCGGTTTTGTTATCGGCGCCTTCTGCACCGCGATGCCTCATGTTTTCTAAAACCTTAAGAGCTGATTCTACAATGTCATGTGATTTGAGTCCGTGGATGTTAACTATCATTCCTACTCCACATGCATCGTGTTCATTATCAGGGGTGTATAATCCTGTCTGGCTTTGCTGTCGCTGGTAAGGTTTTGCCTCTTTTTCACTGTTAAAAAGTTCTTGTTCTTTCATTCTCTTTGACTTTATTGTATGGTAATACCTATTGATAATATCAAAATGGTTTGCAAAAGTAGCCATTTAATTCCTTTTTGACATATAAATGCAGCACAAAGTGAATCATAAAATATGTTTATTGCTTTTTAAAGTTTTAATATGTAACCATATTTGCTTAATATGATTACAATCTCGTTTTTTATTGGCCAATATTTATTTAAAATGTAACTGTTAATAAATAATGCAATAAATAATGTATTAATTAACTTTTTATTATTTTGAGAAGATTTTAAGATTCTTATGTCAATAAATTGTTGTTTTCTTGATCAATATGTAATTTATAATATCTATCTTTGCATGCGAATTTAAAATACATAAAATATGTGCGGAATAGTAGGCTACATTGGTAAAAAAGACGCTTACCCCATTCTTATAAAGGGATTGAAACGGCTGGAATACAGAGGGTATGACAGTGCAGGGGTTGCGCTAATCAGTAATGACCAACAGTTAAACGTGTATAAGACAAAAGGCAAAGTCTCTGAATTAGAAGAGTATGTCTTACAAAAAGATATATCCGGTTGTATTGGAATTGCTCATACCCGTTGGGCCACTCATGGCGAACCTTGCCAGGCAAATGCTCACCCTCATTGTTCCTCTTCAGAAAATCTCGCCCTAATACATAATGGCATTATTGAAAATTACGCTGTATTAAAAGAAAGACTTCAGGCTAAAGGATATGTTTTTAGAAGTAGTACCGATACAGAGGTTTTGGTTCAGCTAATAGAATATATTCAAGTTACTAATAAACTGGACTTACTTACTGCGGTACAATTGGCATTAGGCGAAGTTATCGGAGCTTATGCAATAGCAGTACTTGAGAAAAATCATCCTGATGAAATTATTGCTGCTCGTAAAAGTAGCCCTTTAGTAGTAGGTATTGGAGAAGATGAATTTTTTTTAGCATCCGATGCTACTCCAATAGTTGAATACACTGATAAAGTGGTTTATCTTGAAGATGAAGAAATAGCAGTGATTCGCCGTGGACAGGATTTGAAAGTGGTGAACTTGAAGAATGTGGTTATGAGTCCGGAAATTAAAACTGTGGAACTCAATCTTGGGCAATTGGAAAAGGGAGGATATCCTCATTTTATGTTGAAAGAGATTTTTGAACAGCCGGATTGTATTCACGATTGTATGCGTGGACGTATAAATGTAGAAGGAACCAATGTGGCGCTTTCTGCTGTAATAGATTATAAAGATAAACTACTTAATGCAAGCAGATTTATAATTGTGGCTTGTGGGACTTCATGGCATGCCGCTTTAATAGGGAAACATTTAATAGAAAGTTTCTGTCGTATTCCTGTGGAAGTGGAATATGCATCGGAATTTCGTTATCGTGATCCTGTGATTTATCCTACTGATGTGGTTATCGCTATTTCTCAATCAGGAGAGACTGCGGACACTTTGGCAGCGGTAGAGTTGGCAAAAAGCAAAGGTGCATTTATATATGGAATCTGCAATGCGATAGGATCTTCTATTCCAAGAGCAACACATACTGGTTCATACATTCATGTTGGTCCTGAAATTGGTGTGGCTTCAACGAAAGCATTTACCGGACAGGTTACAGTACTAACAATGTTGGCTCTGACTTTAGCTAAGGAAAAACATACGATTAGTGATGAATGCTTTTTAAACGTGGTAGGTGAACTGAATAAGATTCCGGATAAAATGAAAAAAATCTTGGAAAGTAACGATAAAATAGCTCAGTTATCCCAAATTTTCACTTATGCACATAACTTTATCTATTTAGGTAGAGGTTATAGTTATCCTGTAGCCTTGGAAGGTGCACTGAAATTGAAAGAAATATCCTATATACACGCTGAAGGGTACCCTGCCGCTGAAATGAAGCACGGGCCTATTGCATTGATTGATAATGAAATGCCGATTGTAGTTGTTGCAACACAAAATGGTATGTATGAGAAACTTATCAGCAACATTCAGGAAATAAAAGCGCGCAAGGGAAAAGTAATTGCAATTGTGACAGAAGGAGACGAAGTGATTAAGAAGATTGCTGATTATTGCATCGAACTGCCTCAAACAATTGAATGTCTTGATCCTTTAATTGCCACTGTTCCTCTTCAATTACTGGCCTATCATATCGCTGTATGTAAAGGTAAAGATGTAGATCAACCGCGTAATCTTGCGAAATCTGTAACAGTAGAATAAAAATTATATGGAACCATTAAAGCATGAATGTGGTGTAGCTATGATCCGCTTACTAAAGCCTTTGGAATATTATGAGCAAAAGTACGGAACATGGATGTATGGGCTGAACAAACTCTATCTTTTAATGGAGAAACAGCACAATCGCGGACAGGAAGGCGCAGGGTTAGCTTGTGTAAAATTAGAAGCAAATCCCGGAGAAGAATATATGTTCCGTGAAAGAGCGATTGGAGCCGGTGCAATAACTGATATTTTTGCTACTGTGCAGGCTAATTATAAAGACTTAACTTCAGAACAGCTTCATGATGCGGAGTATGCTAAGCGTACTCTTCCTTTTGCCGGGGAAGTTTACATGGGGCATCTTCGTTATAGTACTACTGGAAGAAGTGGCCTTTCTTATATTCACCCGTTCCTTCGCCGGAATAATTGGCGGGCGAAGAACTTGGCTCTTTGTGGAAACTTTAATATGACGAACGTGGATGAAATTTTTCAGCTTATCACTGAAACCGGACAACATCCTCGCAAGTTTGCCGATACTTATATTCTGTTAGAGCAAATAGGACACCGCCTTGATCGGGAAGTTGAGCGCCTCTATCAAAAAGCAGAAAATGAAGGTTTAAAAGGAATGGATATCACCCATGCTATTGAAGATCAGATAGATTTGGCTAATGTATTAAAAAAATCCAGTACTAATTGGGATGGTGGATATGTGATTTGTGGAGTAACAGGTAGTGGTGAATCTTTTTCAGTAAGAGATCCCTGGGGCATCCGTCCGGCATTTTATTATGCTGATAATGAAGTTGTGGTTCTTGCATCTGAACGTCCGGTTATTCAAACGGCTTTTAACGTTGCAGGAGAGGATGTAAAAGAACTAAATCCTGGTCAGGCTCTCTTTGTCAATAAGAGTGGAGAATTACGTACGGCTCAGATTATTAAGCCAAAAAAAGTTCGACCTTGCTCGTTTGAACGGATTTATTTTTCACGAGGAAGTGATAAAGATATTTATAATGAACGTAAAGCTTTAGGAAGAAATTTAGTTCAACCCATTCTTAAAGCCATCGATAACGATATAGAACATACGGTCTTTTCATTTATTCCGAATACAGCAGAAGTTGCTTTTTATGGAATGCTTGAAGGTTTTGATAACTATTTAAACCATTTAAAAAAGAAAATGATTGTTTCAGCTGATCATCCGTTAAAAGATGAAGAACTGGAAAAAATTCTTTCTATGCGTATTCGTTCAGAAAAGGTAGCGATAAAGGACATAAAGTTACGTACATTTATAGCAGAGGGAAATACTCGGAATGATTTGGCTGCTCATGTGTATGATATTACTTATGGCAGTCTTGTTCCATATGTGGACAATCTGGTAATTATCGATGATAGCATTGTTAGAGGAACAACCCTGAAACAAAGCATTATTGGCATTCTTGACCGTTTGCATCCAAAGAAAATCGTAATCGTGTCATCCTCTCCTCAGGTGCGTTATCCAGATTACTATGGGATAGACATGGCTCGTATGAATGAGTTCATAGCATTTAAAGCTGCTATTGAATTATTGAAAGAAATGGATATGCGGGATATAATAGCATTGGCATATAGAAAGTCGAAGGAACAACAGAATCTTCCGAAGGAACAAATTGTTAATTATGTAAAGGAGATTTATGCTCCTTTTACTGATGAAGAGATTTCGGCAAAAATGGTGGAACTTCTTACCCCCGAAGGTACAAAAGCAAAAGTGGAGATAGTCTATCAGCATTTAGATGGACTACACGCTGCTTGTCCTCGGCATAGTGGCGATTGGTATTTTTCAGGAGACTATCCTACTCCGGGTGGAAATAGGCTACTGAATGAAGCTTTTATTACATATATAGAAGAAGTTTATTGCTTTTAAACTTTTTATAATCTGCGCAACTTGATATATCGAGCTGCGCAGATCGCAAAATAGGGTACATAGTGATGAGAAAAACATTCACTAAGCGAATAGAGAAAATTATATTTAAGAACAAGATATAACAAAAGAATGCAAGAAGAAAAGAATGTTTTATTGATTCTCGATGATGGAAGTGTTTTTCAGGGAAAATCCTTCGGTTATGAGAAAGCTGTAGCAGGAGAGGTTGTATTTAATACTGCCATGATGGGGTATCCCGAGAGTTTGACAGATCCATCTTATTCAGGTCAGATTATGACGCTGACTTTCCCTTTAGTAGGTAACTATGGTGTTCCTCCTAGAACTGAAAAAAATGGGCTCTCTACTTTTATGGAATCTGAAAAGATTCATGCGGAAGGTATCATTGTTTCTGATTATTCATGGGAATACAGTCATTGGAATGCTGTAGAGAGCTTGGAGAGTTGGTTAAAAGATGAAAAAGTAGTAGGCATTTATGGAGTTGATACTCGTGAATTGACTAAACTACTTCGTGAGAAAGGTTCCATGAAGGGAAAGATTGTGTTTCCTGAAAGTAATGGGGAGGTAAAGACAGAAAATGATATACCTTTTGTTGACCCCAATCTTATTAACCAAGTGGAGTTGGTGAGCTGTAAGGAGGTTATCACTTACGGAACGGGAAAAAAGAAAGTGGTTTTAGTGGATTGCGGAGTAAAGCATAACATTATCCGCTGTTTCTTAAAGAGAGATGTTACGGTGCTTCGAGTGCCTTGGAATTATGATTTCAATGCAATAGAATATGATGGACTATTTATTTCTAATGGACCTGGTGATCCTAACATGTGTGATGTAATAGTAGAAAATATCCGTAAAGCAATGAAGGGTGATAAACCTATTTTTGGAATTTGTATGGGAAATCAACTACTAGCTAAAGCAGGTGGCGCTAATATATACAAACTGAAGTACGGACATCGTAGTCACAATCAACCTGTACGTATGGCAGGAACTGACAGGTGTTTCATAACCAGTCAAAATCATGGATTTGCTGTGGATAGTTCTACATTGGGCAGTGATTGGGAACCTCTCTTTATAAACATGAATGATCAGACTAATGAAGGTATCAAACATAAAACGAAACCGTTCTTTTCCGCGCAATTCCATCCTGAAGCTGCAAGCGGGCCTACGGACACAGAGTTTTTATTCGATAAATTTGTAGACATGCTATAATATTAAAACGAAGAATCAATGAAAGATAACATAAAGAAAGTATTAATACTTGGTTCCGGAGCTTTGAAAATCGGAGAAGCCGGAGAGTTTGATTATTCCGGTTCACAGGCATTAAAGGCTTTACGGGAAGAAGGAATTCAGACAGTGTTGATTAATCCTAATATTGCTACTGTTCAAACATCTGAAGGAGTTGCCGATACAATTTATTTTTTGCCGGTCACTCCTTTTTTTGTAGAAAAAGTTATTCAGAAAGAGAAACCAGAAGGTATTTTGTTAGCTTTTGGTGGACAAACAGCTTTAAATTGTGGCGTAGCTCTGTACAGGGAAGGTATTCTTGAGAAATATAACCTGAAGGTATTGGGAACTCCCGTACAAGCTATTATTGACACTGAAGACCGCGAATTTTTCGTAAAGAAATTAGATCAGATCAACGTAAAGACTATTAAGAGTGAGGCTGTAGAAAATGTTGTGGATGCTAGGCGTGCTGCTAAGGAATTGGAATATCCCGTTATTATCCGGGCGGCATATGCTCTTGGCGGTTTAGGGTCTGGTTTTTGTGATAATGAAGAAGAACTAAATAAGTTGGTTGAAAAAGCATTCTCTTTTTCACCTCAGGTTCTGGTTGAGAAGTCATTGAAAGGTTGGAAAGAGATTGAATATGAAGTAGTGCGAGACCGTTTCGACAATTGTATCACAGTATGTAACATGGAAAACTTTGACCCGCTGGGAATCCATACGGGAGAAAGTATTGTCATTGCTCCTTCACAAACACTCACAAATAGCGAATATCACAAATTACGCGAATTATCAATCCGCATTATCCGTCACATTGGTATTATTGGAGAATGTAATGTTCAATATGCTTTTGATCCGGAGAGTGAAGACTACCGGGTTATTGAGGTGAATGCCCGTTTGAGTCGTTCTTCTGCCTTGGCTTCTAAAGCAACTGGCTATCCGCTGGCTTTTGTGGCTGCTAAGCTGGGGCTGGGATATGGATTGTTCGACTTAAAGAATTCTGTAACAAAAACAACTTCCGCTTTTTTTGAACCCGCTTTGGATTATGTGGTGTGTAAGATTCCTCGTTGGGATTTAGGTAAATTCCATGGTGTGGACCGTGAACTAGGTAGCAGCATGAAATCAGTAGGAGAGGTGATGGCCATTGGGCGCACTTTCGAAGAAGCTATCCAAAAAGGACTTCGCATGATTGGTCAGGGAATGCATGGGTTTGTGCAGAACAAAGAACTGGTTATTGAAGATATTGACAAATCCCTTCACGAACCAACCGATAAACGTATTTTTGTAATTAGCGAAGCTTTCCGGGCTGGATATACTATCGATCAGATTCATCAGCTGACTATGATTGATAAATGGTTTCTTCAGAAATTGATGAATATCATTCGTACGGCAGATGAACTTGAGAAAAACACAACATTGGAATCTATTTCTCCGGCACTACTTCGTAAAGCTAAAGTTCAGGGTTTCTCTGATTTTCAGATTGCCCGGGCAGTTTGGCAAGATAAAGCGGACGATATGGAAGATGCCATAATGAGTGTGCGTGCTTACCGTAAATCATTGAATATCATTCCGGTTGTAAAACAGATTGATACGTTAGCGGCAGAATATCCGGCACAGACAAATTATTTATATCTCACTTATAGCGGCATTGCTAATGACATTACTTATTTAGGTGATCATCGGTCTATCGTGGTGTTAGGCTCCGGTGCTTATCGCATTGGCAGTTCCGTTGAGTTCGACTGGTGCGGGGTGAACGCTCTCAATACTATCCGCAAGGAAGGCTGGCGTAGTGTGATGATCAACTATAATCCTGAAACTGTTTCTACGGATTATGATATGTGTGATCGTCTTTACTTTGATGAGCTCACCTTTGAACGTGTGATGGATATTTTAGAATTGGAAAATCCTCATGGAGTAATCGTTTCTACCGGAGGCCAGATTCCAAATAATCTTGCCATGAGACTGGATGAACAAAATGTCCACATTCTTGGTACAACAGCCAAAAGTATTGATAATGCCGAAGACAGAAATAAGTTTTCTGCAATGTTAGATCGCATAGGGGTGGATCAACCCCGTTGGAGAGAGCTAACCAGCATGGAAGATATTAATGAATTCGTAGATGAAGTGGGATTCCCCGTTTTGGTACGACCCTCTTACGTACTTAGTGGAGCGGCCATGAATGTTTGTTCTAATCAAGAGGAACTGGTACGTTTCTTGCAATTGGCAGCTAATGTATCAAAGAAACATCCGGTTGTGGTTAGTCAGTTCATTGAAAATGCCAAAGAGGTTGAGATGGATGCCGTAGCAGACAAAGGAGAGATCATCGCTTATGCTATTAGCGAACATATTGAGTTTGCAGGAGTGCACTCGGGTGATGCGACTATTCAGTTTCCTCCACAAAAGCTTTATGTGGAAACGATGCGTCGGATCAAACGAATCTCTAAGGAAATCGCAAAAGAATTAAATATCTCCGGTCCATTCAATATACAGTATCTGGCAAGAGAAAATGATATAAAAGTAATTGAGTGTAACCTTCGTGCTTCTCGTAGTTTTCCTTTTGTGAGCAAGGTTATAAAGATTAACTTTATAGAATTAGCAACCAAAATAATGTTAGGAATCCCAGTGAAAAAGCCGGAGAAGAGTTTGTTCGACTTGGATTATGTGGGAATCAAAGCATCTCAATTCTCTTTTTCTCGATTGCAAAAAGCCGATCCTGTTTTAGGTGTCGATATGGCAAGTACGGGCGAAGTGGGTTGTATTGGCGATGATAGTTCTTGTGCCATATTGAAAGCTATGTTATCTGTAGGTTATAGAATACCTAAAAAGAGTATCCTTTTATCTACAGGGACCCCAAAACAGAAAGCAGATATGCTCATTGCTGCGCATCTTCTTCATGATAAAGGATATAATTTGTTTGCTACAAGCGGGACACAAAAAGTTTTAGCAGAGAATGGCATACCAAGTACTTTTGTATACTGGCCTAGTGAAGAAGGAAAACCTCAGGCTTTGGATCTTCTTCGCAACAGAGAAATAGACATGGTGGTTAATATTCCAAAGAACCTTACTGAAGGAGAGCTCGATAATGGATATAAAATTCGTCGTGCAGCCATCGACCTAAACATACCATTAATTACCAATTCTCGATTAGCAAGTGCATTTATTACAGCGTTCTGTAGTTTAACAATGGACGATTTGTTGATTAAGAGCTGGGAAGAATATAAGTAATCTATAAAGATTTGTACTGGGAAAAGTAAATAGCTTGTTGGCTATGGACTTTTCCCAGTACTTTTTTTATCTACGCAAAAAACACACAACCCCATCCGTCACCTATCACGAATTCCTCTCAATCCATTGATTAATATCCAACTAAGGCGTGATAGATAATTTTTTATTTACATTTATCGATCACGATGATCTCTCACCTCTCACTTCTCATTTTTCTCCGATGTATATAGTGAATAAAATCTAATCATGTTGCTTGGCGCTTTTTGGCAAAATTATGGTTGGTATAAATTCCTTGTTTGCTAATCCGTTTTTTAAGGAAAACTAAGTCATTGTTCCTTACACGGGTTTTACTTGTCACTACTTGGTCGACATTAAAATCAAAAAGAGATGACAAATAGTAGAAAAAAGCTTGTTTTATCATCCGAAACCTTCAGGCTTGAAGTTCTTCGGGATTATTATTTGAGTGGAGACAGCAA
>JAATGU010000104.1 GCA_015654535.1 Bacteroidales bacterium
GGGCATGAAAAAGAAAGGCACGTCAGTGCCAGCCATATCTTGATCTGGCGTCCCCACCCAGAGATCACCGAAGCGGAGTGGAGGTAATCTCTTACTCTCCGCAGATCAAGTTGGGAAGGATTGTGCAGAATTTTGCTCGATCCTTCCTTTTTTTGGTAGTTTATGTCGGATTATTCTTCTCAACTTTATCTTATTTCGGTTCGAAACGAATCCAGCTCTTCAATTTAAATCTCGATTGGGCCGGAAATAAGAAGAGCTTACAAATCGAAACATAAGGTAATTCCCCCGCGCAGCTGAACTTAGATCATAGAGTGCCTATAAAAAATTATGGTGAAATAAAAAAAGGTAAAAACACGGTACTTTTTATGATGGAAAACCCCTACTTTGATCCATCGTTTAAAAATGGAAATATCTTTTGAAGGTCAGAATCGCAGAATCCATGAAGTTCCTGCGGAAAGAAAATATTGGTTTATCCGGACTTACGGAGGCGAGGCTTATAACAGCTATTTAAAAGGCGGATACGTCGGAGTTGGTTATAACGACGTTCCTTTTCGGTACATTCAAAAAGCTACATTCGACGAGCCATCATCAATGGAGGCACTCACGAGATACCTCCAAAATCGCAAAGACACCAATCCGCGGCGCATTTCAAGAATAGCCAATCAATTAGTGTCTTTCAACAACGAGGTATCCATCGGGGATTGTGTAATTATACCAAGCAGAAACTCTGATATACTTGCTCTGGGTACTATAGAAAGCGACACGTTTCTTGTTGATAAACCTGGGACGATTAATGTAAATGGACAGATAATTGAATTACCGGAAAAACGCAGGAAAGTTAAGTGGCAAAAAAGCATTCAAAAAGATGATCCCAGAAATGATATTAAGGCTGTTACAGCTTCTCACTATGGTATTACTAATGTGTCTTTTTATAGCGATACCATTGAAGCCATAGTATCTAGTCTTTATATCAAAGATCAGCAAGCCTGTTTAGTAATTCAAATAGACCAGGACGAGGAGATAAATGCATTTGAATTAAACCGGTTTTTGAGTGATCTGACTTATTTCTATCATGAATTCTGCAGCGAAAATGGCACTCTGCTCGATGAAGATTTGCGGATTAAAATAAAGCTTCAGTCGGCGGGAAAGATGCTTTTGAAAGCCGGGGGATATGTCGGAATTCTTGGACTAGCTACAATGATATCGTTATCTAACAACAACAAGTTAAAGGTTGATGCTAAAAACTTTAAAGTTGAAGGCAGTTCAGATGGCCTTCTAAAATCAATAACGGACTTTTTTGACAGAAATGAAGAACGGAGAGAGCGGGCAGCTAGATTCGACGATAGTATAAAAAATCTAAAGGCAAATAGGGATACTACTTCTAAACTAATAGAGCATGTGACGGAAAAGTCCAAAGAAAGTAGGCCACAAGAAAAAGGAAAGAAGTAGCGTAATTATTCCTAACAAATAGGCTAAGAGCGGTTCATTGAATCTCTTATCGAAATGGAATAGCTTGTAGGAAACAAAATACAAAGGGGCATAGAACACTGGTATTTCTACAAGAAATACGCTGACGCAGAAAATGTAGAAGTATACACTCACAATGCAAATTTAGTTAATATTTGAAATGTTCAAAACTATTTCGAAATACGCATTGAACATTAACTAGTCTATAACTTTGGTTGGATACTGCAATTACAATGCGGAGCTAATTGGCATATTTAAGAAAATTGGGTAGCGCGTCTGATCAATCGCTATATGTCTCCTTTAAGACTTCATAAGTTAATCCAAACGTTAACTTGAAGGCTTTTTTTGTTCGAATTTTTTTCATTAAATAAGAGAAATTCATACAGCCCACTTATTTTCAACTTTGAAGGAGGTTCGAATCCCCAGTGGAGCTTACATGTTCATTTCTTGATTTTAACCGTGAATTCTGAAGACAATCGTCGGAGAATAGTAGCAATGGATTTCTCAACGATGATAGGGAACTCTTCCTTCCGTTCAATTACTTGATCTTCTTTGGTAAGTATAGAAACGGCATTATCCGAATTGTCTATAATATAAGCATTATCGGCAACTTCAAAAGCGGCCGGTAACAAATCGAAGGTACGAGGAGCTCTGTTTATGATTACATGTTCTTCGACGGAGTGGCCACCTTCCAATACCCGCAATCGCACCCTGGCAATATTGGTTGAAATAGAGTCCACAAAAACGAAATATAGGTATGTTTTATATCCAGCCTCACTGGCTTGCTTAATTAACTCGATCTTGGATTCATGTGACATTACTGTCTCGAATGCGAAAGATTGTTTTGTCTCAAACAGCTTTTCTGCCAGATAAGATGCCACGAAAGATCCATGATAGGAATTGACTGTAATTTTTTTTCCAATAAGCAGAACCCCTGCATGGATGTTAAAGTGATCCAAAAAAGATTTGTCATGGATCTTTTCTTTGAAAAGTCCTGAATTTTGAACATGTTTCCGGAAACTTTCCTGATCAACCTTTATTCTGTAAGCCGTAAAGTGAAAAGATCGCTTTTTTTTCAACTCATCTTCGATCTTATCAGCGTTGACATAAATTTCTGTATGAATAATACCCTGGGCTTTAAAGCGCTGGAAGGTATGGGACTTTCCTGAGCCATTTGGACCACCGAATAGCCTAAATTTGGGTTTAGGAGCCATTTTTCAAATCAGCAATTACTTCTGCAGAGTATGGTACACGAGTTCCATTAGGGAAGACTAATATAGTCTTGCCATTTTCAGAGATTGCGACCGGAAGTTTTTTTCGGAACGCTTTCTTCCTGGCAGACTTCGAAACCCCTTGGAGAGCCGTTTGGACATTACCAGTTTTATGCGATTTCATGAGCTAAAATTAGTCAATTTATGGGTATTGTTAACCAAAAACTTCCTTGGTTGATCTTTCCTATGATATAGCGCTTTTCGGACCATCCTTCTTGAGGCATAGTTATCGTTTTATCAAAAAGCCCGGAACTGCATTTCTCGATAAAAATTGACAATAAACTGCATTATCCTACTCAAATCAGCTGCAAACAGGTTCGAAAGTTGTCGCCACCTCTCCGCAGATCAAATTATGGCCCCGCATTCGCGGGGCTTTTTTATGCCCGTGAGCGAACCGAGCTTGCTCGGGTGAGAAAGGGGCATGAAAAAGAAAGGCACGTCAGTGCCAGCCATATCTTGATCTGGCGTCCCCACC
>JAATGU010000001.1 GCA_015654535.1 Bacteroidales bacterium
TGATCTCCCCCAAGAGCTCATATCGACGGGGAGGTTTGGCACCTCGATGTCGGTTCGTCACATCCTGGGGCTGGAGAAGGTCCCAAGGGTTGGGCTGTTCGCCCATTAAAGTGGCACGCGAACTGGGTTCAGAACGTCGCAAGACAGTTTGGTCCCTATCTGTGGTGGGCGTAAGTAAATTGCGGGGACATGCTCTTAGTACGAGAGGACCGGAGCGTATGTACCGCTGGTGTACCAGTTGTTCCGCCAGGAGCATAGCTGGGTAGCTATGTACAGCAAGGATAAGCGCTGAAAGCATCTAAGCGCGAAACCTACCTCAAGATGAGTTTACTTTTAAGTGCCGTCAGAGACGATGACGTAGATAGGCTACAGGTGTAAAGGTGGTGACATCAAAGCCGAGTAGTACTAATAGCACGTACGCTTTATAAAATAATAAAGGAAGTAGATATAGTAAGTAGTTTGATTCTTATTCGTAATAAAGTAGTTTCTTGTCAATATGACCTTATTAAACGCGTAAGCGTTTTTAAGTTTTTGTGGTGGCAAATGCCGAGGGTGTCCACCTCTTCCCATTTCGAACAGAGAAGTTAAGCCCCTTATGGCCGATGGTACTGGTGTATTCCGGGAGAGTAGGTAGCTGCCATGATTATTCTGAAGCGTCCTGAACATTATGTTCTGGACGCTTTTTTTATTTTATTTACATACATTTTACCGATGTTTATCCATATATTAGGTATTCTCAGGTGCTCCCGTGCAGTAAATTTGGCTCCGCTTTCTGGTGGAGGATTTATTGATGGCGTAATATGGACCGCATTTTCTCTTCTGAAGTTAGATATTGGGAAAGGCAATGCCCATATACAATAGGAAATGAATTTGATGATGTACGCTCTATCCTTTCGCTCTCCTTTGTTTCCAGACGATGGGAAGGCGTCCGCCGGTTTTGGAGTGGTAACTGATATACTCCAGATATGGTATGAACACAATAGAACTAAGAGGTCGCTTCCGTTCTCTGAAAGGCTTAAATTTTTTACCTTTGGGCTGCCTTTTTGGCATTCATCTTCTCGTATCCTCACATATGGATACAACACAAAGTATCAAAATGGACGAAAACTGTGAAACGTGCAGTGAGGAAAATTGGCTGCTGCAGTGATATTAGATGTAAGAATACCTGCTGTCAGTATCAGATACTTATGTTCGGCTATAAGTACGGGCAACGGAGCCATTTGCGGATCGCCGGGAATGGAAGACAAAATCGGTTGCGTAATTGGTGAAGTATTATATTGAACGAAATCTAATTTATATGCGTGATGTCTGGTATTATATAGTTTTAGCCGTCAGTAGTTTTATCCTGGGTCGGCTTATTGGTTTTTATTATCAAAAGCGTAATCGTAAGAATGCTACTGATAATATAGGATCGAATAAGTCCCATTCCGAACAGAGAAGTTAAGTCCCTTATGGCCGATAGTACATGTGGTGAAGTATCCGGGGGAAACATGGCATCATTGTTTCCCCCGGAAGAAAGTCCTGATATTACAGGCAATTGAAGAAAGTCTGTATTTCTCCAGCCATTCCTGTAAGTAAAAGAATGGCATATTTATTTGTAGAGAATGCCTTAGATAACCGATTTAGGAAATAATTGTAAGATGCAGGATTTCTAATTAAACTCTTATAAATTATTATTGTTCAGGTTTTTATTGTTTAATGGTGTTGGAGATTATTGTTCTGGATGGTTTTTTAGATAGGTAAATAAGAAGAATTATTTAAGGAAAAGCGGGATGAATTCAATCAAATTCATCCCGCTCGCTTTTGTACTATTTTCTATTCCTATGCCAGTAAGGATTTTACCTTATCTGCAATCAGCTTTCCGTCAGCTTTCCCTGCTAATTTTTTAGAGGCAATGCCCATTACTTTTCACAAGTCTTTGATGGTAGTGGCACCCGTTTCTGAAATGATATTTTTCAATGCTTCTGTCAGTTCCTCCTCATTTAATTGTTGAGGCAGAAATTTTTCAAGAATAGCCAATTCTTCTTTCTCTTTTACTGCAAGATCTTCCCGACCGTTCTGTGTATACATTGTCAGAGAATCCTGGCGTTGTTTGGCCATTTTGGTTAATATTTTCAATTCATCAGCTTCCTTCAGGGTGTCACTTCCTCCTTCAGAAGTTTTGAATACAAGTATTTCTGCTTTGATTGCCCTGAGTGTTCTCAGTGCCGCTTCATCTTTTGCTTTCATGGCTGTTTTTAATTCAGCCATAATACTGGTTTCTAATGACATGATATTTTTTTGCAAAGGTAAGTGATTTGTTGAGATAGAAATAATGAGAGAACGGCTCCGGTAGGTCTAAGTGTTTTGCTGTCTTTCATAAATGCAGTCTGAAAAATAGTATTGTATCCGGTGTACTTTTATGATTAAAATCCTGAGCGGCTCCGGTAAATAATGGGAGCGATGGGCTTTTTCATTTCAATAATAATCCGGAGAAAGCGTCTGTTGGAGAAAAGGGTTCATTGTTTTCATGTTGCTTAAGTAATTTTTGATAGTTATGGTTATCCCGCATATTTAACTTACCTTAGAAAATATAACTTAATGATAATCATTTTGTGGAGCTGATATTTTGATGAAAAGATAATTTTACGCTCCTAAAAAATGATGTATGAAACGGATAGTCATGAAAAAAATTAATGGTGACAAAATTATTCGTGACCTTAGCTGGCTTGCATTCAATGACCGTGTGCTCCAGGAAGCGAAAGATCCAAGTGTACATCCATATGACCGATTAAA
>JAATGU010000150.1 GCA_015654535.1 Bacteroidales bacterium
AGCAAAATTGAGACGTTATCAGGAAATGATAGATCAGCATATAACGAAAGAGATGGGCTATTTGCAGCAACAAATTCCTGCTATGCAAGGAGACATGACAAAGCTGAATCCTGATTCATTCCGCGTAATCAATATGTTGAATACCAAATATTTTATTTTCCCGACCGGAGGAGGTAAAACCGCGCCTGTTCAGAATCCGTACGCATATAGTAATGCGTGGTTTGTAAAGAATGTGAAGTATGTGCAAAACGCCAATCAGGAAATAGAAGCATTGAATACTACATTGCCAACGGAAACAGCTGTTGTTGCCGATAACTTTAAACAAGCTTTAAATGGTGTTCAAACAGTGAATAAAGACTCTCTTTCTACTGTTAAACTGACTTCTTATGCTCCGAATGCATTAACCTACGAAAGTTCTTCATCCAAGGATGGAGTGGTAGTCTTTTCCGAGATTTATTATCCGGGATGGCAATCTTATCTTGATGGAAAAGAAGTAAAGCATGCTCAGGCTGATTACATTCTTCGTGCAATGAATGTTCCTGCGGGCAAACATAAAATAGAGTTTAAGTTCGATCCTCAATCCATTCATAAAACAGAAAGCATAGCATATATTGCTTTGGGAATACTTTTCTTGTCGGCAGTCGGTGTGATTGTGCTTCAAGTCAGAAAAAGGAAGTAGTAATCTTTCTAATAACAAAATAGTAAAGAAAGAGTCCTTTCATTAACTGGCCCTTTTCAGACTCACCAATAAGACGATGATATCGATCCATTAAAATCGTTATCATCGTTTTTTTTAATTTATAGGTGATGATCCCGTCAAAATTAAAGCTTGATCTAAAAATTGAGTAGGCATAGCGGGAGGAATCTGGTAACATTTAAGTAATTAAATATTTTACATAGTCAGAATGCAACGTTTTATATAGGTTAAGCGTTATCATAAATATTTGGCAATAGGGAAAAAAAAGTGCATATTTGCAATATAATATCAATGAATGTGAAAGCAAGACTTATTATATATTTTTTATTGTTATTTTGTTTGTTGACATTGGATGCCTGCCAGAAGAAAACAGAATCTACTTTACAAATTGCTGATGGCCAGATAAAGGAGCATCCGGAAAGAGCCCTGTTGTTATTGAGTAAAGTTAAATCTCCAGACTATTTATCAGATAAGCAAAAAGCATATTATGGGTATCTGCTTTGTAATGCTCATGTGAAAACAGATAGCTCATTGCTGGAAGATTCCATAATTATTTATTCACTAAATTATTATAAACAGATTAAGGATACGGTAAAAGTCTATGAATGTTACTTTCTGGCTTCCAAATATTATATTTGGCTGAAGCAGAAAGCAATGGCTGAGGAATTACTTGATGAAGGGCTTGCTCTGGCTAAAACGGATGGAAATAGCGGAAGAGTAGCTCAGTTCTATGCTGAAAAAGCTATGCTACATTACAGTAGTGGTCCTCTGTTTGATGCTCAGCAAGTGATAAAAAATATGCAACAGTGTATTAAATACAGGAATTATTCTAACGATTATTATATGTTAGGTTTGGCCCTCTCGCATACTTTACAAGATTCTGCTGAGTATTACATGAACAAGAGTATACAATTAGCATTTCAAGAAAGAGATACAGTACGGGGTTGCCATTATTTACGAAATTATGCTCAATGTCTATTTGGTGAAGGAAAATTTGACGAAGCATTTTATTGTCTGAATAAGATAGGTAGATTATCATCTTATTACGTGAATTTACCTGTCATCCCAATTGTAAAGGCTCAACTATTTTTGCAAAAAGCCCAAATTGATTCAGCACAGTTCTACATTCATAAGGCTGAAGCAGATAAAACCACTTATAAGGATTTGTCTTTAGTGAACATGATGTTTCAGGTAAAAGATATAATTGAATATTTGCAAAAGCGAAAGATCTCACTTGCTTATGCTGGACGTTATAATGATTCAATAATCGATATAATGGTTTGTCAGAATAAAGATTTAATAGCAAAGACAACTGCGCAGAATCAATTAAACTGCCGGAATATAGAACTTTCACTCAATCGGCAACGAATAATATTTTGTTTTATATTGGTGACTATTGTTGGCTTATCTTGTGTTTGGTGGTATATGTGGAAACGCCGAAACAAGTGGATTGAGGCGGAAGAACGGGCTGAAACCTTACAAAGATTATTGTATGATGCTCAGAAATCTGTTTTTGAAAAAGAAGAAGATGGGAATTTATTCAGGCGAATATTATTACAGCAACTGGGTATTATTCGTTTGATTGCTTCTGCCCCGACTGAACACAATC
>JAATGU010000063.1 GCA_015654535.1 Bacteroidales bacterium
AAGACAAAGATAAAAAGCTAAATCATCTCGGACAAGATGGTATCGCGGAGACGCTTACGGAGATGAATCCTGAAAAGGCGTTTTTGTGGGAGATGAATGGGAAATAAGTGGGAGATAAACAGCTCTTTTTCAGACTCATTCATCTTATAAATCAGCAAACTAATTTAAAAAAGATGGGAGATGGGAGATGAATTACTTTAAATCATTTGTGACTTTAGATTTTTCCTTCAAAAAAATCAACTTGTTCAGCCATTTATTCACATACATATTAATCACTGCGCATCCGGTTCCAATAGCCGCACCGGCAATTACATCGGAAGGATAATGTACCCCCTCGTTCATCCTTGCGAATCCAACGGAGCATGCCCAAGCATAGGTTGGAGCAATGATATACCATTTTGGGTATTTAATACTAAGAGATGTAGCTAAAGAAAAAGCCGTCGCTACATGGGTAGAAGGGAAGGAAGGACTGGAAGCATTCTCCCGTTTGTCAATTAAATCGGGATAATGTTCAAAAGGGCGCTCACGATACACCGCATATTTCATGGCATAGGTCACTGTAAATGCTTCCGCCACACTGGTCCCTATATAAATAGCATCATTCAATAATCCACGATCTTTGTCAAATAATGCGTAAGTACCCAATGCCACCGGAATACCTAAAGCCACGTAAGGCTCCGTTTTGGAAAAGGTTTTGCTATAGCCTCTTATAAAACTATTGTCTATCCTATTTATTCTCTTTAATGTATTTATATCCCAATTTTGAGCATTACACTCAAAAATAAAGAAGCCAATAATTAAAAATAAAAAGTATCGTTTCATTTCGCTGAACATTAAGTTTATGATGACAAAGATAATTTTATTTATTCAGAAGTAACATCGGCTGATCTAAAAAGAGGTATATTAAAAAGCCAATTACAGAATTATTTCTTTAATTCCTTGCTTAATAGGTGGATTTCCCGTACTTTTGTGCAAATAAAGAAATATTATCAAAGCAAATTATAGTTCTAACAATTAAATAATTTAAATTCAATCATTTATGTGGTTAAGTAATTCATCTGTAGGAAGGAAAGTAGTCATGAGCGTGTCAGGACTATTCCTCGTCCTGTTTTTAACATTTCACATGGCGATGAACCTTGTAGCGGTTTTCTCTGAGGACGCCTATAACATGGTTTGTGAGTTCTTGGGAGCTAATTGGTATGCTTTAGTCGGCACACTGGTTTTAGCTGCCGGTTTTGCTGTGCACATCATTTATGCATTTTGGTTGACAATGCAAAATCGCAGAGCTCGCGGTAATGAAAGCTATGCAGTAGTTGAAAAACCTAAAAATGTAGAATGGGCTTCTCAAAACATGCTGGTTTTGGGGATTATTGTTATCCTTTTCTTTATTCTTCATCTTGCACAGTTCTGGTTTAAAATGCAATTTGCTGAAATTTCAGGGATTACAAGCCTAGGCGTTGATCCACAAGACGGCGCAGCCCTGATTAGGAATACTTTTAGCAATCCTGCATTTGCCGCGCTTTATCTTATTTGGTTTGTTGCTATTTGGTTCCATTTGACTCATGGTTTTTGGAGTGCTATTCAAACAATAGGCTTAAGTAATAATATCTGGTTTGAACGTTGGAAATGCATTTCTAACATCTTCGCGACAGTAATATTCTTTGGCTTTGCCTTTGTTGTTGTGTTTTTCTATGTAAAATACGGATTGCTAGGATGAGCATTCTGCTAATGTAAACGCTAATAAAATCAGAAAAAGAAACATAATATTATGACTAAGATAGATTCAAAAATTCCTGAAGGCCCATTGGCTGAGAAATGGAGTAACTATAAAGCTCATCAAAAGCTCGTAAACCCTTCGAATAAACGCCGTTTGGATATCATCGTGATTGGCACCGGACTTGCCGGAGCATCAGCTGCCGCTTCACTTGGCGAAATGGGTTTCAAAGTATTAAACTTCTGCATTCAAGATTCTCCCCGCCGCGCACACTCTATTGCTGCACAAGGAGGTATCAATGCTGCTAAAAATTACCAGAATGACGGTGACTCCGTATACCGTCTGTTTTATGATACCATAAAAGGTGGAGACTATCGTGCACGCGAAGCGAATGTTTATCGTTTAGCTGAAGTGTCCAATTCCATTATTGACCAATGCGTTGCTCAAGGAGTTCCGTTCGCCCGCGAATATGGTGGTTTACTTGACAATCGTTCTTTCGGTGGTGCACAGGTTTCCCGTACATTCTACGCTAGAGGACAAACCGGACAACAATTATTATTAGGCGCTTATTCAGCTTTGAGCCGTCAGGTGCACAATGGTAATGTAAAGCTATTCACTCGTCACGAAATGCTCGACCTAGTTATGATCGATGGCCGTGCCCGCGGTATTATCGCCCGCGACTTGGTGACAGGAAAGATTGAACGTTACGCAGCCCATGCCGTGGTTATTGGCACTGGTGGATACGGAAATACATTCTTCCTTTCTACCAACGCAATGGCTTCCAACGGTTCTGCTTTAATACAATGTTATAAGAAGGGTGCTTATTTTGCAAACCCTTGTTTCGCACAAATTCACCCAACTTGTATCCCTGTTCACGGAGATGTACAATCTAAACTGACATTGATGTCAGAATCTCTTCGTAATGATGGACGCATCTGGGTTCCTAAAAAGCTGGAAGATGCAAAAGCTATACAAGCCGGAACATTAAAACCAACTGCAATTGCAGAAGCTGACCGTGACTATTATTTGGAACGCCGCTATCCTGCATTCGGTAATCTTGTTCCTCGTGATGTTGCTTCTCGCGCAGCTAAAGAACGTTGTGACGCCGGATTCGGAGTAAACAACACCGGTCTTGCCGTGTTCCTTGATTTTAATGAAGCGATAGGACGCCTTGGCGAAGATGTGGTAAGAGCTCGTTACGGTAACTTATTTGATATGTACGAAGAAATCACCAATGAGAATCCATACAAGACTCCAATGATGATTTATCCCGCTATCCATTACACAATGGGTGGTATCTGGGTTGATTATGAATTGATGACTTCTATCCCCGGATTGTTCGCTATTGGTGAAGCTAACTTCTCTGATCACGGAGCTAACCGCCTTGGTGCTTCTGCATTGATGCAAGGATTGGCAGATGGATACTTCGTATTGCCTTATACTATTCAAAATTATTTAGCTGATCAAATTCAGGTTCCCCGCTTTTCCACCGATCTTCCGGAATTCGTTGAAGCAGAAAAATCTATTGAAGAAAAGATTAATAAAATCAAGGATATCAATGGTAAACATTCTGTGGATTCTATTCACAAGAAATTGGGCCACATCATGTGGGATTTTGTTGGAATGGGACGTACCAAAGAATCTTTGGAAACGGCTTTGGCTAAACTGAAAGAAGTGAAAAAAGACTTCTGGAGCAATGTCCGTATTCCCGGAGATATTAACGATCTTAACGTGGAACTAGATAAAGCTATCCGTTTATCAGACTTTATCGAAGTAGGTATGTTGATGGCCCGCGACGGTTTAAACCGTGAAGAATCTTGTGGTGGACACTTCCGTGAAGAGTATCAGACACCGGAAGGTGAAGCTCTTCGTGATGATAAGGACTTCTCTTACGTGGCTTGCTGGAAATACACTGGCGAAGACTCTGAACCGGAATTAATAAAGGAAGAGTTGAACTATGAATTTATCAAGGTTCAAACACGTAATTACAAAGCTTAATAATCAGTAGACAATGGAAAAAATAATAAATTTCACGCTAAAAGTTTGGCGTCAAAAAGGTCCGAAAGCTAAAGGAGCATTCGAATCATATAAAATGGAAAATATTACAGGCGACACTTCATTTCTTGAAATGCTCGACATTCTGAATGAGAGACTTATCAACGAAGGTAAAGAACCAATTGTATTCGATCACGACTGCCGCGAAGGAATCTGTGGAATGTGTTCGCTTTACATTAATGGACATCCTCATGGCCCGGCTACGGGAGCAACGACTTGCCAAATGTATATGCGTCGTTTCGAAGATGGCGATACAATCACTGTTGAACCTTGGCGTTCGGCCGGTTTTCCTGTTATACGTGACTTAATGGTAGATCGTAATGCTTTCGATAAGATTATGCAAGCCGGAGGTTATGTGTCTATAAATACAGGTGGCGTGCCGGATGCGAATGCGATTGCTATTCCAAAGCCTATCGCAGACGAAGCAATGGACGCAGCAGCCTGCATTGGTTGCGGTGCCTGCGTAGCTGCATGTAAGAATGGTTCGGCCATGTTATTCGTTTCTGCAAAGGTAAGTCAGCTGTCTCTTCTTCCTCAAGGAAAAGTAGAAGCCGGTCGTCGTGCAAAAGCAATGCTTTCTAAAATGGATGAACTTGGTTTTGGTAACTGTACCAACACCAGAGCTTGTGAAGCCGAATGCCCGAAGTCTATCTCAATCAGCAATATTGCCCGATTGAACCGTGACTTTATCATCGCTAAACTGAAAGATTAGTCAACCGATTAATTCATCATAAGAAAGTCCTCTATCTTTAATCAGGTAGAGGACTTTTCTTTTTCCGTGCACACACACGGAGATATATTTGAAGGATAATTCACTAATCTGGGCTACAAAAAGACACTCCGTGCACGATAACAGTGAAATTCAGTGAAAGAATCCTAAAAGACACCTCTGTAATCGAAGAATATTTGGATAGAGCGGTTATAAGGCTTACTTTTACAAAGTGATTTTTTTCATAGTATTAGATTTAAGGTTAACAAAGGTTGGAGTCAGGCGTGACTCCTTTTTTTTGCCGCTACTTAAAGTAACTGATACATTCCTCCCGCAAGCACCCGGATAACCCCTTTCATTTCCAATTCAAACAAGATGGCATTCATTTTATTTACAGGAATATCCGCCTCAACCACTAATGAGTTAATTTGAGAATCTCCATTATTCTGGAGAAGATCCACAATAACCCGCTCCTCTTCCGTAAGATCCACAAAAAGCTCACGTTGCACAGCCGCAGGAATTATCTGTGCTTCAGCATCCCAGCACATTGCTTTTACAAAATCTTCGGCGGAAAGAATGAGTCCTGCTTTATTCTCCTTTATCAGATTATTACAGCCCACAGAGAATTCATCCATTGTGCGGCCTGGAAAAGCAAAACAATCCCGATGATAACTTTGCGCAATATCAGCCGTTATCAGTGCTCCTCCCTTTACAGCGGACTCCACTACAATCGTGGCATCACTCATCCCCGCCACAATCCGGTTCCGCTTCACAAAGTTCTGGCGATCCGGATTTGTTCCGGTAACGAATTCTGTTAATAAACCTCCATTTTCGAGTATGTCTATCGCCGTTTTTCTATGAGCCGACGGATAGATGCGATCTAAGCCATGCGCTAACACGCCTATTGTGGGCAATCCATTAGCTAAAGCGGCTCGATGGGCATGCACATCAATCCCATAAGCAAGCCCGCTCATTACTAACACATCAGGGCAGAGGGTTTTGAGGTCAGCCAAAAAATCACAGCAAATCCGTTGACCATAATCCGTGGCATTGCGAGTACCCACCATCGCTATTACCCGCATAGCATTCAGTTCCGCCCGCCCTTTAAAGAAAAGAACGATCGGAGCATCAGGACATTCCCTTAATCGCGAAGGATAAGCCTCATCCATTATGGTAAGACAAGTTATATGATTTTTCTGAGCGAAGACAAATTCCGCTTCCGCCTTTTGAAAAGCTAGGGGGCAGTTGAGTAATTCCACCACTCGTGGCGTAATTCCGGGAACCATTTGAGGTAATTTCGTACGCTGAGAAAAGATCATTTTAGCACTTCCCACAGCATTTAGTAAGTTTCGTGAGCCAATCAATCCCACTCCTGGAATCTGGGTCAACGCAATAGTAGCTATTATTTCTTCGTCAGTCACTTGTTGAGGTAGGGTGCGAACGCTTTATTAAAAAGTTCGCTCTCACCCAAACGTCCATTGGTGAGGCAAACTATCTCAACTTTTGATTTTGCGGATACCTTTCCATCTGTAAGGCGGAAGATATCCTGATAAAAATTATATTTTACTCCTTCTTTCTCAATATAGAGTTTGCAAACAAATTCTTCGCCATCATGTAAAGGCGCTTTATAAGTAATAGAAATACGAGCCACTACAGGATCAATCCCTTGCTTGTGGAGTTCGGCAAAGTTGATACCAATTTTAGTAATAAATTCGTGACGCGTATGTTCCAAATAATGCTGATAATTAGCATTGTTCACAATGCCTTGCATGTCGCACTCATAATAGCGTACCTTCATCTTCAGTTCAAAAATGTATTTATCCATAAAATATTTTTTAAAATGACTGGAGTACTAAAAAGAACTCTTATTACAAAAGAAATTAATCTTTTGTAGCAGACCTCTTTAAATCTTCCGGAGAAACTAATTTATATAACTTATCGTTGGGACGAATCTTCTCTGTGAATTTCATAGAGAAGTGTACGCCTTTTCTAACTGACTCAACAGGTTCCAAATCTACCCGGGCTTCGTCAAGCGTAGAGAAAAGGGCACCTGTAGTGGGACCGGTGACCAACAGTTTGTCTCCGATCTTCAATTCAGAAGCTTCAACCAGAAACTCAGCCACATGGATGTTCCCAAAGTATTTAATCGCCTTACCCA
>JAATGU010000131.1 GCA_015654535.1 Bacteroidales bacterium
ATCCTGCATCATAGTCTCTGTGATCGTACGATTCAAATTGCTTTGTTGATGAAGAATATCATATATCTTAAAACGTATCGTTGCTTGTTTCTTACTTAAAAAGTTTTTGGATAATTGTGCATTCCAAATCATTGTATTGTTGCTAAAGCCACCACTATATCCTTGTTTGATATTATAGTTGGCATCAGTAGAAAGATAAACATCCCAAGGAAAGTTTACATTTGTATTTGCTCCGAATGTGTAATCAAATGTTTCACGATTACCAAGGGTCTGTACACTGTTTTTTGCTAAAGCATAATTAATAGAACCTATTAAGCTAAAATCAAAAAGATCACTTCGGTAATTACCAGTAAACCGTTGAGCCAGGTTTAAGTTATGAGTTGTACTTTTCTGTGAATCACTGTTATTGGTTTGTGTAAAGCTTACCGCATCGCTATAAGAAACATTAGAATAAGTGTTAATCGTATATTTTTTATTGCCCAAAGGAGTATTAAAAGATAAAAAGCCACGTGTACTCCAATTACCATTTACATTTTCCAGATTAGTAATTTTTCCTCCTGTTTTTTGATCATAACTCATCCGGCTAGCTACACTGTTCAAAGTATTATTGAAAGATAAGTTAACCATGACACTTCGTTGACTTTCCTGCATATAGTTATTGAAAAACAACATAAACTGACTATCATATGATGGTTTCAAATCCGGATTACCATATCTGATGTTCAAAGGGTCGGTCTGATCAATCACTGCCTGAAGATTTCCTATATCAGGAGCATTACTTTTACCTCTATACGTTACTCTCAATTGTTTTTGTTTAGAGAAACGATAACGGAGATCAAATGTAGGAGAGTAGTTAAGCACATTTTGAGATAGATCTTTCCCTTTATTGGGACCGACGAAGGTCTCACTCTTTGAGGACTGTGGTTCTAAACTTAGACCTATACTATACATGTATTTAGGTCGGATTGTTCGCAATGAAAGTTCTATTTGCTGAGTATTATAGCGGCTTTCCAAAGAATTACTTAATGAATCAATATAGTCTTTCTCATATAAACCCGTGATATCTTGATCATAGGTATATTTTTCTGAAGTTGAATATTTATATTGATAACTGTATCTAAACTGAAGGAAGCGGTTTGTAAAGACTGGCTCCATATAGAGTACTTGCAAACGATAGTTATATCCGTTACCACTATTATCAATATATTGGTCAAGATCCTTCGTGCTATCATTGAGGTTAAAGTATGTACTGGAAGAAGCATAATTATCTGATGAATTATTATTGTATCCATACTCTCCACGGAAAGTAATACTACGACCTTTATTATTCAGTTTTCTGTTTATTTGCAAGTTACCTCCTGTAGAAATATAGTCGGAAAGACTATTTGACTTAGAACTTCTAGTATTTACCATACTATGATTACTATCAGATGTTGTGGAATTTCCACCACTTAAACTATTTGTATGTGAATAAGACATATTAGGACGAAAGATAATATTCGTCAGTGTGTCAGGTTTCCACTCCAAACGGAAATCCGCATTCAAATCATCCCTTTTACGTCTTGAAGCATTTTCATTTGTAGCAAAAGAAGAAGATTCTCCTAAAAATGTTTCTGAAGAACTTTTCATCTGTGCATCTCTATCTGATTTTCCATATTTCACATCTCCTCCAATTTCTAGTTTCTGATTGCTTTTAGCAAAGTTTACTCCTACAGACTTTGAAGCATTTATTCCTGATCCTGCATTTCCACTCAATCCCTGCCCGGCATCTCCAAACTCAGAGAAACCTTGATTATTTGTGTTATTAGCTGAGCCTATCAGAGAGAATTGTGAATCATCTTTGAAACGGCTCGCCATTAAACTGCCTTCATAACGTTGCTTACTTCCAGTTCCAGCAATTGTATTACTAATCCAGCCTTTTTTCATTCCTTTCTTTACAGTTAAGTCAAGGACAGCTTCTTCATCTCCATCATCAATGCCCGTTATTCTCGCTAAGTCCGATTTCTTATCATAAGCTTTAACATTTTCAACCATGCTTGCAGGCAAATTCTTCATTGATACTTTAGGATCATCGCTAAAAAACTCCTTGCCATCAACCATAATCTTTTTAATCTGTTTTCCATTCAAGGTAATTGTTCCGTCAGAAGCTACTTCTGCTCCGGGAAGTTTCTTTACTAAATCTTCGAGCATAGAGCCTTCTGGTACACGAAGTACCGAGGCATTGTATACCAATGTATCGCCTGACACCACTACAGGAGGAGCTTCCGCCACAATAACCGCACCTTTGAGCATCACATTATCGGGCGCTAAAAGGATATCTCCTAAATTTACAGTAGGTTTGACGGCTGTTAACTGGAAAGTTTTTGATTTAGTAGCATAACCAATGAAAGAAACTTTCATTACATAACGACCGTTCTTAAGACCTGATATAGAAAAAGAACCATTTTTTTTACTGGAGACTCCAGTTACAAAAGAACTATCCGGCAATGAAAGCAGACGAACTGCAGCTTGTTCCACCGGAGTTTTAGTAATGTTGTCGATAATCTTTCCGGATACCGAAGCACGATTGGTTTGTGCTCCAAGCGAAAATATGCTGAATAAGCAAAGAATCAGCAAGATCAATTTGTGTTTCATGAATTTTTATATCTAATAAGATGTTTGTCTCATTTATGACTTCAAAAAGATAGAAAGGTTTAATATAAAAACACATTGAATTCAAGGCAAATATTTAAAAAGGTTTTGCTTTTCAACGTATTTAGCGTAAGTTTGCACTTCACAACAATAAAAAAGTAACCGAATTAATAATCGAGGATATGAAGAAACAAGAGGTGATTCTTTGTGATAAATTGGAAAAAGAGCTGCTTTATGCAATGGGAAGCAAGTCATATGATAAACTATTTGTCCTGACCGATGAACATACAGCCCTTTATTGTCTACCTGTTATAAAGGAGTTTTTGCAAAAATATCATGCAATCTTTATGACAATTCCTGCGGGAGATTTAAATAAAACAGTTGAAACGCTGGTGAATGTATGGACTCAGCTGAGCAATAAAGGAGCAACCCGTCACTCACTTCTTATCAATCTGGGAGGAGGAATGACTACCGACTTAGGAGGTTTTGCGGCAGCAACTTTTAAAAGAGGTATAAGATATATAAATATCCCCACCACTCTTCTTGCAATGGTTGATGCCTCTGTGGGAGGTAAAACCGGAATTAATTTCAACGGACTAAAAAATGAAGTAGGAGTATTTGCGCTGGCAGATAATGTTTTAATTGATACTAATTTTCTTAAAACGCTGGATCGGGAGAATTTATTTTCGGGTTATGCGGAAATGCTAAAACATGGACTAATTAGTAACGTGAAGCACTGGGCGGAACTACTGAACTTCTCCACCGATGAGATTGACTATGTAAAGTTAAAGGTTCTCGTGGGCAAATCTGTCCAAATTAAAGAGAATATTGTGGAGCAAGATCCGTTTGAACAAGGCATTCGCAAAGCACTGAATTTAGGACATACGGTAGGACATGCCTTTGAAAGTCTATCTTTCGAAGAAAATCGTCCGGTACTTCACGGGTATGCAGTAGCATGGGGAATGGTTTGTGAGCTCTATCTTTCTTCTATAAAAACAGGATTCCCCGCAGACAAACTAAGACAGACCATTTATTTTATCAAAGAGAACTACGGGTGCTTTGCCATTGATTGTAATAAATACGACAAGCTTTATGCTTATATGCTTCACGACAAGAAGAATACCGCAGGAATTATCAATTTTACATTGCTAAAAGAAGTAGGTGATATCTGCATTAATCAGTCGGCCGATAAGGAAGAGATTTTTGAAATGTTCGACTTCTACCGTGAATGTATGGGCCTTTAAGCAACATTTTCTAGACATGGCTATTAAAAAAAACGACGAATCATTTGGGACTTTTAAAAGAAGTAGTACCTTTGCATCCAGTCTCGGGGTGTAGCTCAGCCCGGTTTAGAGTACGCGTCTGGGGGGCGTGTGGTCGGAAGTTCGAATCTTCTCACCCCGACTGAGTAAAAAGGCTAATAATCAGATGATTATTGGTCTTTTTTATTTTCCAAAACATCAAAATAACATACCTCTTTCTAATTTAAATTATCTACCTTTACACCCAAAATCATTATCAATATGTTACGTTTCAAACTACATATATTATTGTTCTTTGCCCTTTTTTCTCCATTGTTTTTGTCTGCCGGTAATCTGCCAAAGAAAGTATCAGAAACAGGCGTATCATTTGAGCTGGCTAAGCTACGAAAGGCAGAACTAAAGGACCTGCATTACTTGCTTGAATTCAAGATTCCTTCTAACAAGGATTCTGTTATTACTGGTGAAGAAAATATTTTCTTTTACCGTCAAGGTGCATCCGATGTGCTGATTGATTTCAAAGCTAATGCTTCGCAAGTGAAAGGCGTGTTGGTTAATGGAAAAAAGATTGCTTATCGATTCGATAATGAACATATTGTTCTTCCGTCAGCAAGTCTGAAGAAAGGAATTAACCGGATTCACATCTCATTTATTGCGGGAAACCAGTCTCTAAACCGTAATAAGGACTACTTATACACTTTGCTGGTGCCCGAGCGTGCAAGAACCGTTTTTCCGTGTTTTGACCAGCCAGATTTGAAAGCTCGATTTACCCTAAAACTGGAAATGCCTGCCCAGTGGCATTCTGTCTCCAATACCTATGCTGCTAATGAAAAAACGATAGGAGGGCGCAAGATTGTTTTATATGAAGAAACAAAACTGCTACCCACCTATTTGTTCTCTTTTGTTGCGGGTAAGTTCGAGAAACGGAGTTATACTCGTGAGGGTCGCTGTGTTAATGCTTATTATAGGGAGACAGACTCCGCAAAAGTTGCACAATTGGATACCATTTTCTCCGAAGTCTTTTTATCCATCCGTTGGTTGGAAAAATATACTGATATCCCTTATCCTTTTCCCAAATACGATTTAATTATTCTTCCCGGATTTCAATTTGGAGGTATGGAACATGCCGGAGCCATTCTTTACAATGACAAACGAATATTACTAAATGAACATTCCACTCCCGACGAGGAATTGGGGCGCATGGAACTTATTGCCCACGAAACCGCCCACATGTGGTTCGGTGATATGGTTACTATGAAATGGTTCAACGATGTCTGGACCAAAGAGGTGTTTGCTAATTATTTAGCCGCCAAAATAGTTGAACAGCAGTTTCCTGATATCAACCATAAACTGAATTTTTTAAAGGCATATCAGATATATGCTCTTGCTGAGGACCGCACCGATGGCACCCATGCCATTCAGCAACAGTTGGATAATCTCCAGGACGCAGGTCTTCTGTACGGTAACATCATTTACGATAAAGCTCCTGTGATGATGCGTAAGTTGGAGCAGCAAATGGGTCCTGAAGCATTCCGGTCCGGATTGCAAAAGTACCTGAAAAAATATGCTTTTAGCAATGCCACTTGGGATGATTTGATCGGTATTCTTGATAAGGAAAATCCTCTGGTCAACTTAAAACAATTCAGCGAAGTGTGGGTTAAACAAAAAGGACTACCCGAAATTACTGCTACAACGGATAGCAATTCATTGATCATTTCCCAACATGATCCTATTGGGAGAAATCTCTATTGGAAACAAAAGTTTTCTGTGGGGTTGGTCTATGACAAATCAATTAAGGTAGTTGAAGTAAATCTACAGAGCCACTCAGTCAGAATACCATTAAACACTGTTCCCGATTACATTATTCCCAATTACGATGGTATGGGTTATGGTCGGTTCATAGTAGATTCTGCAAGTACACTCTATCAATTACATAACTGGATGTTCCTTAAGGAAGATGTTACCCGTCAATCGGTTTTAATGAATATTTATGAGAACTTCCTCCGCCACCAAATTTCAGCAGAATCCTGTTCTTCTTCTTTACTGCAGGGCTTAACGAGTGAAAAAAACGCACTGGTAGCTTCCAGCAATTGTAGCTATCTTTCCTCTGTTTGTATGGAAATGAATGGGACTCCCCGTTTATTGGTTGAAAGACAAATATGGAACATCAGCCAGAATCATCCCATAACTTCCTGCCGTCAGCAATTGCTTCGTTCGCTAATTAATCTGGCAACAGATTCCATAGTTGTTGATAGTCTTTACAGACTTTGGAAGGATAAAAATAATCATCTGCTCAATGAAGATGATTATACTACATTTGCTTATCAACTTGCTCTGCGTAAACCACTTCAATATAAAGAGATACTTACCACACAGCGAAGCCGCATTACCGATCCTGATCGTCAGCGCGAATTTGATTACATTAGCCGCGGATGTACACCTGACGAACAAGAACAAAAGAATCTTTTCTTTTCCTTACTTAATAAGGAGAACAGAATAGTTGAACCATGGACTCAGAAACTTCTTACCTTGCTCAACCATCCGTTGCGTGAACCTTTTTCCAATGCTTATTTAACTCCCGGACTGGAAATCCTACAGGAAATACAGCGAACAGGTGACATATTCTTCCCAAAAGGCTGGGTCGTCTCTTTGTTGTCTGGTCACAGAAGTATAGACGCGCGGAATCAGGTCGTCAGATTCTTAGAAAATCATCCTGATTATCCTCTGTTTCTGAAAAATAAAATTCTTCAGGCTGCTTTTGTATTATATAACTTATAAATTCACAAGCCTGTCACAAAAATGTTTTTTAGTACAAATTATTGTTACTTTGAAATAATATTGTACTTTTGAAAATAATCTAACAATAGCAGAAAAAGCATTCATAAAAATATGAAAAATAATCTATTCAAGCCCCTCATCTGTGGTCTCATTCTCGTAACGACCTCAACATCCTGCAAGCAGACAAAATATTCAGCAGAAAAAATTGATGCCCTTGCCGCGCATATTGACTCCACAACAAAAGCCGGAGATGATTTCTTTCAGTTTGCCAATGGCAAATGGTTTAAACAGAATCCAATACCCGCCAGCGAACAAAGTAACGGAATATTTCAACTGATTCAGGATACTATAAATGAGCAGGTTCGCAAAATATGCGAATCGTCCGTCGCCATTCAGAATGAAGTAAAGGGAAGTAATAAACAGAAAATAGGCGATTTCTTTTTTACAGGAATGGATAGTACCTCGTTAAACAAGAAAGGTATCAGTTATCTGAAAAACGACTTTGCTAAAATAGATAATATAAAAGATCTGAACGGAGTCATCACAGAAGCATCATATATTCATGCCGTCTCGTCGGCGCCACTGTTTAATATGTATGTTACGCAGGACGATAAGAACAGTAGCAAATACCAGATATATATCACTCAGGGTGGATTAAGTATGCCGGACCGAAACTATTATTTTGATACGGGTGCCAGCTCTAAAACAATTCGCGAAAAGTTCGTTGTGTATGTGGGTAATATGTTTAATATTATGGGATATGAAAAACCTAAAGCCAAATTGGCCGCCACTAAATTGATGGAAATGGAAACTGCCTTAGCAAAAACATCGCGTAAGCGTGAAGACACCCGTGATCCGTTAGCGAATTATAATAAAATGACATCCGGTAAATTGGCTGCATTAACACCCAATCTCGACTGGAAGGTTTTTATGAATGGCATAGGACTGGCAAAGGTAGATACTGTAGTTGTCGGTCAACCTGAGTTCCTTACCGCATTAAACAGCTACCTGAGAAAGTTTACAATAGACGACTGGAAGAATTACCTTAAATTTCATTTGCTGAATGGATTGGCTCCATATCTGGACGATAAAACCTATATGGAGAACTTCAACTTTTATTCTTCTACTCTGCGTGGAATAAAAGAGCCGAAACCAAGGTGGAAACGTGTGGTGGAAAAAACCGACTGATCACTTGGAGAACTGATCTGACAGGTGTATGTGAAAGAATATCTGCCAAAAGGAACCAAAGAAAAATTGGAAGAAATAGGGAATGCCGTCAAATCGGTTTTTGCCCAACGCATCAAAGCACTCGACTGGATGAGTGCACCCACCAAAGAAAAAGCGCTGAAAAAGCTGAATGCAGTAATTATGAAAGTCGGTTATCCCGATAAATGGAAAGATCTCAGTGCTATGCAGATTGACCGGACATCTTATGTAAAAAATGTGATGAGCACCAATAAATGGGAGTTCAACTACATGATAAACAAATACGGCAAACCGGTGGACCGCACAGAATGGGACATGCAACCGCAAACCTACAATGCGTATTATAATCCGTCGAACAACGAAATCGTAATTCCGGGTTGCAACATCATTGTTCCTGGTTATGAAGGAAGAATGGCCGATGACGCCATACTATATTCCATCATTGGTGGAACCTTCGGACATGAAATTACCCACGGTTTCGATGATCAGGGCTGTAAATACAATGAGTTCGGCAATCTGAGCGACTGGTGGACAAGCAACGATAGAGCTAAATTTAACAAAAAAACAAAAATGATTGTAAAGCAGTTCAATGATTATGTAGCTGTTGACAATCTGCACATCAATGGTGAACTGACTCAGGGAGAAAACATTGCCGATTTGGGCGGAGTAATTATGGGATTCGAAGCATTCAAAAAGACAAAACAATACAAGGATAACGAACCGATTGCCGGGTTGAATCCCAGCCAACGTTTTTTCCTTGGTTATGCATTGGCATGGATGGTAAACATGCGTCCCGAAGCCATGGCAAACCAGATAAAAAGCAATGAACATGCTCCGGCAAAATGGAGAGTTCTTGGTCCTTTATCTAACATGCCTGAATTCTTTTCGGCTTTTGGTATTAAGCAGGGTGATAAAATGTGGCGTACAGAAAGTCAGATGGTAAAGATTTGGTAATTTACATCTTCCATTTTTAAGACTACTTCTTATTACAGATCTTTTTAATATGCTCAGCAATCAAATAACAAGCTGGCCCAACAACCGTTCCATGATCAAAACCTTTTAATTCATAGAGTTCTATATTTTTGTTCCCTAATGATTTCAATACTGCTGCCAGATAAGCATTTTCTTCATAGCGCGCTGAAAGCTCTAAATCACGGTCACCAGTAATGAGGGTTATAGGAGAAGCATCTTTACGTACATGATTGGATGG
>JAATGU010000095.1 GCA_015654535.1 Bacteroidales bacterium
GGCTAAATGTGAATAACCCCAGTAAGTGAAACGTAACTGGGGGATGAAACACACCCTCTCACACCAACCCCGGACGGGGTTGAACTTGACCTGATAGAGTAATTTATTGCGGAGGGATTGAATAATCATAGCATTTAATATTTTGGTTGCGGTGATATCCGAAAACAGGTTATTATCGCAGCCATTTTATTTTAAACCCCAATTATTTACATTAAATTCTACTTACTTGCAGTTTAGTAGAAATTATTTTCTATTGAATCCTTGAACTTTTTTTTGTGGAAAATATTATCGTGTTTAAAAAGTATTTGGATTGTGTGATTGATAATTCAATAATTAGCAAACGGACAATAGAGTAAAAAAGGCAGAATGCATTCCTTTCAAATAAAAACCAATCAGGTATATTTCGTCGCAATTATTTGCAATATTTGCGACAAATTATCGGCAGTATCTCAAATTTACTGCTGATAATTTAGGTGAAATATCAAGTGTCTTTTGTCGTTTACTTGACACTTTCTTGTTCTGATTCACCAGGTATCAATGAAGCTATAAATAAAGTAAAATCAGTAATATCGCTCTGTACACTCGCTTTTTCTAAAGCTGCCATATATGCAGCTCTTCTTTCTACAGGTATTATAGTCCAATCATACCCACCTGATATAAGTTGAGTATTCATAAGAAAACGACCTATACGTCCGTTACCATCCATATAAGGGTGAATATATACGAAAAAGAAATGACCCAACACAGCACGAACAGAAGCTTCCTGCTCATTTTTCAACAAATCAAATAAAACCGGCATTGCATCTCTTACAGCATCGGGATTCAATGGAGTATGCATAGAGCCACGGATATATACTTGTTGAGTTCTGTATCCAGCTAAATCTGTTGGTTTGAGCAAGCCGGCCACAACGCTGGGTGAAAATAGTTCCCGATACCAGGCTCTATGGTCGTCATCAACAATCTCACCTGCATTTCCACCCTCAATAACTTTCACAATACTTTCTTTTACTGCTTGAAAAGCCTGCCAATATCCTCTGGCTGCCATAGCATTCTTTTGTTCCATGTCAGAAATATTGTTTTCTGGCTCCCAGCTTCCACTCCTTACTTTCTCAATCAAATCGTCCGTTACCTTATAACCCTCAATAGAGAGCGAGTGATAAGCATCCAGTTTATATTGTTCGTCCAAACGCCTCATGTAAGTTTCAATATCTATAGAGACTTTAGTTGTCTTTGGGAAATTTGCCAGTACCACTTCTCTCATGGTATTCCACATCAGTTTTAATCTCACGACGTAAGGTGAAGAGGTGCGCGTATAAGCAATGGTAGTCATATCTGTAAACGGATCTTCTTCCCGAACAACATAACCTATACTTTTCATTGTGTTTATAATTTCATCTGCAATGGCTGCATTACCTATGTTGCGGAATGCTCCTGCGAGTCTGCCTGCTTTTGTCGTTTGTCCTTTTTCAAGTAAAATAGTTAGTATATTGGATGCATCTGGCAGAAGCGACAAACAAGTCCGGGCACTAATACTGTCTAGTCTGAAAAAATCCGGACTACACTCAATCAAAGCTTCAGCTAAAGAATATAGATTCAACCCATACTGAGCTTCTTTTATTATTGGACTTCCAATCGAAGTCTTGATATCAAGCAAGCTGGTATTGTGAAGTAGGCTTCTGACATTGTTTGTGGCTTTTGGAGAACGGATAATGGCTTGCACAGGCACAGTCCGATTACCACTATGTAATGCCAAAGACTGTTCAGCCGTCAAACACCAGTCATTTTCAAACCGCGATTGAGCATACACAGAAATAAATTGCCAAAACGAAGTGTACCAATTGGTCGTATCTCCGGACACACTGTCAGGTCGCGAAGCAATATACCAGCCTTTCATCACTTCCTGAAGAAAGCCATTATCAACCAGTCGCACTAAATGAACCCTCGATAGCTCCGAAGATTTAATAATAGTATGATTATTCTCTTGTTGAAATCTCTGCAATTCCTGAAGAGAATCAGCTAATTTTTCTTGTATTGTTGCCATATTTATCCATGTATTTAAGCATCACTATCCACACTACTACAATCATATGTAGTTGCTAGTTTACGATGATGTTCTATTATTAGTTTTTCATGATGTACACCTATTAGTTTTTCATGTTGTGCACTCATTAGTATTTCGTGTAAAAATAGTTTATTTAATCCAATTGTACAACTACTTAAAGAACAACTAAGTAATAGGAATAATATAATGCCCCATTTATTTGGTAATATGGAATTAAATTAGTACATTTGTCTCAATATGAGATATATAAAACTAAAAACAGAGGATATTGAGCTATTAGA
>JAATGU010000114.1 GCA_015654535.1 Bacteroidales bacterium
AAACTTTATTGATACTGCGAATGTATACAGTGAAGGAATAAGCGAGCAGATGACCGGTCAGGCCATCCGTGATTTGGGAATTAAACGAGATGACTTGGTTGTTGCAACCAAAGTAAGAGGAGCGATGGGTACAGGGCCCAATCAGTCGGGCCTAAGCCGGAAACATATTCTGCAACAAGCCGACGAGAGTTTGGCACGTCTTAATATGGACTATATAGACCTCTATCAGATTCATGGTTTTGATGCCTTAACACCGTTGGAAGAAACCCTTGATGCGTTGGATAGTCTGGTAAAAAGCGGTAAAGTGCGCTACATTGGTTGCAGTAATCTGGCAGCCTGGCAAATTATGAAAGCGCTCGGAATATCCGCCGGCGAACATCTGGCAAAGTTTGTTTCTTTGCAGGCCTATTACACCATAGCGGGACGAGATTTGGAACGAGAACTGGCCCCTATGTTACTTGACCAGCAACTTGGCCTTATGGTCTGGAGTCCATTGGCAGGTGGTTTACTAAGTGGAAAGTACGGTCGGAACTCAACTTCGGAAGAAGGTCGCCGCGTGAGCTTCGATTTTCCGCCTGTCAACAAAGACAAAGCTTTTGATATCATCGAAGTAATGCAGCAAATTGCATCTGGCAAGCATATCACCGTTGCTCAGGTAGCGCTGGCCTGGTTGTTACATCAGCCCGTAGTTACCTCCGTTATTATAGGAGCCAGGAAGCAGGAGCAATTGACAGACAATCTTAAAGCCATTGACGTGCAGTTCACAGCCGAAGAGCTCACCCTGCTTGATGAAGTCAGCAAGCTTTCTCCCGAATACCCCGGGTGGATGATTGAACGTCAGGGAACAGACCGCTGAGAATAATTAATCTGCGGTTGTAACCGGAACAGCAGCCTTTGCCTCATTTATAGACTTTGAAATAGATATGGAACGAGGAATTATAAAGAGAGGCGGAAAATCCGTTTTACTTCCTGAAACTAATTTTCGCAGCTGCGAAAATAACCGTTGCGAAATTTCCCCGACTGTGTATCATTGGCACCTTTACCAAAAAGCAAGAACAAAACCTGTTCAACCTTGCACGGTTCTTCAAAAAGTTTGGAGCTCTTTACGGTTTTAAGTATTTAGGCGCCGAACAGGATAAAGGTAATTTGTATCGGCAACTTGGATTACAGCGCACCAATTATTCATCAGTAACACAGAATTATGTCGCTTCGTTGGAGAGTTTGAATGTGTAATCTAATTATTTAAGAATAGAGGGAGATAATTTCCCCTCTATTCGTCTTTTTATAGCATAATTTTTCATATATTTGCGTTAGTATATAATTAACGGTAAATATAAAATGCTATGAACCGAATAAAAAAAGTACTTGAAGAGAAAGGCATTAAGCAAACGTGGCTTGCCGAGAAGATTGGCAAAAGTTTCAGCCAAACGAATGCTTATGTATGCAACCGCCGCCAGCCCAGCTTGGAGATGCTATTTGAGATAGCAAAGGTTCTTCAGGTAGACGTGAAAAAATTGATTGATAGCGATAATAAAGAAGGACGATAGATATGAGTAATATACAAAATAGCTTTATCACTAATCAAGATAAATTTTTGTCTGAAATTATTAACGGAATTCTTCCTAAAAGTAATTCTGTTGATATTCTTGTTGGGTACTTCTACTATTCTGGATTTGAGCAAATATGTAGCAACCTTAAAGATAAAAAAATAAGAGTGCTTGTAGGATTGGAGGTTGATACGCTTATATCCAATAAAGCAAGAGAAATTGATAGCTTTATTAAAACTAACCAATCCAGAGGACAGAGCAAAGATAGCTATTACAGTTCTTTGGTTTCCATGTGGAATGAAACTGACTCTTTCGATTCTGATGAAAAAATTGATGCTTTCAAGCTGTTCTATTCCAAAATAATAGATGGCTCCTTAGAAATTCGGAAAACAGAAGATCCTTGCCATGCAAAAATGTATCTGTTTGAATATAACGATATGGTTAATGAAGGAGGCGAAGCTCCGGGAACAGTTATCACAGGCTCAAGTAATCTTTCGCACGCCGGCTTAAAAGGGCGATTGGAGATAAATGCACGGTTCTCTGACAAGCAGAGCTATATTGACGGAAAATCCATTTTCGACAGTTTGTGGGAAACTTCCATTTCTATTGCAGACAAAGATACATTGGGCGAATTTGAAGATAAAGTGATAAAACATATATGGTACGAGAAATTACACCGTCCCTATTTGATGTATATCAGAGTGTTGAGCGAATATTTTTCTATTCCGACAAAAGAGAATCTACTCACTCCTCATGACATAACTGATGGAAAATTCTTTAACTTGAAATATCAAACAGATGCTACTCAAATGGCCATAAATGCCATTGAAAATCATAATGGCGTAATTGTGGCAGATGTGGTTGGCTTGGGTAAAAGTATAATCGCTGCAACGGTAGCCAAGAATTTGAAACTAAGAACAATTATTATTTGTCCTCCTCACCTGAAACTTCAATGGGAAGAATATAAAGACGAGTTCAAGTTTGCCGCATCCGTATTTAGCAGCGGTCAAATAAATGGAGCATTATCTCATTATAAGTCTATTTCAAACAAGGAAGAACAATTCCTGATAATTATTGACGAGGCACACAAATATCGTAATGAATATACGCAGGATTATGCCAATCTACATAATTTGTGTTCAGACAATAAAGTGATGTTGCTTACCGCCACACCTTTCAATAACCGTCCGGACGACATCTATTCCATGTTAAAGCTGTTTCAGATTCCAACAAAATCAACACTTAAAACAGTAGATAATCTGGGTGTGGCCTTCAAAGAGCTAATAGATAAATATAAACAACTTACAAAAGATAAAAGAGAAGGCGAGGCGACAGATGAACAGGTTAAGGCTGCAATTAACAAAATAGCCAAAACCATACGCTCCATTATCAGTCCGTTGGTGGTGCGACGTTCAAGACTCGATTTGGAGGAGATACCCGAATACAAAAAAGACCTTGAAAAGCAAAAAATAAAAACAGTTCTGCCCAACGATCCAGAATTGTTGGATTACGATTTGGGCGGTTTGCGCGATTTGTACCTTAAAACATTAGACCGAATAGACTCTAAAGATAAAGAAGATGGCATATATCGGTTTAAGGCAGCCCGATACGCTCCGGTAACTTATGTTCCAGAAGACAAGAAAGAGGCTCTTGCCAAAGAATTGGAAAAAAAAACGGGAGTTGATTTTAGACTGTTGATCGGTCGGCAAAGAAACATTTCCGACTTTATGCGTAAACTCTTGGTCAGAAGATTCGAGAGTTCGGTTCAATCTTTTAAAACCTCGTTGGGTTATATGATTCAATCATCAGAAAATGTGTTGCGGTGGATAGAAAAAAGTGGCAAAATACCTGTTTACAAAAAAGGAGATTTGCCCAGCGTTGATGATTTCTATACATCTACTGACGACGGCTTAATTGAAGTGCAGGAACTTTTTGATAAATATACCGAAAGAGGTTTTTTTGAAATAGACATGAAGTATATCAATGATGATTTTGTAAAAGAAGTAAAATCAGACATTGAGTTACTGAAATCCATTTCAAATGAGTGGTTTGGCGATAGAGGAGTGATAACAACAGACCCGAAGTTGGATTCTTTTGTGCATATCTTAAATGATAAGTTACAGCGTGACCCCAAACGGAAAATTATTGTGTTTACAGAATTTGCAGATACGGCAGATTATTTGGGCGAAAGACTAAAGGATTCAGGATTGAAAGTATTCAAATATACCTCGGCAGATGCTTCGCCTCATAACAAGGAGACCATCCGTGCTAACTTCGATGCCGGACTGAAACAGGAGATGCAACGCGATGATTACAACATACTGATTGCCACAGATGCCATCTCCGAAGGCTATAACTTGCACCGTGCCGGAGCTATCTTTAATTACGACATACCCTATAATCCCACGCGTGTTATTCAGCGTATTGGGCGTATCAATCGCATCAACAAGAAGATGTTCGATGAATTGTATATCTACAACTATTTCCCTACTGATGTAGGCGAAAGCGAAACTCGTACCAAAGAGATTTCAACACTAAAGATGGCTATGATTCACGCCATTATGGGAGAAGACACAAAAGCTCTGACAAAGGAAGAGGAGCTTAACGCTTTCTTTGCGGAGCGATATAAACAAGAATTCAGCAAAAGCGAAGAGTCCTCTTGGGATAACAAATACCACAACTTACTCAATAAACTGAAAGGTAAACCTGAATATAATGAAGCCCTAAACATCCAGCATCGTTCACGTACAGGACGCAAAGCGGACAAACCACTTTCGGGAGTGCTTATGTTTGGAAAGAAAGGGAATGACTTTGTTTTTAAATTGGGAAATTCAGAGGCAAATGTTCCTGTGTCATTGGCTGCTGAAGAAGCCATTTCTCTATTCGAAGCCACAGAGCAAGAAGAGGCGTTCGAGGTTTCAAAGGCATTTGATAAAATCTATCAAAAGGTGAAATCCCATCTATTCAAAGGGTTGCAGCAAGACCGCAACGAAAAGGAACGCCTCAATGCCATGGCTAAAATAAAATTAGTGCGCCAGTCAGGTATCGTGACAACGGACTACTTGGAAGATTTAATAACAGTTATAGAGAGTGATGGGCTTTCGGGCTACGAATTGCGATACATCAACCAACTAACTGCTAAAGATTACGCCAAATTACCCAAAGAGATTGAGCAGAACTATCTTGATAGAATTATTTCGAGAGCAAATAAAGTGGACGAAGGTAATGAAGTGTTGATTTTAGCGGAAGAACTACAAAACTAAGAGATTATGGCAAAGAAAGAAATAAAAATAAATGAAATAAAAATCTCTTTAGTTCAGCAAGGAACTGAAGATTATATTTCACTAACAGACATGGCGAGATATAAAGATATGGAACGAACCAATTACATTATTCAAAATTGGATGCGTACTCGTTATGCCATAGAGTTTATTGGATTGTGGGAGAAATTATTTAATCCTAATTTTAAAAGCATCGAATTCGATGCCTTTAAGAATGATGTAGAAAATAGAAAATACTTAAAATAGCATACAATGGAATTTAATAAAGCATACAATAGAGAGGATTTTTTACAATTTCTACGAGTAAACTTTTTGCCTGAAGATTTTATTGAACAGAACAATAATGTAATTCTACGCACTCAAACAAAGTACACCACGAGTGCCATTAAACTGGGTACTTGTAAATCGTTAGATTTGGTGGTATATGAAGTTAAGCACACTGGCAAAGAGGACCCACGCGTTGGATTGTCAAAGGAAGCTTTCCGGCTTCTTGCCGATGAGTGGCAAAGTAGAGCATTGGTGTTGTTTATTCCGCAATATAATGATGCGAACTATCGTTTCTCACTCATTAATATTGATTTAAAAGAAGATAGCAAAGGGAAACCTGTCAAGGAATACTCTCATCCTCGCAGGTATTCTTACTACTTAGGGGAAGGTATAGGTGGATATACACCAAATAAATATCTATTTGAAAAGGGACGAGTTTTGTCTGTAAAAGAGTTGCAGGAACGTTTCTCTACAGAGGTACTTACAAAAGCATTCTATAACGAATTGTCCGATTGGTATGCTTGGGCAATAAATATAGTCAAGTTTCCGAATGACATTGACGATGATGAAGACGATACAAAATACAACACTGAAAGTGTTATTCGCCTTATCACACGGCTTATTTTCGTATGGTTCTTAAAGCAGCGCAAACTTGTTCCTAATGAGTTCTTTGATCAAGAATATATAGCAAATAATCTGATAAAAGACTTTGATCCCCACTTAAAAGATAATTTATTTTGGAAAACAGAAGAAAGTGTTTACTACAAAGCCATCCTGCAAAATCTATTTTTTGCTATGCTGAATAGCCCTATTACTCCAGAGGGAAAGAATACTATAACCGAAAGACGCTTTAAGAGAGATAGAAATGGGTTTGACAACAATAAATTGATGCGTTATTATGATAAATTTTCTAACCCTAATTTATTCTTAAAACTGGCAAACGACGCAGTGCCATTTTTGAATGGTGGATTGTTTGAATGTTTAGACGATAAGCAGAATAAGATGTATATCGATGGCTTTTCTGATAGAGATGTCGTTCAAAAACATCTTATTATTCCAGATTATCTATTCTTTGGTGAGGAAGCAGGAAAGGATATTGACCTTTCGGAGTTTTATGGCGATAAGAGGAAGACGAAAGTTAGCGCACTAGGTATTATAGATATTCTAAAACGCTATAATTTTACCGTTGAAGAGAATACACCTTTCGACCAAGAGGTGTCGCTTGACCCTGAGCTATTAGGGAAAGTGTTTGAAAATCTTTTGGCAAGTTTTAACCCCGAAACAAAAACCACAGCACGTAAACAAACCGGTTCGTTCTATACACCACGTGAAATTGTGCAATATATGGTAGATGAAAGCCTTGTGGCTCACCTTATACGCAGCGTCGGAGAAGAACTGGAAGAGGAGTATCGTAAACTTATGCGTTATACCGATGAAAAGATTACACTTACCGCTGAGCAAAAAAAATCCATTATGCACTCTTTGTATGAGTGTAAAATCTTAGACCCTGCGTGTGGTTCTGGTGCATTCCCTATGGGGGTACTCCAACAAATGGTACATATTCTTTCACAACTCGACCCCGATAATAAAGAGTGGAAAGATATTTTAATGCAAGATGCCATTGATGAAACTACCGAAGCCTACAAAACAGCCTCGTCTGAAGAACGAGCCGAAGTAGTTGCTGATATTGAGCGTAGTTTTAATGATAATCTTAACCGTCCCGACTATGCACGTAAACTCTATCTGATTGAACGTTGTATCTTTGGTGTGGATATTCAGCCTATTGCAATTCAGATTTCAAAGCTTCGTTTCTTTATATCGCTTATTGTAGATCAAAAGGCAAACAACAACCCAGCTGATAACTTTGGTATCCGTCCATTGCCTAACCTTGAAGCTAAATTTGTGGCAGCAAACACCTTGATAGGTTTGAATAAAAAAGAGGCTACACTCTTTGACACCGATGCTATCAAAGCAAAAGAGAATGAACTTAAAGAGGCTAAGCATAAAATTTTCGGAGCAAAGACTAGTAAAACAAAAACAAAATGGAAAGAAAGAGTTGCAGAGTTGCGTGTCGAGATTGCCGATACCCTAAGAGAAGCCGATGCTGTTGGCAATAATGAAGCTCAACAGCTTGCACTGTGGGATATGTTCGACCAAAATGCAAGTTCTCCATTTTTTGATCCTGAATGGATGTTTGGGGTTAAAGATGAATTTGATATAGTAATTGGAAATCCGCCATATGTAGATATAAAGGCGTTACCTAATGATGAGGTAAATGAGTATTTTAAAAAGTATAAAACTACTTCAAATAGAATAAATCTTTACGCAATATTTATTGAACGAGGATGTGATATTCTTGGGAATACAGGTACATTATGCTTTATTAACCCAAATTCAATGCTTGTAAATTCTTCTTATTCAAAATTAAGAGAATATATTTTGCCATATATTAACAAGATTATAAAACTTCCTGATGATATTTTCGAAACTGCAACAGTAGAAACTATCATATTTTCACTCTCAAAATTGAATAATTCCAATATCATTCAAGGAAAAAAATTTCAATCAAATGAATTGGCAAATCTTAACGATATTAAATTCATAAATTTTTATCGCAAAACATGGGAAAATGATAATGATAAACGGTTCAACATCTTCATTACTCCAGTAGAGATGTCTTTGATAAAAAAGATAGAAAACAACTCTGCTAAACTAATTAAATTAGCAGATTTCTCTTTGGGTATAACACCTTATGATAAAGCAAAGGGGCATAGTCAGTCTTTTATTAAATCACGAGGACTTCATTCTACTATAAAAAAATCAGATGAATACAAAAAGTTAATAAAAGGTTCAAATATATATAAATTTTGTGTTTATGGAAGTTCGGATGAATACATTAAATATTCTACTGAATTAGGTGCCCCAAGACAAAAAAGGTTTTTTACAGATGAAAAACTGATAGTACGTCAAATTCTATCAACTAATCCATTGGAAATGATTGTAGCATATTCGAATGAAGATCATTTTTTTACGCAAATTGGGTTTTCTATTATTCCTAGGAACAAACAAGAATTACCAGTCAAATACTTGTTGTCTTTAATCAATTCTAAGCTTATGAATTTTTATCATTCTTACAAGTATCTTGATATGGAGAAGATTACTTTTCCCAAAATTTTAATTGAAAACTGTAAACAATTTCCGATTAAGATAGCTAATAATATAAATGATTTTATAATTCAAGTAGACCAAATTTTAGATGCAAAAAAAGCAGCTCCCAAAGCCGACACCTCCGCTCTCGAAACCAAAATTGACTTCTTGGTTTATAAACTCTACAACTTAACCTACAATGAGGTACTTATTATCGACCCAAACACAACAATAACAAAAGAACAATACGAAAAATAAACAACATGTTATGGAATCACAATTAGAAAATAGTTTAAAACAATTAATTTTTGCATGAGCGGAAACAATATTTATATAGATTATTTTTCAGTTTTAGGTCCAATAGATCCACAAGTGCAAAATAAAGACGGTAAATGGGTTGCCGCACTAGGATATTTGGATAAAGTAAATGAATATGTAGAAAAGGCGAAGAATGGTAGTTTAGCTAATATCGAATTTGCTATATTAAAAGAATTTGATTTAGCAGGGCTAAGAAATTATGAACAAGCACGAAATTTAACTATTGACTTATCAAAAAAAATAACTTGTGAACTATAAATTAAAGAATTGGGACAGACATACTAAATCGAGAGATATTATAACGGAGGAAGAGAAACAAAAAATAGCTGAAGAAATTACTGCGCATTTAAGTAATAATTATGATTGGAAATCTCATAGGAGACCAATTAATATTTATGTCCTAAAATTATTAAAATTAAGAATAGAAGATTATCACTATAACCTTCTATTCTGACCATTAATACGGGATTATTATGAAACGATGTCTGATTTTATCAGAATGAAAGGATTTCAATTATTTATTCATGATGGAAATTTTATTTAATATGAACGAATTTAGCAAAAGGAAAAAGGTGCTATCCACGTATCAGTCAGATGATTTCGTTGAAGAATCAAACAAAATCATATCTGAATACTATGATAGTTTGGTAAAGTATGGAGTTGAAAAGAAGAGAAAAAACATGTTGATTCTACCGGAAGATAGACCTTTTAAGTATGTAATCCCAATAAGTTATCTGAATTACGTCATGTGGATCAATGAAGTTTATTAATTTATTAAAACAATAATCTATGACAAAAGATATTAATAAAGAAAAATTTACGGAGGAGACAAAACTGAAATTAGATATTTTCAGAGAATGTTTCAGAGAGTGGTTCCCTGTTTTTTTGCACAATCCATATATTTCACGAATTTATATATATGATTTATTTGCAGGTAGCGGAAGTGATGCACAAGGTGTGCCTGGTTCCCCAATAATCCTATTACAGGAGGCAATGGGCAATAAAAAGCAACATTGTATTTATCTAAATAAAAACGGTAAGCCCCTTGTTGTTTTTGGCTTTAATGAGAAAATATCTAGTAAGAAACTGCTATTAGAGGATAATGTAAGTAAAGAATTGTCCGCTTGTCAATATCATTGTAGTCTGTCAGAATGTGCATTTAGCAATTCGTGCAATTTTGAAAGTAAAGATTTTAAAGAACTTATCCAGAATCAGACTATATTATCTGTTTTAGGTAATAAAAATTACGGAAAATTTATTTTGCTTGATCAATATGGATTTAAACAAATAACAGATGAAGTGTTTTTAAAATTGATTAATTCTCCAAAAACTGATTTCATTTTTTTTATTGCTTCATCATCTATTAGACGCTTCAAGGATGAACCATCCGTTAAAGCGTACTTTAAAAGAGAAAAAATATCATTTGATGAGTCGAGACCTAAAGAATGCCATCGCTCAATAACGAATTATTTTAGGTCACTAATCCCTGCCGAAAAAGAATATTATTTGCACAGTTTTACAATACAGAAGGGTACTAATTATTATGGATTAATTTTTGGTTCTAATCATTCTTTTGGAATGGAGAAATTCATAAAAGTTTGTTGGGCCCATGACAATTTCGCAGGAGAATCCAATTGTAACATTAATAATGATTTTGATAAAGATTCATTATTTTATAATCCGTTAGGTACCAATAAAATTCAAGTTGTGAAAGATGATATTACTAATCATATTTTAGCTGGTGATATTGAAGACAATATATCAGGATTAAAATACGCTTTAAAATATGGCTGTAAGCCTAAACTATTTATAGATGTTATTGAATCATTACTAAAGAACCAAAAAGTGAAAATAGATGGACAAATGAATAAAACAGCTAGTAATATTCATTCTGCTAAACTATACAAAATTAGACTCTTATGAGGACTACAAAGATAGAATGGACTGAAAGAACTTGGAATCCTGTAACAGGTTGTACAAAGTTCTCAGATGGATGTGGAAATTGTTATGCAGAAACAATGTCAAGGCGTCTTTGTGCTATGGGTATGAAAAAATATTCTAATAGTTTCAAATCTACAATGCACGATAAGTGTTTAACTGAACCATTATCATGGAAAAAGCCAAGTACTATATTCGTGTGTTCTATGAGTGATCTTTTTCATAAGGATGTGCTTTTTGAATTTGTAGATAAAGTAATGGATATAATCAAACAAACACCGCAACACAATTACCAAATTCTTACAAAAAGAGTAGAAAGAATGGCTGGTTATTTTAATGATAAGGTTATTCCTGAAAACGTTTGGATTGGCGTTACGGTAGAATCATCAAAATATAAAGATCGAATAGATTGTATTCGTAATCTCAATGCTAAAGTTAAATTCCTGTCTTGTGAGCCATTGATTGATGATTTAGGTGTTCTTGATTTAAATGGTATCAATTGGGTGATAGTGGGAGGAGAAAGTGGTAATAAAGCAAGACCTATGAAAGAAGAGTGGCTTGTGTCAATAAAAGATCAAACAGATAAAGCTAATATACCTTTCTTTTTCAAGCAATGGGGAACGTGGGGACAAGATGGAGTGAAAAGAAGTAAAGTTAAAAATGGAAAACTACTAAATGGAGCCATTTATCAAAAAATGCCAAAATTGTAAACTATGACCAAACTACAAAAACTATATAGTACCATCCAGAACCTGAAGGAATTAGGTTTGGAATTGGGCGAAGATCTGCTAAAGCAGACTAACGAACTGGAGCAGGAGATAATACAAAAAGAGATCCTTCCTGTGTTGAGTGATAAGATAGAACCGGTGATTAATCAAATTCAGCGTGAGCTGGTTTTAGTGGTCGATTATGTACCGAATGAGCCTTTAAGTGTACGCATCTCTCGAAAGCGGAATTTTACGGATACCATGGAAACAATAGAGATATTACCTGACCCTAAAGTGGAGCATAATATTGGGGCTATTAAGCGTAACTCTCCAACAAAAAGTGCAAAAACGAATCTGCGAGTTACTCTCCCAAACGGTAAAGTCATAGAAAACCGTTTTGCATACGAAACTCTTCAAGAGGTGGTGATGCTGGCAGGAATAGAAAAGGTACGAACTTTGGGCATTGTTCAATGTGGTGTGCCACTTGTTTCAAACACCCAAGATAATTTCTACAATCAAAAAGAGATTGCTAAAGGACTTTATCTAATTACCCACAGTTCAACCGGACAAAAGCGACAGCAGATAGAGAAAATATCTGAAGCGTTGGAATTGGGGTTAAAAGTGGAGATAGTATGATACCGCAACTTAGAGCAACTGATACACTATTATCAAAGGATGAAGGTACTGGTGTAAACAAAGATGTACATGTAAATATCCGTGCAAATTTAACTGATAGAGAACACAAGATCATTGAGTTAATAGCGAATGATGAAAGTATAACCATTCTTCGGCTCGCAAATGCTTTAAACGTGAATGAAAGAACAATCCGCAGGGATATTACCACTTCTTAAAGAGCGTGTTTTTTGGGCTCGAGTTGGAGCTGGCAAAAATTGTATTTGGAAAATAAATAATAACAATGAAACAAGATTCTTGTAGCAAGTGCTCTCTACGAGCAAAATATGATAAAAATAGCCAATCATTATTGGGCCGGTTCTGGCATTGGCATATCAACATCTGTCCCGGATGAAAGGCTTATTTCACTTCACTTTCTCAGGAAGAGCAAGAGGGATTGAGAAAGAAGTCTAATTTAAAGAAATATAAAAATGGGAAATATTGAAACTGCACGGCTCTTACTTCGCTCCATTGAGGAGTCGGACACAGAAAACATTTATGAATACAGCCGTAATCCTAATGTTGGGATTACGGCCGGATGGAAGCCTCACAAAAACATTGAGGATACCAGAGTGATCATGAAGCAAATATTCATTGGACAAGAAAATGTATTTGGGATTGTCCTTAAAGAGTGTAATAAATTGATCGGCACTATCGGATTGATAACGGACCCACGCCGTGAGAACCCTAAAGCCATGATGATAGGATATGCAATTGCAGAAGAACATTGGGGAAAGGGGTTTATGACTGAGGCCGCCAATGCCGTAATCTCATACGGCCTCAACAAATTAGCTTTGGATTTGATAAGCTGTACTTGCTATCCCGATAATCGACGATCTCGTCGAGTAATTGAAAAATGTGGCTTCCATCATGAAGGTTCTCTTAGACAATGTGAAGTAAGATTTGACGGTACAATTATGGATATGGAATGTTTCTCCATAACGGCCGAAGAATGGAAGAATCAAAAGATGATATAATCATGCGATACGTAAGTTATCCAACAACCATTTCCAAATAGGTATTACCTCTATAATTCGATCTTCAGTCTTAATCATCCTCTCCTCGGAATAGGTTATTATTATCAGCCGAGAACAATCGAGCACTTTGGTGAGTTTTACGAGAGCTCCAACCTCACGGTCGAATGTTCCGTCGGTATTGTCTAACGAATAGCATACCTGAATGGCGGTAGTGGCATCGGGAAGATAGAATTCCCAAACTCCTCTCAACATTGTCATATCAAACCGCCATGATCACTCCAAGAATTTTTAGTTTCAGCTTATTGATGGCAGTTGGAAACTATCTCCTGCTTAAGACCTTTTACTAAATAGTGGACAGTTACAGAGACTCAAAGAAGAAGGCAATGAAACGGTGGCAAATTGTCACCAGTTGAAAATGCGTGCAGTTGATGGGAAAAATATCACTTATAATGAAAACTTACAGTATAAAACTACTGCGCTTTTAAAAATATGCAGTAACTTTGTACAAAACATAAATCTATGAATCTAATTCATTCACTTATAAAGGAACATGGAGGATACATAAGTACCAAAGATATTAATGATAGGTCTACGTATTATCAGCTGCTTGACGAAGTCAAGAAAGGCCGTATCATTCGTATTCGGCAAGGGCTGTATGCTTTGGAAGAAGATATGGCAAAACAAATGATTGACATCGAGAAAATTGTTCCTCATGGTATTCTTTGCCTTTACTCTGCATGGACCTATTATCAACTTACCACACAAATTCCTCTTGAATATTATGTCGCTGTAGATAGGGGAAGAAAAATACGTCTTCCTGGCTACCCTCCAATAAAATTGTGCTATTGGAGTAAGAATGTTTATCAGCTAGGAGTAAACGAAGTTACTTTGGATGAGTTCAAAGTAAGAATATATGACTTGGAGAAATCAGTATGTGATGCTATAAAATACCGAAGTAAAATTGGTATAGATATTAGCTCTGAAATATTTAAGAATTATCTGCAGCGAAAAGATAGAAACATTGACAAACTGATGAAATATGCCAAAATACTAAGAGTTGAAACTACATTGAAAAATTATATGGAAATACAACTATAAAGTATGCCTATATAGTTTTAATCACTCGCTTTTTAATGATGATTTTTTTGAGAACTCCATCCGTATTGGGTTATGGAATGCATTTCTTCGTAGAATAAAATGGAAAGATCAATTACCTTTTAAAGAAGTGGTTACAACCATAAAAGAAAGACTTCAGCCATATTGGGAAGAATTAAAAAATGAATAGCCATCATGAAAATACAGTTCGCATCCGATTTACACTTGGAGTTCAGGGAAAACTTCTTATTTGTCAAGTCCCATCCCTTTGAATTGACAGGCGATATTCTGGTATTGGCTGGCGATACTTTTTATCTGAAAGATTCAACTATGCCACATATCAATTTCTGGAGATGGGCATCTGAAAATTACCAGCAAGTAATGCTAGTGCCAGGTAATCATGAATTCTATGATAATGGAGACATTACTGCCCGTGGAGACTCTTGGAAATATATGTTTCTGCCAAATGTAGGGTACTATTATAATCAAGTAGTTCGCATTGATGAAACAGATATTATCCTTTCTACATTATGGTCGCATATCCGTGAAGAAAATGAATTTTGTGTATTCCGTGGAACGAATGACTTTCGCCAAATTCTATATAATGGGCACCACCTTTATCCCGAAGACTATAATACCGAGCATGAGAAATGCCTTGGGTTCATAAAACAAAGTGTGATAGAAAGTACAGCCAAGCATATCGTTGTTGTAACTCATCATATACCAACACTAAAAGCGGTTTCCAAACATCATAAAGGAAATACTGTTAGCAATGCTTATGTTACAGAATTAGGTGATTTTATTGCTGATAGCCAAATTGATTACTGGATCTATGGTCATTCACATGAGAATATTGATACAGAAATAGGTAGTACAAAGATTTTATCCAATCAATTAGGATATGTGTTTTGTAGAGAGCATGAAGAAGGGTTTAGTGGAAGTAAGTTTATTGAGGTATAATAAAAATTCTTGCTTAATACGCTGAAAACATCTTTGTTACGGTCATCAACATTTCCTTGCGTCCCATCACAACTCATCATATAATAAGTAAAAAATAGTATATTTGCATATTATATGATAGGTTAAGCATATGACAAAGAATACAATGGGGACTAAACTAGCTCGTCTCAGACGCAATTTGAGTATTGCTCAGGTTGCAGAACGTGCCACCTGTTCGGAACTCACCGTTTCGCGAATAGAAAAAGGCTTGCCTACCGTATCTATCGGAATTTATCTGAGAGTACTCTATGCTTTACAATTAGATGATGATATTCTTTGGCTGGCAAAGGAAGATACAATGGGGAAAGCATTGCAGGATTTAAATCTGAAAAAGCGGGAAAGAGCCTCTAAAAAAGAATAAAAGCTTCCTGTTAACTCCAAAAGGCTGGACACTCTCCCCTGCTTATGACATGAATCCGACATTGAATGAACAACAAAGTCTACTTATTTCGTCATCGTCTTGCGATTCGAATCTACATATTCTTTTGGATGCTTGTGAAAATTATATGTTAAACAAAGAAACTGCTACAAAAATCATTAACAACGTAGTTGCAGCAATTGACAATTGGAGACAATTAGCAATAAGACTCGGTATTGCTAAGCGAGAGATGGAGAATTTCTCGCAACGGTTCGAAAGACAATTTGACTGATAATTGTATGTACAGAAGAGACATATGACCAGTGAAACAACAATAAATAAATGTGAAAAATAATCTTTTTATTTCGCTATTCTATAACATATTATTTCATATCTTTACAACATGTATAGTTTTATAGCTAATTAATTGATCTCGATAGTCAAGCAAATATATTGAGTTTGTAAATCGTAGTAAAGAGGTTGATTCTGATGAGAAGATGCGGACTCTGCGAGGTGAGTTACCGGAGTTATTGAAACAAGAAATAGAGTCAAAAATTTAATTATTGAAGGTTTTAAAAGATTTAGAGTATAAACTTAACTTAGAGGATTAGCAGATGAGCCAATTGATAAAGATAGACAAGGAGTACGCACAATGGATTAAAAATATTGGCGAGCGATTTAAAGCAAGTCAGTTAAAGGCGGCATCTAAGGTGAACACCGAGATGCTACGCTTTTATTGGTCTCTTGGTACTGATATGGTTAACCTTAAAGCAGAAAGCCGTTGGGGAGACAAGTTTTTCTCTAATCTTAGCTCTGACCTGCAAGACTCACTGCCTGACATTAAAGGGCTTTCGATAACCAATTTAGGTTATATCAAACGTTTTTATCTGTTATATTCTTCGTATGCATCAATTCACCCCCAAGCTGAGGGTGAATTATTCAGTATCCCATGGGGACATCACAAATACATCATTGATAAGTTTTATAATGAGCCTGAGAAAGCGATCTTCTATGTAAGAGAAGCGTTGCAAAACGGATGGTCAAGATCTGTATTACTGAATTTCATGGATACAGATTTATATGAACGACAAGGGAAAGCCATTTCTAATTTGAGCCAAAGGCTTCCAGCTATACAAAGCGATATGGCACAAGAGATGACAAAAGATCCCTATAACTTCGATTTTATTACATTGACAAAAGGCTATAAAGAAAAGGAACTGAAAGATGCTCTGGAACACAATATTATCAAGTTTTTGCTTGAATTGGGAACAGGCTTCGCTTTTGTTGGACGTGAGTATAGAATCGTGATTGGAGAAACAGAAAAATTCATTGATATGTTGTTTTATAATCTGAATTTACGATGCTATGTAGTGATTGAGATAAAAACAGGAAAATTCGATTCAGATGGTGTAGTGCAATTGGGTACGTATGTTTCTGCTGTCAATCATATACTCCGCCAAAAGAATGACAATCCTACGCTTGGTTTGCTAATATGCAAAAGCAAAGATAACATACTAGCGCAATATTCACTTGAATCGAGCAGCCAACCCATTGGTGTTTCTGAGTACGAACTATCTAAACTCTATCCAGTCGAGTTTAAAAGTTCATTACCAAGTATTGAAGACATAGAAAAGAACTTGAAAGATGATGAATAGAGATACAAATGAGACATATGACCAGTGAAACAACAACAAATAAATGTGAAAAATAATATTTTTATTTCGCTATTCTATAACATATTATTTCATATCTTTACAACATGTATAGTTTTATAGCTAGTATAATTGATCGCGATAATATAGAGGAAGAAAAATAAAATATGGCAAAGAAGAAAGAGATGGTAGAAGAACCATTGGAGAAAAGATTATGGAAAGCAGCAGACAAACTACCTAAAAATATAGATGCAGCCATGAGGAGCGTTTTACCAAACTGAAAGCGGAGTTTGAGGAACAACTCAAGGAAGAAACGAGGCTGAATGAACTGATTAAGGAGAATTTGACGAAAATTAAAATAGAGAAATAATGGATAAGCTAAAGCCCATGCAAGATATTCACCCTGACGAGAAAGGACGACAGGTAGAAGGTTTGTATCAATCTATAAAAGACATCATACAAACAGCTCGCGCTACGGCCTACCGAGCTGTAAACTTTACAATAGTGCAGGCTTATTGGCACATCGGGCAACAAATAATTGAAGTAGAGCAACAAGGAGAAACTCGTGCAAAGTATGGAGAATCCTTATTGGCTGCGCTTTCTGAACGATTAACAAAAGACTTCGGAAAAGGATTTGATGAACGCGAACTAAGAAAAATCCGCCAATTCTATTTGTCTTTCTCAATTCGGGACTCACTGCGCCCCGAATTGAGTTGGACACATTATCGGAAACTCGTTTCGGTAGAAAATGAGCAAGCTCGTATGTGGTATATGAATGAGGCTGCCAATGAAAGACAATGGCAATCCTATTGAAGTGTGGTATGCACGTGAATTACAATCATTGTTAGGATATGCACGTTGGGAGAATTTTATTGTAGCCATTAATCGTGCTATTGAATCTTGTAAGACGCAAGGCATCAATATGGATGACCATTTTCGTGAGGTCACGAAAATGGTTCAGCTTGGCAGTGGGGCGAAACGCGAAGTACAGGATTTTATGCTTGCTCGTTATGCTTGGAATAAGAAGCAAATAATAAACACATTTCTTTCACAGTCCGGGGGTTTTATGTAACTTTGCGAACAAATTAGAATAATTCAGTAGAATTATAATAACCCATATATACTCAAAGTGATATGATTCTTTTTTTCAGAACTCCTTCTCAGAGCGTGGTGGCAGTAGAAGCCGACCATGATTTTTCTTCTGATGACATCAAAAAACTCAGTTGGCTTTTAGGTGAAGCAAATGTGGAAAGCGAAAACCGGCTACAAGGTTATTTTGTCGGTCCGCGTAAAGAAATGATTACTCCATGGAGTACGAATGCCGTGGAAATTACCCAAAATATGGGGATTGACGGTGTTCTCCGAATAGAAGAGTACTTTCCTGTAAAAGATGAAAATGCAGATCGTGACCCCATGCTTCAACGCATGTACAAAGGCTTGAATCAGGATGTATTTACTACTAACCGTCAGCCGGAATCTATTGTTTACATTGAAAATTTGGCCACTTACAATGAAAAAGAAGGCTTGGCTCTTTCTCAAGAAGAAATGGATTATCTCGTCAATATGGAAAAATCTTTGGGACGTAGGCTCACGGATTCTGAAGTATTTGGTTTTGCCCAGATAAATTCGGAGCACTGCCGTCACAAGATCTTTGGCGGAACATTTATCATTGATGGTAAAGAGATGGAATCTTCCCTTTTCCAGATGATTAAAAAGACGACCGCCGAAAATCCTAATAAGATTATTTCTGCTTATAAAGATAATGTTGCTTTTGCCGAAGGTCCGGTAGTAGAGCAATTTGCTCCGGTAGATCATTCAACTTCCGATTATTTTCAAATTAAAGATATTAAAACAGTGATCTCGCTAAAGGCGGAGACTCATAATTTTCCTACCACCGTGGAGCCGTTCAATGGGGCATCCACCGGAACAGGTGGAGAAATCCGCGACCGTATGGGGGGAGGAAAAGGTTCTTTACCAATTGCAGGTACTGCCGTTTACATGACTTCCTACCCTCGCACAGAGGAAGGCAGGGAATGGGAAGAACTTCTTCCGGTTCGCGAATGGTTATATCAAACTCCGGAACAGATCTTAATTAAGGCATCCAACGGGGCTTCTGATTTCGGTAACAAGTTTGGTCAGCCACTGATTTGCGGTTCGGTACTCACCTTTGAACATAATGAGAACAACGTTCGCTATGGTTATGACAAAGTAATTATGCTTGCCGGTGGCGTAGGTTACGGCACAAAACGTGATTGCCTGAAAGGAAAACCGGAAACGGGAAATAAGATAGTGGTGTTGGGTGGTGATAATTACCGCATCGGTTTAGGTGGTGGTTCTGTTTCATCGGTAGACACGGGACGTTACTCCAGTGGCATTGAATTAAACGCTGTGCAACGGGCGAACGCGGAGATGCAAAAACGGGCAAACAACGTAGTCCGTGCACTTTGCGAAGAGGATGAAAATCCGATTGTTTCTATTCACGACCATGGTTCAGCCGGACATGTAAACTGTCTCTCGGAATTAATAGAAGAGAATGGAGGATTGATTCACATGGATAAACTCCCCATTGGTGATAAGACTTTATCGGCAAAAGAAATTATAGCCAACGAGTCTCAGGAACGTATGGGGTTATTAATAAAAGAAGAAGCGATTGAATATGTGCGGAAGATTGCTGAACGTGAACGTGCGCCAATGTATGTGGTAGGTGAAACCACTGGAGATGGACGGTTTGCTTTTGAACAGGCAGACGGCGTCCGTCCGTTTGATCTGGCAATAGATCAGATGTTTGGCAGTTCGCCTAAAACATACATGATAGACAAGACAGTAGAGGCTCACTATGAGAAGGCTACCTACGAAATATCTAAACTTCACGAATATCTTACCCGTGTGCTTCAATTAGAAGCCGTAGCTTGTAAAGACTGGTTAACCAACAAAGTAGACCGTTCGGTTACTGGTAAAGTTGCCCGTCAGCAATGCCAGGGAGAGATTCAATTGCCATTAAGCGATTGTGGTGTGGTAGCATTAGATTACAGAGGAGAAAAGGGAATTGCCACTTCCATTGGTCATGCACCTCAGGCAGCTTTAGCCGACCCTGTTGCCGGTTCTATTCTTGCAGTATCAGAAGCACTTACCAATTTAGTTTGGGCTCCTCTTGCCGAAGGGATGGATAGTATTTCTCTATCCGCAAACTGGATGTGGCCTTGCCGTTCAATGGAAGGGGAAGACGCCCGCCTTTATACTGCTGTAAAAGCATTATCCGATTTCTGTTGTAGTTTGCAAATCAACGTTCCCACCGGAAAAGATTCTCTGTCGATGACTCAGAAATATCCAGATGGAAACAAAGTTGTTTCTCCGGGAACAGTCATTGTATCCGCCGGAGCTGAGGTTTCCGATATCAAGAAAATAGTTTCTCCTGTACTGGTGAACGATGAAAAGAGTTATCTTTATCATATAGATTTCAGCTTTGATTCGTTAAAGCTGGGTGGTTCCGCTTTTGCTCAGTCTCTAAATAAAATAGGTGACGAAGTACCTTGCGTACAAGACAGCGAATACTTCCGCGATGCTTTTCTGGCTATCCAAGAATTAGTAAAAAAAGGGTTAATCATAGCTGGTCATGATATTTCCGCCGGTGGTTTAATCACTACTTTACTGGAAATGTGTTTCGCCAACGTAGACGGAGGCTTAGAGGTAAACTTAGATAAGTTAAAAGAGAATGATCTTGTAAAGATTCTATTCGCTGAAAACCCGGGAGTTATTATTCAGGTAAAACATAAAGCTGAAGTAGAAAAGATTCTGGAAGAAGCGGGGGTAGGATTTATTTTAATAGCCAGACCAACCGATGAACGTCACATTTTAGTCTCTAAAGATGGAGCTACTTATCAGTTTGGCATTGATCATATGCGTGATGTTTGGTATTCTTCTTCTTACTTATTAGATAGAAAGCAATCCATGAATGGCTGTGCCAAAACTCGCTTCGAAAACTATAAAATGCAACCCATAGAATTTGCATTCAACAAAGAATTTAAAGGTAAGCTTTCTCAATATGGTATTTCTCCTGATCGCCGCACTCCTACCGGCATCAAGGCGGCCATTATCCGTGAGAAAGGGACCAATGGCGAACGCGAAATGGCTTATTCTCTTTATCTGGCCGGATTTGATGTAAAGGATGTGACTATGACCGACTTAATAAGTGGTCGCGAGACATTGGAAGATATCAACATGATTGTTTATTGCGGAGGTTTCTCTAACTCAGACGTACTTGGCTCTGCTAAAGGATGGGCCGGAGGATTCCTTTTCAACGAAAAAGCCAAAGTTGCTCTCGACAAGTTCTATGCTCGTAAAGACACTTTAAGTCTGGGTATATGCAATGGTTGTCAGCTAATGATTGAATTAGGATTAATCAATCCTGAGCAGGAGAAAAAAGCGAAAATGCTACATAATACCTCTCACAAATTCGAATCTGCCTATCTTGGTGTCACCATTCCTACAAACCATAGCGTGATGTTTGGTTCACTTAGCGGATCAAAGTTGGGTATCTGGGTAGCTCATGGAGAAGGGAAATTCTCTTTACCTTATGAGGAAAGCAAATACAATATTGTAGCAAAATATTCTTACGATGAATATCCCGGCAATCCAAATGGATCGGATTACAGTGTAGCTGCTTTAGCTTCTGTAGACGGCCGCCACTTAGCAATGATGCCTCACCTGGAACGGGCTATTTTCCCTTGGCAGAATGCAACTTACCCAGCAGATAGAATCAATAGTGATCAAGTAACTCCATGGATAGAAGCATTTGTTAATGCTCGTAAATGGGTGGAAATAAATAAATAACCAGAAGATATCTTATTCAAAGAGAGGTGGAAACTAATAACTTCACCTCTCTTTTTTCAACCATAAAATGCAAAATACATATTTTGTTTTAAGTCATAAAATTAGAATTATTAATTAGCTCTTTTTATGATATTCTTTATAGTTATTGTTGCTCTGCTAAAATACAATTATTATCTCTTATCTTTTTATAATTTTTCTACTATACGTTTTGATATGTCCATTATTTTTCTGATATTTGTAATTCTACTTTTATTAAGATTCCCAAGATGAGAATAGTACTGTTTACTTTGTTTCTTTATATAAGTTCTTTGAGCTTTGCACAAAGCTACAAGTATATCAGCGTGGAAGACGGATTAAGTAACAGGCGCGTATATAGTATTCTTAAAGACAATAAAGGATACATGTGGTTTCTCACGCATCAAGGGATAGATAGATATGACGGGAAAACTTTTAAACATTACAACTTAATTACGTCTATTGAAAAAATAGACTCATTTGGAGAAATAGCTCTACTCAACGTGGATGCTAAAGGAATACTTTGCGCGATAACTAAAAACGGTCAGATCTTTAGATACAACAACATTACAGACAATTATCAATTAGTATATCAACTCAAGAATAAAGGACCTGTGATTTACGCCTATATTGATCACAACAATAATATATGGCTATGCACTGCACACAATCAATATATATACAATCTTAATTCTCACAAGTTTCTATCACTAACTAATTATAACAAACAAACCGTTTGTGACATTGTCCAGATTAATGCAAATACTTATTATATTGGGACCAATAAAGGAGTGTATGCCGCAAAACTACAAAATGAAACTTTAATAAGAATTCCTCAAAAAAAATTGGATAGCCTATCTATACAGATCAATAAATTATATTATCACCCTAAAAATAAGAAACTATTCATTGGAAGTTTCCAAAAAGGAATATATGTTTATGACTGTCTAAAGCATCAATTGCTGTTAGTAAAAACCGGACTCAATGATATTAGCATTAACAGTATAAAAAGGCTAAACGAGAACGAAATTCTAATTGCAACCAACGGAGCAGGCGTTTATAAGATGAACGCAAACAATTATCAGTCTTCTCCTTATATTGTTGCTGATTATGACCAACTCAATGCCATGAATGGCAATACAATCAATGATCTGTATATTGATAATGAGCAGCGTATCTGGTTAGCCAACTATCCCCTTGGAATAACGGTAAAGTATAATCGGTTTCCTAAGTATAAATGGTTCAAACATTCGATAGGTAATGAAAACTCACTGACTAATGATCAGGTTAATGCAATAATTGAAGACAGTGAAGGTGACCTTTGGTATGCAACCAATAATGGTATTAGCATTTATTATTCCAAAACAGGAAAATGGGGCCATATACTGACATCCTCAGATGCTCAGTCTCTCAGTAAAAATCATGTGTATATTAGTTTATGTGAAGTGAAGCCCGGAGTAATATGGGCCGGAGGATATACTTCCGGCATGTACCAAATAGACAAACATAGCATGAGAGTAAGCTATTTTACTCCTTCACAATACGGAAATCCTACTTTACAACCTGATAAATACATCCGGGTTATTCTTAAAGATAATGAAGGAAGTATCTGGGCAGGTGGATATTATAACCTAAAATGGATTGATCTTAAGAATAAAAAAATCCGGCTTTACCCAGGAATAAGCTCCGTGAATGTTATTCTTGAAAAAGATGCGGATCATCTCTGGGTTGGTACTGCCAACAGCCTTTACTTACTGAATAAAAACAATGGAATATTCCGACAAATAAAAATGCCGAAGGAAACGGCCGATATATATACTCTGTGTGAAGGAGTAAATGGGCTACTCTACATTGGCACCAGCGGTTCGGGAATGTTGGAATATAATGAGAAGACGAACCATTTCGTCAATTATAATAAAGAAAAAAGCGCACTGATCTCGAATAATATTTATACTATACTATCTGATCAAAAAGGAATTTTGTTTCTTAGTACAGAAAACAGTTTAGTGCGCTTTAACACGAACAACAAAAGCTTTCAAAACTGGACAACAGAACAAGGGCTGCTATCAAATCATTTTAATTCTGCAGCTGGTGTATACAGACGAAACGGTACATTTGTTTTTGGTAGTGCTGATGGTGCCATCGAATTTAATGAAAAAATAGCGCTTCCTCAAAAATATTCATCTAAGTTAGTATTCAGCGACTTCCGTCTGTTTTACCAAACCGTATATGCCGGAGAAAAAGATTCTCCGCTAAAACAAGATATTGATGAAGCAAAAGAAATTGACTTAAAATACAATCAGAACATTTTTTCGTTTCGGATTGCTTCTATTAATTACGACTATCCTTCAAATATTCTTTACTCATGGAAATTAGATGGGTTATATGACAAATGGAGCAAACCGACTTACGAAAATGTGATTCGTTATACCAATCTTGGTTCAGGAAAATATACACTTCATGTTCGGGCAATCTCAAATGAAGACTTTCGTGTTATTGAAGAAAGAACAATCGACATCGTCATTCATCCTCCTTTTTGGAGAAGCATTTGGGCAATTTTATTTTATCTGATTTTTTTCGTACTTATAATAAGAACCCCTCTGCGGTTATATTATATGAGAAAGGAACGAAAAATATCTAACGATAAAATTCATTTCTTCATTAATACGGCACATGATATTCGTACTCCTCTTTCTTTGATTAAAGCTCCTCTGGACGAACTGGTAGAAAAAGAGAAGCTAACTTCCGAAGGCAAAATAAATTTGGAAACAGCCGTTAGAAACACGGATACTTTATTCAGACTGATCACTAGTCTGATAAACTTTGAAAAGGTAGAAAAATATTCATCTAAATTGCATGTAGGAGAATATGAGCTCTTTACTTTTTTAGATGAAATCCTTAAATCCTTCCAATCTTACGCTGAAGGGAAACAAATTAAGTTGATTTACGAAAGTAATTTCCGTTTCCTAAATGTATGGTTCGACAAAGATAAGATGGAATCTATACTTAAAAACTTAATATCAAATGCACTAAAATATACGCCTAATAATGGAGAAGTAAATGTCACTGCTTTCAGCACCTCCGAATACTGGGGAATTGAGATAAGTGATAGTGGAATAGGTATACCCGAAAATGAACAGGGCAAATTATTCAAGCTCTTTTTCCGAGGAAGTAATGCTATTAACTCTAAAGTGGTGGGCAGTGGAATAGGACTACTCTTAGCTCGGAACTTTGTGAATCTGCATCATGGTACAATCAGTCTTAAAAGTAAAGAGAACCAAGGTTCTACATTCAAAATATCTTTTCCACAAGGGCACAAACATTTTAAGAAGCACCAACTGGATTGGGATCAGAATCAAGAAGAGAACTTTGAACGAATATCTGATAGCTTTAAAACAAAAGCTGCTGAGATTTTGCCTCCGTCCATTAATCAAAGAAATAGAATTTCCTTGGCACAACGTATATTGCTTGTAGAAGATAATGACGATATGCGCAGTTATTTGCAACGTTCTCTTTCAGAAAATTACTACATATATCTGGCAAGTGATGGACAAGAAGGATGGGAAATTGCTCGAAATATAAAACCGGATTTAGTGATTTCAGACATTATGATGCCTACAATGAGAGGAGATGAACTGTGTGCAAAAATAAAAAATGATATAAATACTTCGCACATACCAGTGATATTGCTTACAGCACTTAATGATAAAAGTAACATTCTCCGAGGATTGAAAACCGGAGCTGACGAGTATGTAACCAAGCCATTCGATATTTCTATTTTAAAAGCTACGATTGTAACTATTTTAGCTAATCGCTCCGTTCTAAAGAATCGATTTGCAAAACTAGAAATCAAAAATACTGATGAATGTATCAACTGTGTTTCAGATTTGGATCGTGAATTCATGACTAGAGTAAAATACATTATAGAAAAGAATCTACAGGACTCGAGTTTTAACGTAGATACGCTATGCAGTGCGCTCAATATGAGTCGCTCCAGTTTCTATAATAAAATAAAAGCACTGACTGATCAGGCTCCTGCCGATTTTATCCGTATCTTACGACTTACCCGTGCAACAGAACTACTAAAAAGTAAAAGATACAGCATCACTGAAGTGGCTGAAATGACAGGCTTCAGTGATGCCAAATATTTTAGAGAAGTCTTCAAGAAACGTTATAAAATGAATCCGAGCAAATATATGCAAGAAGAAGAATAATGTTAAGCTGTTTGCTTACGTTAATCTTCCTCATCCGAAAGATTTTTGTAACTATTAACCTGAATGCAATATTTAGCAATTAATATCCCCATTATCCTACGGGTTATACCCAATTGTTCAGCAGATTTTGTGACATTCCCTCTCATCGAAATTAATGTATCAATAATCATTTGTTTTTCAACCCGTTCAATTACATTATTCAACCGACCTTGAGTTACAGTGTCAGATGAAACTCCTGTCTGCAATGTGGGTGGAAGATTATAAGAATGTATCACATTATCAGTGGTGAGTATCATGGAACGTTCTATTACATTTTCGAGCTCACGAATGTTTCCCGGCCATGAATACATCATCAACATATCTAACGCTCCGCCGGTTATGCGCTTTACATTGGTGCCATCACGTTTGTTTAATTTCTCTATAAAGTGATCAATAAGTATAGGTATATCGGTGCAGTGTTCACGTAGGGCCGGGACATAAATAGGGAATACATTGATTCGATAATAAAAATCTTCACGAAATAGTTTAAGCTTTATCATCTCTTCAAGATTACGGTTTGTAGCCGTTATTATACGCACATCAATGTCAATTGTATGGTTACCTCCTATGCGTTCTATCTGCCGTTGTTGTATTGCTCTTAACAGTTTAATCTGTATAGAGAGGGGTAAGTCGCCTATTTCATCCAGAAAAATTGTTCCTTTGTTTGCCATCTCAAAACGACCCATATGCGATGATGTAGCACCTGTGAATGATCCCTTTTCATGACCAAACAACTCGCTTTCTATCAAGTTTTCAGGTAATGCGGAACAATTCACCTTAATAAAAGGCTTAGACATTCTATCACTGGCATTATGTATAGCTTCAGCAATTAGCTCTTTTCCAACCCCACTTTCCCCTCGTATAATTACTGTACTGTTTGTGGGCGCAACTTTTTCAATTATTCGATATAAATCATGCATTAGCGAAGAATTTCCGATAATGTTATCCGGCCTAAAAGCTTTCTCTCCTTTTAGAAGTACATTTTCTTTGCGCAATTCTTCCATTTCTTCTATTTGCTGACGCCTCATGGATACATTTTTAGCTATCAGCATTCCCACAATATTCAGAAATTTCACTTCTGGAGAAAAATCTACAGTATCAACATGGCATTTGTGAATACTAAGCGTACCCGTTATCTCATTTTCAATAACGATAGGCACACAAAGAAAAGCCATCAATTGATTACTTTTTTTTCTTACTTTTGTTTTATTAAGAAATTTGGGATTATTTGTTATATCACTTATCACAATGGGGGTTTCTGATTGCACTACTTCGCCAATAACTCCTTCGCCAATCTCGTACACCCCTCTGCTTTTCTCTTCTTCCGTCAGTCCAAACGCAGCATTAATCATTATCTTATCGTAATTCCGATCAATAATTGTTATCATGCTGTATTGAGCATTTAGAAATTTGCACAATTCTTCCAGCAATAGTTCCAAATCTTTATTAAGATCCTGACTATGCCCTATTCTATTGCTAATATTGACCAAAAACGTTAAGTCGGTCTCAGCATAACAATTCCGCTTAATCCTTTCACAAAGCATAGCAACCTCCTTTTTATCTTAAAACAATGACCTTTTACCCTTCGATCTTATAAATCATAAGCACACAAAAATACTAAAATTAAAAGACAATATACATTAATAAGGAAAAATAATCATCGGAAAGATGTTAATTAACACATTTAAGCATCATTACGATTTATAGAAAGATAAAGAAAAGGAATAAAGTGATATCTTGCTGTCTATTCTTTGGTTACAATATTAACCATGATTCTGAGTTTTAAATTTTAATCTCTATTTTAAGATAAAATAACTATCGGATGTATAAATGCATGGCAATACTTATTTTGCCACTCCACTTTAAATACACATAAGCCAAAAGCATTAAGCTCATTATCAAACCATTTGGGGAGATGCAGGCAAATAATTTCCAACTCCCAGAACGGCGTGTTTTGAAGAAACGGAAGTAAGATCTCTTTTGAGTTCAGGGAGGCATCTTTTTCCTGCACCTTCACCAAATTTATCTTATAGCATCCTTTTGAGGGATCACCCACCAAAATGGGTTCAAAGCTGTCTTTTTTCTGTTTATTAAGTTCAATCCGTTTTATTGCTTCCACAATTTCTGAATTGAGGGCCTTTCTTATATCATTGAGAAAAGGAACTGGTGAACCTTGTATCGCAAAAAGACGTATATGCAACTCTTCCTCAAATATGGCATTGAATATACCCATTCTACGTTTAGCCACAAAAGCCTTACAGCCCACTAATTCAGGAGCTATCATATAGATACTTTTCCTTATACTTGCAAGGTTCATCTCTCTGTTTATGTAAAAAGGAACTTTACATATACACTGCCAGTCTGAATTATTATTCTCATAAATAAGAACAATTCCCGACGAATCAAAGGATAATGTATCCCCATTCATATCAACAAAAACAGCTATCTTCATATCTATTCCTATTTTACAGTCTATTGAATTATTTAAACTCCGTGTTTCTTTCCTTTTATAGAATCTATCTGAATACGAATGACAGCCGTTGCATTGAGGTTTCCTTTAGGAAATTCAAATTTCTTATCCGTAAATAGTGCTACAATCTTATTGAGCGCATGAATCTTTTCTTCTTCAGATTCAACAAATTCGGCTTTTCCAAATCCAATGACGGTACGATGCTTTGCTTCAAAGTCACAAGCCATATCACTTTCAACGACTCCATTATCAATAGAGACTTCAAAACAAACGTTATTGTTCTTTTTTAAAATCTCAATTTTAGTCCCTGCTTTTGCAGAATGAAAATAAATAGATGTTCCATCGTAGGTGAAAAATACAGGAACGAGAAAAGGCATATTATTGTCAGAAAGTGCAAGATGCATCACTTTCGCTAAGCCCAAAATCTCATCTATCTCTTCCCTGTTTGTTATCTCACGTTCCTTACGTCTCATTGTTCCATGCGGATGTGACGGCATATTATTTTGCATAACTACTTTTCGTTTTTTAATTTGATTTCAATTTAGTCTGTATATTGTTCTGCACATTTCAATGCAGTCCGTACTGATAGCATCTTTCCCTCATCAAACAGTTTTTCCACTTCTTTACACATCCGTAATGTTCTTTCGGCATCTGCTTCAACTGGCTTTCCATGAAAATAAGTATCTAAAAAACAAATTCCGAAAATTTGATCTAATGATTTGACCTCCTTACTTAATTCTTTAGGTACCTTAATCAATTTGTCCACTGTTATCATCAGTGTAATGAAGTTATGATTCATTGGTTCCTCTCCGTGAAGTTCACAGAGAGCAACCAAATATCTTTCAAGTGCAACAGAAGCTATATTGAAAACCAAACTGAACGCGTGTGTCTCGTTTTGAAATTGCAAAGCACGTTTATAGTAAGCTTTCGCATCCTTATAATCATCTTCGAAAAGCGATTCAACTCCGTAATCATATTCTATAGGTGCCATAATTTTATACTCCTTTCAAATTACCATACATTTAATACCCACTCTTTGTTGTGTTTGTATTCCATATCGGTGAATATGGCATTTGCCATTTGTTCGGCAAGCCAGATTGCTCCAGAGTAGCCCACAACGGGATGACGGAAATATCCCGCACGATCGTAAACCGGAAATCCGACTCTTACCATTGGAATATTATTATCGATTGCAATATAGCGTCCTTTTGAATGGCCTAAAATAAGATCAAGTTCAAGTCCTTCATTTTTTATGCGGTTTTCCAATTCCCAGAGATCAGCATTGGTTATTATTTCCATGTTGAAGTTCACCTCTTTTAATGCAAGGACACGAGGATCTTTGGCATAACCCGTGTTGTCGTCTCCAAACAAAAGAAGTACCGGTTCCATCTCTAAATCGAGACAAAATTCAGCAAGACCTATCACCAAGTCTGCACTTCCGTAAATCGCAACCTTTTTACCAGCTAGGAACATGTGAGACACATCGGCAAGAGCGTCAAGAGCAATACCTCTTTTTCTGACAAGAGATTCGGGGATCGGTTTTCCGGTCATCCTCTTCACATTTTTCAGAAAAGAATCGGTATTGCGTATGCCGATTGGCGTTGGTCCGATGATAGCAGGAACATCAAACTCTGATTCAAGATATTGAGCAGCTTTTGCTCCTTCATATCTGTTCAATGCTATTGATCCGATAGCATTTGCAGTACTGCGAAGATCCTCTATCGTAGTTTCGCCGTGTGATATATGATTACCGTCCGGCATCAATGGAGAATCAAATGTTTCTATCTCAAAAAGTACTGTTGCATCAACATCCATTTCAGACAATAGAGATTTTAATTCTGTTACATCTCCCGGATCTACCCAACCTGTGAACAGATTGATTTTACCATTTATAGTCGGCTCTTTCTTAGCAAAATAACTAACAAAATCTTTCACTGCAATGTCATATCCGCTAATCATACTTCCTACAAAGCTGGGTGTATGGATAGGAATAAGATGCACTTCACGTCCGGCATACTTCTCTTTCAGTAGTCCTTCATTTAGTTTCAAGACCGCTCCGTCAACGTCATCACCGATAACCTCGGTGGAACATGTTGTAATAATTGGAATTACTTTTATATGTGGATAACGCATTAATAATACATCCACACCTTGCTCCACACGATTCAAAGCACCGAATACAGCTGCGTCCTCATGTACTGAGGAAGAAGCAAGCTCAAAACTCTCTTTGAAATGCTGAGAGAAGATTAGGCGGACAAACATAACGCATCCTTGACCTCCATGCACTAGTCCAATACAATCTTTTATACCGATACTTGCAAATTGAGCACCCGCAGGTTGGCAAGTAAATATAGGGTTAATCACCCCAACCCGATCTTTGGGCTTTAAGTTACAACTCATAATTCTTTTTCATTAATTGTTTTACAAATTCTTTACTAGAATAAACAGATAAAACACTGTATATGATTTATTTAATATGATAATCAACCGATAGTACCAAAGTATTGGTCTATTGTTAATAATGATCTTTGACTAACTCAGTATTCAAAGATGCTTTAATCATCGTATAATCCATTTTATCTTTCAGCATTTGCATTATTACAGCAATATCTTCCTTGCTAGTTTCTGCTACCCATGGGAAATACGTTTTGAAGGCTCCAACCAAAGTCATAGCTTCACTCCAGTAATATCTGTCGGCAGTAGTTTCATCTTCATGAGCATTTTCACCACATAACAATTGCTTTGTTTTGCTTAAAATACGCTCATTTTGTATTTCTCTGTCCCAACCGCGTGAATTATATTGCCAAAGACAGTGCTTTGTAATATACCACTCCAGTTGAGCCATTTTAACTTCAGCAGTTTTTTTGTCCATAATTCTTTGTCTATTGAATGTTATTCTACTTCAACTACTTTATTCTTTCTCAATTTTTCGATTGGGATTTCTCTTAATTCGCCGGTTTTAGGATCCGGGAACAAATAACCAGACTTAGCTCTTATCTCAGGAATCGGGTCATACTTACTTGTACATTTTCTCAATTCTGAAGAGTTCTTAATCTCATCACTCAGATTCACATCAGAAAGAGATTGTTGGGTTTCAAATCCTTTATCGGTAGGTATTTCGTCTTTACTAATATCCAAAAACGCTAATTTATGAATTGGGGAATAAACTGCATTGTATATATCTCTTGCAAATCTAACCCAACCTTCATATCCTTTATAAGGTCCATTGTGATAACCATGCGCATTCAGATACGGAACACGTATTTTCTTAGCAACTTCTCCCGGGCGTTTTCCGGTAAATATCACATCCGGTTTCAACTCATACATGGCTTCAAGTGATTCCAATTCATTTGGATCATCAATGGCCAAGGCTCCAGATTCGCAGCGGGAAATTCCTTTTTCCATATCACCCTGATGACCAAATTTGGTATAAACAGACACAACTTCTACTCCCATTTCTTTATGAATGGAATGCGCCCAGTGCCAAAGTTTTGATCCTCCTGGCCACAGACAAACTTTAACGCCCTTCAAACGAGCAGCATACCAATCTAACTCAGGTTTCCACCGCGCGGTTTCCTCTGCAATAATTTCTCGTGCTTTGTCTTCGATACCAAAGAAATAACCTATTTTTAATAATGAGTCTGAGAGCGCTTCAAATCCAAATCCATCTATATCCATTCGAGGAATTCCATATCTTACGCGTAATTCATCACAAATATATTCTGCCGAACGCGCACATTCCAGAACATTTAATTGAGCGCGATGCATTCCCCGAAGATCATCAAAATGGGTATTTCCGGTGAACGTAGATAAGATTTGGATACCCATGCGATGAAAATAATCTTTCATTATTTCCTGATCACCCTGAATGTTATATTCACCAACATAGTTGATTACATATTTACTATAAATCTCAGGCTCAACTGTTCCTACCATTTGAGATAACCATGCGATATTTATTTTATGGTGACCACCTGACTGACTTGGGCCGGCAAACCCGGGAGAGTTACAAACAAAGACTTTAACATCGGGCATTTCTTCCATTACTTCGTCCGCGATAGCATTTATGTCATCACCGATAAGCGCGGAAGCACAAGTCTGATAAATAGACATTCTTTTAATATTAGGAAATGCTTTGAAAGCCTCAATAATGTTCTTTTTCAGCATTTTCTCCGCTCCAAAAACAACATTTGCTTCTTTCATATCAGTAGCGAAAGTATATTTCAACTGAAAATTTCCATCATCACTGATATAACGCTTGGTTTGCCATGTGTCATAGGTACACCCTATCGGTCCGTGACTGATGTGAATCACATCTTTCATAGGAGTACCAATCACATGCTTCGCACCACAATAAGCACATCCTCTTTCCGTAATCGTTCCTGGAATTGTATTCAAATACCCTAATGGGAGAGCATCTGTTAATTCTTCACCCGGTAATTTATCAACTGCATGGTGCAATCGTTCCGGGATACATTCGCTGCATTTAAATTGATGATATGACATAATTCTTATTTTTTTAGTTATTAACTGTTTTTTTACTACAGTGCTTCATCACCACTTTCATTTGTTCTTATTCGTATGGCATCATCGGTTGGACACACAAATATTTTCCCATCGCCAATAAAGCCTGTATAATTAGACTTTACAATCGCATCCACTATTATGTCTACGTTTTCATTCTGGGCGGTAATGATTAACATACGTTTAGGAACAAACTTCATTCCGTGAGTATTAGCTTTCGCTAATATATCCGGATGTACATCGATGCCACTTAACACTGTGTTTATTCCACGTTGGTGGCCCCTCCCTAAGACCGGAATTGCTGTAACAGAAGAAACATTAAGTTTATCGAGTATCTCCTTGGTATCGTTCATTTTACTGGGACGAATGAATGCTATAATCTCTTTCATGTCTTTAATGTCTTTATAATTCCTTGGACCCGGTACGTACCGTTCGTACTTGTTCAACAGGTGAAACGAATATCTTTCCGTCACCTTCATTTCCTGTATATGCCTTATATCGGATGACCTTAATCACTTCATCCACCGATTCGTCTTCCACAACTATAATAATCAAAGTCTTCGGAATCTCATCATAATGCACATTTCCAACAGTTATACCTTTTTGTCTACCACGACCGAAAACAGGCATCTTAGTCATGGAAGAAAAACCGGCTTCATCAAGGGCATCGGATACTATATCGGCATATTCGGGACGTACAATTGCTCTAATCATTTTCATATTAATTCTTCTTTATTAAATTTATACTTTGATTAATTTGAATTTAGCTGATTTTATTCGCCGATACCATATTTAACAACCATCGCTTCAAGTTCAGGCATTGTAAGTGGCTTGGGGATAACAAAGTTTTCATTAGAAATAATTTTACGAGCCAATTCGCTATATTCATTTGCTTGATTGCATTTCTCATCATATTCAATAACTGTTTTTTTGTTAAATTCAGCTTTCTGAACAATATTATCACGAGGAACAAAGTGAATCATCCGAGTGCCGATGGCGGCAGCAAATTCTTCAATAAATTCTTTTTCCCGGTCTACTTTACGACTGTTGCAAATAAGACCGCCTAAACGTACACCACTATGTTTTGCATATTTCACAAGTCCTTTGCAAATATTATTTGCAGCGTAAACAGCCATCATTTCGCCGGAAACAACAATATACACTTCCTGAGCTTTTCCCTCGCGAATTGGCATGGCGAATCCACCACAAACCACATCGCCCAATACATCGTAGAACACATAGTTCAAATCGTCTGCGTATGCTTGTTGATGTTCCATCAATTCAATCGCTGTGATTACACCACGACCGGCACATCCTACTCCTGGTTCGGGACCGCCAGATTCACAACAACGAATATCACCAAAACCTGTGCTTACAACTTTATCGCAAGTAACCGATTCCGCACCATCATCACGCAAAGTATCCATAATTGTTTTTTGATTCATTCCCCCCAAAATCATACGGGTTGAATCTGCCTTAGGATCGCAACCATGTATAAACACTTTTTGTCCGTGAAAATAAGCCATTGCAGCGGCAGTGTTCTGTTGTGTGGTAGATTTTCCAATACCACCTTTTCCGTAGAAAGCAATCTTTTTCATAATGATAATTATTAATTATTAGTAATCTTATTATCTCTTAGGCAACAAAAATGCCAGAACCAATATCTCAAGAGAATGAAATATTAGTCATGAAGATGAAAAGCCTATGGATAAAGGAAATTTTATATGATATTTTTTTAAAACTTTTTTTGAAGAGTGAAATGAGAACGATTCTCCTACATAATATTTGAACGGGCTGGAACTATTATTTGCTAAAATGCACCGAATTGAACAGCATACATTTTATTAGAAAGAACACTCAAAGTAAACTAGTTGAGAAGAAGGAAATTGATTATTTACACGAGAAGAATATAAAAACAATTAAGAATAAAAGAAATATAGCACAACACAAAAACTGTGTTAGCAAAAAAATATTAATTTTACCAACACAGTTTAATTTACACAACCTAAGACTTTTACGATCTGGGGTTTTTGAAATAAATCATTTATATTTAGTTAAGCTTACAGATGTCATGGAAGATTAAACCTATCATAAAAAAGTGACGTATCCTTATTAACTATTACAGAAGTCATACTCAAAGATCCCGCCAAGATTTTATCATTAAATAAGGTTACTTCCTCATTTTCTTCCTGCAACGCCAAAGCATAGAGCAAGGGTAAATAATGTTCCGCTGTAGGAATCGCAAGTTTAACCGATGAGTTTAACGATTCAAACTGTATTAAAGCTTTATGATCATGACTTTTTATCTTCTCTTTAAATAGTTGATTCATTTCCAAAGCCCAATCGTAAGCATATTCTTCATTAAAACCTAACGTTTCATTATACCTTACCAATCTCAGATTGTGTACCAGGTTACCACTTCCTACTATCAAAACTCCCTTTCGGCGCAAAGGAGCCAGTTCTTTAGCTAAATTATAATGGAACAATGGACTTTTAGTATAATCAAGACTCAACTCTAACACAGGCACATCTGCAGCAGGATAGATATGTTTCAGTACACTCCAGCTTCCATGGTCCAATCCCCAGTCTGTATTCTGAGTCACACTGTTTTTAAGTATCTGCTGAATTTCCAAAGCCAAAGTAGGATCACCTGGAGCCGGATATTCCACATCAAACAATGCTTTAGGGAATCCACCAAAATCGTGAATCGTTTCAGGATGCTGCATGGCAGTTATTTGCGTGCCCTTTGTCTCCCAATGGGCAGAAATACATAAAATGGCTGTCGGTTTGGTGAGTGCTTTCCCTATTTCGGTCCAATTGTCCGAGAAGTCATTCTTCTCAATCGCATTCATCGGACTTCCATGCCCCACAAAAAGTACAGGCATTATTTCTGTACTCTTCAATGACTGGGTAATGTTATATAATTCTTTTAAATCCATAATTAATAAGATTATAGCCAATAAATTTCTGACTTTGCAATTTCAATGATGCCCTTTTATGGTGCATATCTACACCATAAAAATATCAATCATACTCATTTTAAGATAATTGAAAATATGTCCAGACATATTAGTTGAGAAGTACAGACTCTTAAAAAAAGCCTCAGGACATTTCAACAAATAGTTCTTTTTATTTTTTCAGCCATTCAACAATAATTTTTATTTATTGATGAATGGATGAGCATTTATTAAGCAATCTTTGCTGCGATTGTAATGGTTATTTCCATACCATCATTAATAAAGGAATCTTTCAGATCTTTAAATATATTCTTTGAACCATAATTTACGCCCCATTGGGTACGATCGATAGTAAAGGTTGCCGTTTTAGCGATGAAAGAATCTCCAACTTTAGAGACTGACATCTCGAAAGAGATATTTTTAGTAACCTCTTTCAAGGTTAGATTGCCGGATACACGAAACTTGTTTGTTCCTTCCTTTAACTTTTCAGTCTTAGTGATAGTAAACTTTCCTTCCGGATATTTTGCAACATCAAAGAAGTCCGGGCTCTTTAAATGTCCCACCAACTTAGCATTCATTGTTTGATCTGTCAAGTCTTGGTTCACAATTTTGTTCATATCCAGAACAAAAGTGCCGGTCTTGAGTTCCGTGCCCTCAAGAGTCAATTCACCACTCTTTATCCCTAAAGTGCCATGATGACTTCCTCCGGGTTTAAATCCCTGCCATGCGATAGTGGATTTAAGGGTATCGACTAACAATTTTTGACTACCGGCAGTGCCTACAGCAGTTTGCGCAGCAGAAGCTTCAATTTTGTTTTTGCCAGGTTTGCTATTGCAAGATGCAAATACTAATAAAATAAGTATTGCTAAATAAGAATTATACGTCTTCATCTTTTTATATTTTAAATGTTCAACTTTTGATATTGCAAAGATGAAGGTTTTTATTTAAACAGAGGTAACAGTTTTAGGAAGAGAAGTTGTAAATTTAAGACATGAGTTTATTCATTTCGTTACGGAATTCGCTGGGAGTCATTCCTGCTTTCTTTTTAAAGACATTTGTAAAATAGGCCTTTTCATTATACCCTAATTCATATCCTATTTCAGAAATCGTTTTATCCGAACTTAATAAAAGAGCCTTTGCCTCTGTCAATTTACGGGTTTCAATAATCTCAGACACACTTTTTTGGAGAATATTCTGGCAAATAAGATTTAGATTCCTTGTGGACATATTTAATTTATCAGCATAAAAATCCACATTCATATCCCTTCGGAAATTATCTTCCAGAATCTGAAGAAAAGATTTGAATGTAATATTTTGAGTAGATTGAAGAAGAGGTTCAACCGGCTCATTCTTTCTTCTTTCAGATTCAATCATTATAAAAAGAGAACTGAGTAAGCTGCGAATGATTGCATAATCAGGAACTTCCTGGCTAGCCTCATCACACATCAAATTACAAATACTACCCACTCTATCAAAACATCTTCCTTTTTCTATTTGCACATTTGCATATTCATGAAAATTTGCATAAAGTTGGAATCGGGATTCCGGGATAAAGGTACTCTTGAAACGAAAGATCCATCCTTCGGGATAACAACCATTTTCATCCGCACCAAAAGTAACTCGGTGCAGCTTTCCTTTACTAACAAAGCTGGCTATCGGCGTTTCTAATATTGAGTTCTTGAAATCAATAAAATGTATCAGCTCTCCTTTTGAGCAAATAACTAACTCCTCAAAGTCATGATTATGGAGTTCAAAAATAAAACCCGACATTTTCTTTGCCTGAGTACTTGTAAATTTATGAACTGAAAAGAGTTGGTCCATCTGTCAGATTATAGTTTCACTTTCTTCGTTTTTGTTTTAGATTCATTATGAATTCTATCTAAAGCAGTTACAACATAGCGATATTTCACCTTGCCAAGATCATAAGGAAGTTTATAAAAACAAGTTCTCGTAATTGCCATGATCTTCGAGACATCATTCAAATTTACTTTTTCTTTATTTGCAAACCGATAAATACAATAGTTAAATGCCTTGTCCATTTCCTCTTTCGCCTTAGGCTCTTTCCACATCAGGATATAACCATCTGCTGTCCATATTGCTTTCAACCCGCGAATTGCTTTAGGAGCCTTATCATCGATAAAATTGAAAACAGGAGGAAGAGCTGGATAACATTGATAATTTTTTGTTAAAGCGTCAAGATAGTTACCTGGGTTGCCTAACAATGCTTTACCACTCCAGAAACAGTTTCCTGAAATATTGGGAGTATTACGGGACAAATGCATTTTCCGGGGAATCTGACTAATCTCAGGATTATTCAGATCAGCAAATCTCACGGTACGTTCCACATCCTGACCAATAAAAAGTGGGCGATCATAAGCATAAGTAGCCCACCAATTCACTAAAGTTTCATAGTCGGCCGCCTTATTCCCTATTTCCCAATAAACCTGAGGAATATTATAATCCACCCATCCATTACGAATCCATAAAAGAACATCAGCATATAGCTGGTCATAATTCTGCAAACCATTAGTTTCGCTCCCAATTCCGTCCGGGGCATTCTTTTTATTACGATAGATTCCAAAAGGAGAAACGCCAAACTTAACCCAAGGTTTTGTTTGATGAATAGTTTCATGCAATTCGCTGATAAGCGTATTTATGTTACTACGACGCCAGTTATCTTTTTGATCTGCAAAGCCAGAAGGCACTCCATAAGTTTGGAAAGCTTCTTCGTCAGGAAACTCTTTACCTGCTATAGGATAAGGATAAAAATAATCATCCATGTGAATGGCATCCACATCATAGCGGGTAACGATATCTTTAATCACCTGATTAATAAAGTCACGACATTGGGGCAGCCCGGGATTAAAGAAACGTTGGTTACCGTAAACCACAAACCATTCGGGATGTTGATAAAAAATATGGTTCGGAGCTAATTGGGTATTAATATTGAGTTGCACCCGATAAGGATTCACCCAAGCATGAAACTCCATACTTCTCTTATGGCATTCATCTATTACAAAAGCCATTGGATCCCATCCTCCTGCGGGGGCTACTCCCTGAGTCCCGGTAAGGAAACGACTCCATGGTTCTAATTTAGAAGAATAGAATGCATCTGCTTCGGGGCGTACTTGAAACAAAACAGCATTAATCCCTGCTTTTTGTAAAGTGTTGAGTTGACTAATTAAATAAGCTTTAAATTCTTCTGGAGATTTTCCGGTATAATCGCCGTTGATCGTATGCAACCACACCCCTCGGAATTCTCGTTTGGGAAGATTTTGAGCAGTAGAGCAAAGAGAATAGCAAACCATCAAAACGGTTGCCAAAAGAGTTCTTATTTTCATTCTTCTTATCTGTTATATGTTCTTGTGTACAAAGGTATAAATTATTTTAGAATTTACAGACAAATACATTGTGCTTTCATTCAGTCTCTCCATTTTTTTGCGTTATGCCATTTTTTATCTACCTTTGCAAATTCTTTCAAAATCAGCTATATGTCTCAACAAAAATATATATCCATAAAAGGGGCACGCGTCAATAATCTGAAGAATATTGATGTAGAAATTCCCCGTAATAGATTAGTTGTTATCACAGGATTATCCGGTTCGGGAAAATCGTCTCTTGCTTTCGATACTCTTTATGCCGAAGGCCAACGCCGGTATGTAGAAAGCCTTAGTAGTTATGCCCGCCAGTTCTTAGGAAGAATGAGTAAACCGGAATGTGATTTCATTAAAGGAATACCCCCTGCAATTGCCATTGAGCAAAAAGTAAACAGCCGTAATCCTCGATCTACCGTAGGTACTTCAACAGAAATATATGAATATCTGCGGTTACTTTATGCCCGCATAGGCAAGACTTATTCTCCCATATCGGGAACCCTGGTAAAAAAGCATCAAATAGAAGATATTGTAAACTGTATGCTTTCTTATCCGGCAGGTACACGTTATGCAATTCTTACTCCTATCCTTTTACGGGAAGGGAGAAGTATGAGAGAACAACTGGAAATAGACTTGAAGCAAGGGTTTATACGAGTAGAAGCGAACGGAGAAACAATACGTATTGAAGATTTGCTGGCAAAAAAAGATCTGGGTGCAGATAAAGAGATTCTTTTACTTATAGACAGAATGGTATGCGATCCCTCGAAAGATAGCATAAGCCGACTAACGGATTCCGCAGAAACAGCTTCTTATGAAGGTGATGGAAACTGTCTGTTACGATTTTACACGGAAGAAGGGAGTACTATTCATGCTTTCAGTAAAAAGTTCGAAGCTGATGGAATGGTTTTCGATGAACCTACTGATCAAATGTTCAGCTTCAACTCCCCTATCGGAGCCTGTCCCAAGTGTGAAGGTTTTGGGAAAGTAATTGGCATTGATGAAAGTCTGGTTGTTCCCAATCGCTCACTTAGCGTTTATGATGGTGCAGTTGTTTGCTGGCGAGGGGAAAAAATGGGGGAATGGAAAGAAGAGTTTATACATTCAGCTGCCCGATATGACTTTCCTATTTTTACTCCTTATTACGACTTAACTGAGGAGCAGAAAAATATTTTATGGGAAGGGACTGACCACATACATGGCATCAACGAGTTTTTCAAAATGCTTGAAGAGAATCAATATAAGATTCAATATAGAGTAATGCTGGCTCGTTACCGGGGAAAAACAATTTGTCCGGAATGTCACGGCACCCGATTAAAAAAAGAAGCCTCATACATAAAAGTCAATCATCATTCCATTTCACAATTGGTAGATCTCCCAATTCATGACTTAAAAATGTTTTTTGACCAGCTATCACTGGATGAACACGATTATGCCATAGCCAAACGTATTTTGACCGAGATTAATAACCGTATCAATTTCTTAATGGATGTAGGACTAGGTTACCTTACACTCAACCGGCTAAGTAACTCACTATCAGGTGGAGAAAGTCAGCGCATTAATCTGGCAACTTCGTTAGGAAGCAGTTTAGTGGGATCACTCTATATTCTGGATGAACCCAGCATTGGTCTTCATTCCCGGGATACCAATCGACTAATTAAAGTACTTCGACAATTACAAGAACTTGGAAACACGGTTGTAGTTGTGGAACATGATGAAGAAATTATCCGGGCAGCTGATTATATTATAGATGTGGGCCCAAAAGCCGGAAGACTAGGGGGAGAGATTGTATATCACGGTGACATGAAAGATTTAAAGAAAGGAAGTAACAGTTACACGGTTAAGTATCTTCTGGGAGAAGAAGTGATAGAACTTCCCACTGCCCACCGTCCTTGGAATAACTATATTGAAATAAAAGGCGCAAGAGAAAATAACTTAAAAGGGGTAGATGTCCGTTTTCCACTAAATGTGATGACAGTGGTTACAGGAGTCAGCGGATCAGGAAAATCAACCTTAGTCCGGGATATCTTTTATAGAGCACTCAAACGCGAGTACAGTGAAACGAGTGAACGTCCGGGAGAGTATGCGTCAATAGGAGGAGATATTAAAATGGTGAAAGACATCGAGTTTGTTGATCAGAATCCTATTGGAAAATCTTCCCGATCAAATCCTGTAACGTATATTAAAGCGTATGACGAAATCCGAAAGCTATTGGCTGAGCAACCGTTAGCTAAACAAATGGGATATACAGCGTCTCATTTTTCCTTCAATATGGAAGGTGGTCGATGTGAAGAATGTAAAGGAGATGGAACCATTACGGTTGAAATGCAATTCATGGCCGATTTAGTTCTAGAATGCGAAAGTTGCCACGGAAAACGTTTCAAATCGGAAACGTTGGAAGTAATGTACAAAGAAAAAAACATCTATGATATACTTGAGATGACTGTCAATCAAGCCATTGAGTTCTTTACCGAAAACGGACAGAAAAAGATCATTAAAAAGCTCTTGCCTCTTCAAAATGTCGGTTTAGGTTACATCAAACTGGGACAATCTTCTTCCACCTTATCTGGCGGAGAAAATCAACGTGTGAAGCTGGCCTTTTTTCTCAGTCAAGAAAAAGTTGAACCCACCATCTTTGTCTTTGATGAGCCAACCACCGGACTGCATTTCCATGACATAAAGAAATTACTTGAAGCCTTTGATGCTTTAATAGCCCGAGGACACACCGTGATTATTATTGAGCACAACATGGATGTTATTAAATGTGCAGATTATATTATTGATATGGGACCTGAAGGTGGTAATATGGGAGGCAATCTTGTATGTTGTGGTACACCGGAAGAAGTTGCCGAATGTGCTGAGTCCTACACCGGACAGTTCTTGAAAGAAAAACTTATCTGACATAAAAATAGTGATTAATGAAAGGCTTTCTTTATAGTTTCATTAATCACTATTTTATTTTTTAGAAATAAAATCCGAATCCTAACTTCACGCCAATCTTACTGAAATGCTGATCTGTTAAGCTTTGATTATAATACACTGCCGGTTCTATTGTCACAGTACGGCTCAAAAAATATGCGTAACCCACTTCAACGCCAATAGTCGCATCCTTCTTATCTGCTTTTGCAGAATAATCATACTGGTCGTACTTAAACTTTGAACCAATATAAAAGCCTACCTTATCAAAGTAATAACGGGCAGAAACCCCCAAAGATGTTACATCATCCCCCTCTTGTTTAATGTTTATTCCCGTATTTAGCAACAAAGCAAAGTTATCTAATAAAAAGACACCTCCTTCAGCTTCAAATCCAATGGAAGATTTATCATTGCCACTGTAAGATAAATTAAATCCGGAGATAGAAGGCGCTATTAACCATTTATTTTGTTCAAATTGTGCATGCGCCATAGAAGTACAAAGCAACGATACAATGCAAATTAGTAATTTCTTCATTCTATTCTTTTAGTTTTTACTGTTTTCAGGTTCCTTTTTTGTCTGTTCCATCTCTTTACGACGCTCTTCAGCCAGTTTTTCCTTCTTGCGCAATACAACCCATAAAATAGCTACCACTACATAAGAAGCAGCAACCGTGATTTCTTTTTCCAAATCACTTATTTGATGATTACGCGGCACTAAATAAATAGCCATTACAGTTACATAAAGAAGAAGAACCACACAAATCCAAGTTGATTTTTTATACTTTTTCATTTCCCTTTTCTAAATTATATTACAGACAACAAACCCGAACCGAATGGAAAAGAAGCCTTTCATTACCACGCTTCCTATCGCTTGTCTATTTTGCTTAGGACAAAAATAAATATTATTATTGATTCGTACCTTCTTTTGTCTGAAAAAATATATCCTTCTAACGCTTTTTACATTCTTTTACCTACCTTTGCATCATTAAGACAAAGAAAGATGAGACATACATACCTTATTCTATTGCTCTTGTGTGTGCATTGTTCTCACATACAAGCGCAACCCAAAAATGAGATACGGGCCACATGGCTGACAACAATATATGGGCTGGACTGGCCTTCAGCTAAAGCAACTTCCGCTGCTGGTATCCGCAAACAGAAAATGGAATTGTGCCAGATGCTGGACGAGCTGAAAGCTGCCAACTTTAATACTGTATTACTTCAAACTCGTCTGCGGGGGGATGTAATCTATCCTTCTTCCATAGAAACTTATAATGAAACACTGACTGGAACGGAAGGTCGTACGCCTGGTTACGACGTATTGGCCTTCGCCATAGAAGAATGTCACAAACGAGGATTGGAATGCCACGCTTGGGTGGTTAGTATTCCATTGGGAACAGAGAAGCATGTAAAGGAACTGGGAAAAAACTCGGTGACTCGAAAGTGGCCTCGACTTTGTAAACGCTATCAAGGAGATTGGTTCCTCGACCCAGGAAATCCGGCTACAAAAGAGTATCTACTTTCACTGGTTCAGGAAATTGTGACCCGTTATGACGTAGATGGCATTCATTTGGATTATATCAGATACCCAGATCGCCCGAAAGATTTTCCCGACAAAGAAATGTATCGCAAATACGGTAATGGAAAGAGTCTGGATACTTGGCGACGGGATAACATCACTGCCATTGTGCGTCACCTCTATCAACAAGTAAAACAGCTCAAACCATGGGTAAAGATGAGCTGCTCCCCTATTGGAAAATTCAAAGATACCTCTCACTATCCTTCAGGAGGATGGAACGCCTACTACACTGTTTACCAAGATGCTCAGGGATGGCTTCAGGAAGGAATTCAAGATATTCTGTTTCCGATGATGTATTTCAATGGAAATAATTTCTATCCTTTTGCGCTGGATTGGCAAGAAAAGTGTAGCGGGCGGTTTATCGTTCCGGGGTTAGGAATTTATTTCATGGACCCGTCCGAGAAAAACTGGCCGCTAAGTGAAATTGTGCGTCAGATTTATTTCACCCGCGATCATGGATTGGCAGGACAAGCTTATTATAGGGCCCAATATATTACAAAAAACATGAAAGGAATGCTCGACGAATTAACCGGACTGCACTACGCGAGCCCTGCTATTCAGCCCGCAATGACATGGATAGATAATATTCCTCCCAGCATTCCAAAGAAATTAATCAGCAACCGCAAAGGATCAATCGTTCAACTCAATTGGCAGACTTCAACCGACAATGACTCCCGGATTACTCCTTATTATATAGTCTATGCCTCAGACCATTATCCGGTGGACATTAACAATCCAAAGAACATTGTTGCACAGAGCGTTAGAGGGAACAATTATACTTATGAGGAAGAATCCGGCAAACAGATGAAACGTTTCTTTTCTATCACTGCCATTGACCGCTTTGGCAATGAAAGTGAAGCCACACAACAGCCACCTTTGAAAAATGAATTTCAGATTTCGGAAGATGGCACGCAGTTGCTTCTTCCCTCGTCCACAGAGTTAGCAACAATCACTATCACTGACCTTACCGGACGATGTGTTCTTCAGTCAAATTACGAAGAAAGAATCCCATTAAACCAATTGATGAAAGGTGCTTACCGAGTGATATTCACCGATATAAAAGGAAAGATTCACCCCTCTACCCATATACTTGCACGGTAATTGGTGTTTTTCCCAATAGGAGTTAACGACAAATAGCCAGAAGAAACTCGTCTGTTATCTATACATAATGGATTGCTCTCCTGTTTTTGTTGATGATCTTTCCAAAGCAAAGAAGGATTCTGAAAATAATCCACCGAGAAGTAACCGGTACGTCCCGAAATCACAAAATGATCTTGAAAGAGACGAGCAAAAAGCCCCATATTCATGCGTAGATTTACCTCTACACAAGGATGAATCCTATAGAAAGGATCTTCGGAGAAGTGGCAGATCATCATGTCTACCCCTAAATATCCGCGGTACTTCTTATCCAGTAATCGCGAAAGTTGCTTTTCTAATTGTCCACATAAATGATGCAAATCTACAACAGATACAAACTTAGTAAGAGCCTCTTCCACCGCCTCATCCGAAGCAAGCTGATTTCCCTTATAAGCCCCTCGCCCATCCGTTTCAAAAAGCGAATAACCCACAAAGCGAACTCTGCCTGAATCTTCACAGACAAACTCCATAGCAAAGTCTTTCACCTTATCCATAAACGGTTCTCCCACCACACAACGCTGATTCTTGATCACCCGATGCCCCCATTGCTGAATATGAAAAGTGTACTCTCCCTTGCCCGGTCTCAATCCTTTCCCACTGCCCGACCAGGGAGCCTTTAATAGAACTTGCGGATAGCGCTCCACAAATTCACGAACAGCCTCATCTGAAGTCAGCTCCTCTGATAATCCACAAAAAGAAGAAGAAGATGTAATCAACTCTCTAAGCAGTGAAACAGCCAATGAACGATGAGACAATTCCCGCACCATTTTCATCTGTTCCTTATCCGGCAAGAATGATTCTGAAAAGCCAAGCAAACAAGCTCGTTTTATCAGTGTGGCGTTCCAACCCCACGGGCAGAGTTTTAATGAAGAACGAGTCGCAATTTCATTTTCCCCAATCAGTTGAACTGAAAGATCAAAGGTCTCCTCAACTTGCCTTAACCAAACTGAATCCACGTTATTATTGCTCATCACCAAAGCTCCCGGAGAAGCATACCAAAGAGGTAGCAAAGAAAGATCGTCCGCCATCTTTCGAACCGAAAGAGGCGGCATATAATTTTCATCCCCATTGGCCAAAGCCAAATCATTATCCGGATTAAACAAATAGACTTCCTGCATCTTCTTTTATAACTGTTTAGTCTACAAAAGTAAACAAAAAGGAGAAGTGATCCATCTCTCTTGAAAAATAAAAAGTTTTCTGTACAAAAGATTTTTTTCTTTTGTACAAATAAATAGATTGTTCTGTACAGAAGAATGTGATCTTCTGTACAAGAAAATTTCAGTATATTTAGAGACACAAAAAAACGTAAAAGGAATATTTATAAGTTGTATAGTCATACCCTCAAAATGAAACTATAAACAAGTTTAAAAACGATGAATAATTTGCAATCTCTACTTTGCAATTCAGAGAATTTTAGCTATCTTTGTCCCGAAATAAAAAGAAGTTTATGGAAGCCTTTTACAGAACACACAGTTATCTGGTGGAACATACCAACACCCTTGTCCGACGCGATTTAATGGACGAGATAGACTGGAACGACCGTCTTATAGGGATTAAAGGGACCCGCGGTGTAGGCAAAACCACCTTTCTGTTGCAATATGCGAAAGAACGTTTTGGAGCAGATCGCTCATGCCTGTTTATCAACATGAATAATTTTTATTTTTCGGGACATTCCATTTTTGATTTTGCCTCTGAGTTCCAAAAAAACGGTGGTAAAGTATTACTGATTGACCAAGTATTTAAACATCCCAACTGGAGCCATGAATTAAGAATGTGCTACGATCGTTTTCCGGGACTAAAAATTGTATTTACCGGTTCATCAGTAATGAGACTGAAGGAAGAAAATATTGAGCTATCAGGCATTGTAAAGTCCTATAATCTTCGGGGGTTCTCTTTTCGGGAATTTCTGAACTTGCAGACTGAAAACAATTTCCCTTCTTACACGTTAGAAGAAATATTGTCCAATCACGAGCAGATAGCTAAGACCGTACTCTCAAAAGTACGTCCCACTGAATATTTTCAGGATTATTTGCATCATGGTTTTTATCCATTCTTTCTGGAAAAAAGAAATTTTTCTGAAAATTTGCTTAAAACAATGAACATGATGGTAGAAGTAGACATTTTACTCATAAAGCAAATTGAGCTAAAATATCTATCAAAAATAAAGAAACTTTTATATTTGCTCGCAGTAGATGGTCCTTCTGCTCCCAACGTCAGTCAGTTGGCTACAGAAATCGAAACGTCCCGGGCAACGGTAATGAACTACATTAAGTATCTGGCAGACGCAAGACTTATCAATATGGTCTATCCAAAAGGAGAGTCTTTCCCCAAAAAACCAGCTAAGATTATCATGCACAATAGTAATCTGATGTATTCCATTTATCCGGCAAAAGTGGAAGAACAAGATGTGATAGAGACTTTCTTTTTCAATACTCTCTACAAAGATCATATCTTAAATAAAGGAGAAAAAGGAACGTCTTTCCTTATAGATGGAAAAATGTCGTTTAAAATATGTACCGAAGGACTTAAAGCAAAAAATAATCCCGCCATTACTTACGCCATTCACAAGGCAGAAATAGGACGGGGCAATCAGATTCCTTTATGGCTGTTCGGCTTTCTTTATTAATTTAAATTTTTTACTTAATATATTAATAGTTATGACTAAACAGAAGAAATTCATCACATGTGATGGTAATCAGGCTGCTGCACATATCTCGTATATGTTCTCTGAAGTAGCTGCGATTTACCCCATCACTCCTTCTTCGACTATGGCAGAATACGTAGACGAATGGGCTGCAGCCGGACGTAAAAACCTCTTCGGTGAAACAGTTTTAGTACAAGAAATGCAATCTGAAGGAGGCGCCGCAGGTGCTGTTCACGGTTCTCTTCAGGCTGGTGCACTGACTACTACTTACACAGCTTCTCAGGGATTATTACTGATGATCCCAAATATGTATAAAATAGCAGGAGAATTACTTCCTTGCGTTTTTCACGTATCTGCTCGTGCTTTGGCTTCTCATGCACTTTCTATCTTTGGTGACCATCAAGATGTTATGGCTTGTCGTCAGGTAGGCTTTGCCATGTTAGCTGAGGGATCGGTACAAGAAGTGATGGACTTATCGGCAGTAGCTCATTTAGCTACAATCAAAAGTCGTGTACCTTTCGTAAACTTCTTCGATGGCTTCCGTACTTCTCACGAAATTCAGAAAATTGAGATGTTGGAGAATGATGACCTTGCTCACTTGGTAGACCAAGAAGCGTTGGCCGAATTCCGCAGCCGTTCACTGAATCCTGAAAAACCGGTTGCCCGCGGAATGGCTGAAAACCCAGATGTTTACTTCCAACACAGAGAAGCAAGCAATAAATTCTATGATGCTGTTCCAGGTATCGTGGAAGAATATATGAAAGAACTTTCAGAAATCACAGGTCGCAAGTACAGCTTGTTCGATTACTATGGTGCTGATGACGCTGACCGCGTAATCATCGCTATGGGTTCAGTAACAGAAGCTGCTCGCGAAGCTATTGATTATCTAACAGCTCAGGGAGAAAAAGTGGGTTTGGTAGCTGTACATTTGTACCGCCCATTCTCTGCTAAACATTTCCTTGCCGCTATTCCTAAAACAGCAAAACGTATCGCTGTTCTCGACAGAACAAAAGAACCAGGCGCAGTAGGCGAACCTTTATACTTAGACGTGAAAGATTGTTTCTACGGAAAAGAAAATGAGCCGGTAATTGTAGGTGGACGTTATGGCCTTTCTTCAAAGGACACGACTCCTGCCCAAATCCTTTCTGTATATGAGAACCTTGCTTTACCAATGCCAAGAAATCAGTTCACCATCGGTATAGTCGATGATGTTACTTTCACCTCTCTTCCTGTAAAAGAAGAAATTGCCATGGGTGGTGAAGGTACTTTTGAAGCTAAGTTCTACGGTTTGGGAGCTGACGGTACTGTCGGTGCCAACAAAAATTCAGTGAAGATTATCGGTGATAATACGAATAAACATTGTCAGGCCTATTTCTCTTATGACTCTAAGAAGTCGGGAGGTTTTACCTGTTCTCACCTTCGTTTTGGTAACACCCCAATTCGTTCTACTTATTTAGTAAATACACCAAACTTTGTAGCTTGTCACGTTCAGGCATACCTTCGTATGTATGACGTAACTCGTGGTTTGCAACAAAATGGTACATTCCTTTTGAACACCATCTGGAATGAAGAAGAATTGGTTAAGCACCTACCAAACAAGGTAAAACGTTACTTTGCAAAGAAAAATATTACTGTTTACTATATCAATGCGACTAAAATTGCACAAGAAATTGGTTTGGGTAATAGAACAAATACCATCCTTCAATCTGCATTTTTCCGTATCACAGGCGTTATTCCTGTAGACTTGGCTGTTGAGCAAATGAATAAATTCATTGTGAAGTCTTATGGTAAAAAGGGACAAGATGTAGTAGATAAAAATAAAGCAGCAGTTGACCGTGGAGGTGAATACAAGAAACTGACTATTGATGCTGCATGGGCTAATCTTTCCGACGAAGAAGTTGTTGAAAGTAAAGCTCCTGAATTTATCGAGAATGTGGTTAAAGTAATCAACGCTCAGGCTGGAGACGATCTTCCTGTATCTACTTTTGTAGGCATTGAAGACGGAACCTGGCAACAAGGTACCGCTACTTACGAAAAACGTGGAGTAGCTGCTTTTGTTCCTGAATGGACTTCAGAAAACTGCATCCAATGTAACAAGTGTGCTTACGTTTGTCCTCACGCTTCTATCCGTCCATTCGTATTGGATGAAGCAGAACAAGCTGCCGCTCCTTTCACTGATATGTTGAAAGCTACCGGTAAACAATTCGATGGCATGAAGTTCCGCATTCAGGTTGATGTACTCGACTGTCTAGGTTGTAGTAACTGTGCTGACGTTTGTCCGGGAAACAAGCAGGGTAAAGCTCTTAAGATGCAGCCTCTTGAATCTCAATTATCACAAGCTCCTAACTGGGAATATACAGCTACTAGAGTAAAAAGCAAACAACACTTGGTTAACATCAGCGCTAATGTGAAGAACTCACAGTTTGCCACTCCGTTATTCGAATTCAGCGGTGCATGCTCCGGTTGTGGTGAAACTCCTTACGTGAAGTTAATTACTCAATTGTTCGGTGACCGTGAAATGGTGGCAAATGCTACTGGATGTTCTTCTATCTATTCCGGTTCCGTACCTTCTACTCCCTATACAACAAATGAAGAAGGACACGGACCAGCATGGGCTAATTCCTTGTTCGAGGACTTCGCTGAATATGGTATGGGTATGACCTTGGCCGTTGATAAGATGCGTGACCGTTTAGTCAAACTGATGACTGAAGCTCAAATTTGTGATTGCTGTTCAGATGAATTAAAAGGCTTGTTCAACGAATGGATTGCCGACAGAGAGAATGCTGCACGCACCATCGAACTAGAAGCAAAAATAACTCCACTAGTAAAAGCTTGTGATTGCGACACTTGCAAAAAGATCGCTCCACTTACCAAATTCTTAATCAAGAAATCTCAATGGATTATTGGTGGAGACGGTGCGTCTTACGATATTGGCTTTGGTGGTTTGGATCATGTACTTGCATCTGGAAAGAATGTAAACGTATTGGTACTTGATACCGAAGTTTATTCTAACACCGGTGGCCAGTCATCTAAAGCAACTCCAATGGGGGCTATTGCCAAATTTGCAGCAGCAGGTAAAAGAGTACGTAAGAAAGACCTCGGTTTGATCGCTTCTACTTACGGCTATGTTTACTGTGCACAAATTGCTATGGGCGCAGATCAGGCTCAAACACTGAAAGCTCTTCGCGAAGCTGAAGCTTACGACGGACCTTCAATCATTATCGCTTACTCACCTTGTATCAGTCACGGATTAAAGAGCGGCATGGGTAAAGCACAGGCTGAACAAGCTGCTGCTGTAGAATGCGGATACTGGCACTTGTGGAGATATAATCCTTCTCTAGAAGCTGAAGGTAAAAACCCATTCACATTAGATTCCAAAGAACCTGATTGGGATAAATTCAAAGACTTCTTAAAAGGTGAAGTTCGTTACTCATCTTTGTTGAAGCAATATCCTACAGAAGCTGATGAACTCTTCCAAGCTGCACAAGACAATGCTAAGTGGAGATTAAACAACTACAAGCGTTTGGCTAGACAACAATGGGGCGTTGAACAAGAAAGCTAATTAATAATTGACTCTATAATAAAAAGGCTGTTTCAAGAAATTGAGGCAGCCTTTTACTTTTATTAGCGATAAGTCCCAGAAAAAATTAGGAATAGAATAGATAACACAATAAACACAATAAAATTAGAGTTTAATATAAATATTCAAATATCAGCATTGAGCAAATTCTCAATTTAATCAAATCAAACGGAATTGCAGTCTTAAATTTAAAAAAACTATTCTTCCATGAAAAAACATCTGATTATTATCCCTGCATTGCTATTCTCGATACTTGGATTCTCGCAAGGTATCGAATTTGAACATGGAACCTGGAAAGAAGTGCTTGAAAAAGCACAGCAAACTAACAAACCCATTTTTGTTGATTTTTATGCACAGTGGTGTAGCCCATGCAGAATGATGGACAAGGACATTTTCCCCCTTGAAGAGGTTGGCAAAGTTTTTAACGCAAACTTCGTCTGCTACAAAGTCGACTCAGAAAACGGTGAAGGTATTAATCTAGCCAAACAATATGAAGTTAGATTTATTCCCAGCTATCTGTTTCTTAGACCCGATGGATCACAATTTTACAGAAACTCAGGATCAATGAATGCAAAAAGATTTATTGCCGAATCTGGCAAAGCATTAGCCTTGATGAGCGACCCAAAACCGATAAACATTTGGGATAAGGAATATGCTGATAAGAAAAATGATCCGACATTCCTACTTGAGTATATGGAAAAACGTTCGAAGTTGGGTATGACCTGTCTCACATTATTCAACGAATACCTAGAACTTCTCTCGGAAACAGAGCGCACCTCTCCTGTAGTTATTGAGTTGTACAAAAAGAATGCCAAGGATATTAGAATCAATGCTTTTGCCTATACATACCTGCAGAAAAATATCGCTGCATTCGAAAAAGCGTTTGGCCCCGATAAAGCGTATGTAAACTATATTCTTTCCTTTGGTATAAAAAATTCGGTCGATGTTGCAATTGCAAAAAAAGATGAGCAACTTCTTGCAAATGCTGCCGCAGCCTACGATCTTCTGCCAAAAGATGAGATTGCCATGGTTAAGGCCGAAATCTACACACATTTCAACTATAAGGATGAAATTTACATGCAGTACTATCTGTATACCGGAGAAAAAGAGAAGTACTTTAAGCATGTAGCAGACTTTGGAAACAACAATCTTATGAAAATAACTGATGAGATGATCGCAAAAAAGGATAAAGCGAATTCACAAATGGTTGAAAACAGAATTAAGTCGGGACAGATTGATGCCACACAACTATCCAACATAAGAGCATATTGGAAAAACAAGGAGAAAACCACGATCAGCTGGCACCTTAACAATATAGCCTCGGAGGTATTCAAAAAAGTATCGGATAAGCAGCTACTTCAGGATGCTCTCAGTTGGTCGAAGCGGTCGCTGGAGCTATCGCCCAATAGCGCCACATGGATGAATACCTACGCCAACCTCCTCTACAAGCTTGGACATAAGAAGGAAGCCATAGCCAAAGAGGAAGAAGTATTGCGCCTCATCAGCAATAAAAAGAATACTCAAGGGTACAAGGATAAAGCGGAGATCCTTCGTAAAATGAGAACAGGCGAAAATATCTGGAACAATTAAGACTCTAAAACCAAGTTCTCATATCAAAACAATCATCTACTGAAAAATCTGTTCGGCATCCAAAGCCAAACGGGTCTTTCTAATGGTGCATATAAATGATGACTGAATTTCTAATCTAATCTTTATTTGGCATCTCCCACAAAATTCAAAACTTTGCCAGCACAGTCATACCCTTCGTTATATAAATCAGTTAGTTTCTGTACATCTCTTTCTATTCTATCTACTATCACTGGTTTCTCAGGACGGATAGCCATAATACACCCTTCATCCTCCATACGTTCCACCATTTCCAACTGTTCATTATAAACAGCACAACGATGACTTAACGCTTCTCTGATTTTAGGATATTTACGATATACAAAAGAAGGGACTTTATAATCTTTGGTTTCTTTACGGTATCCCTTATTGCGAGTTAAGACTACCACATTCTTTTTATATCCATCATTTACGGCATGAAGTAATGGGATTGAATCCACAATACCACCATCGAGCATAGGAATAGTATCCACATAAGTGATAGGACATACAATTGGCAAACTACTCGACGCCCGGCAGATGTTCAATAAACGTTTTTTGTCTTTTTTTTCCTCAAAATAATTGGCTTCACCAGTCTCACAGTTTGTAGTAACCATCACAAAACGTTCGGAAGAAGAAAAAAAAGTATCATAATCAAAAGGAAGAATCTTTTCGGGGATCTCTCCAAAAAGTAAGTCAAAGTCCATGATGTTCTTTTTCTTTATGAGATTTTTCATTCCTATATAGTGATATTTTTCGAGTAGATCAATATTACTATACTTTGCACGTCCACGCTGACGAGAAATATAAGACAAGCCGTTACCTGCTCCTGCCGAAACGCCTATCGTATAGGGAAAACGTAGATTATGATCCATAAAATAATCCAGTACTCCACAGGTAAACACACCACGCATTCCTCCTCCTTCAAGAACTAATCCTGTTTTACAATCTATTGTCATCTTTGATCTATTTTTACGAAAGTACAAAACTGAAAAAAATCAGTTTATTTCTTTCAAGAATTCTTAGGACTCATAACCAATAATGATGGTAGTGCCTCATAGCCTTCTTTATCTTCAGCTACTTTTTCACAAACAGCATTACTAAGAATCAATAATCCGTTCTTGGGCTTAAAGGATATTTCCGACGGATCATTGATTGGTTGCAATTTTACACTTTCAGGATAATTCTCAAGAAGATCATTTACTCGTTTGGTAAACTGATCATCTCCTTCAAACACAAAAAGATGAATATTTGTCATTCCGTTCATCAATAACGATTCAAGATAAAAAAGCAGGAAAGAATCCATATTTCCACCTAGTACAAGTGCCACTTCCCCTTTTGCATAGTTACGATTAACAAAAACAGCGACATCACACTTTACTTGATTCGTAATGTTAGTAATTTTGTTTCTGAACAATCCCAGCATGGAAATCATCGTTGTACCTCCTTCCAACATATAATTACTTCCTGCTCCAAGCAGAAGTAAATCCGGATTTTCGGTCTGCACCAACTGAATCATTTCCTGTACCAGCTTATCTGTTACTTTATAGCGACAATCGACCTTGACAGCCAATTTTTGAGCTTCTTTATTGAGCAGATTAAAACTATCTTCTTCATATTGCTCTGCATGCATCGGACTCAGGTCTGTACCAAGAGTATAGTGAGCTGCAATTAATTCTTTTTGTTGCAATCTGGGACCAAAAAGTAAATCGTATATTTTGAGTAAGTCTCTTCCCGACTCAACTCTGCCAAAGCATAAGACCAGTTTTTTTGTCAAACTTATAACTTCCTTGCCTTTATAAAATAGTTTTTCCAATAAAATAAGTATAGGAGTAGTCATAAAGGTAGTGACTAAAGCCATAATAACCAATATAACAAAAATAGAAGGAGGAAGAACTCCCATTTCATAACCAATATTGAGCGCTACCAGTTCCATCAATCCGCGAGTGTTCATTAGTGTTCCCACAATCAGACTATTTTTCCACGATTCCCCCACTAAGCGGGAGGCAATGGTGCAGCCTCCAAATTTGCCTATAACGGCAACGGCTATTAATAATCCACAAACGCCCAATAACTCAGGACTATTAATCAGCCCTATCTGTGTACGCAAACCTGTAAAAGCAAAGAAAAGGGGAAGGAAAAAAACCAGAGAAATATCTTCTACTTTATCCATCATTACTTTGCGAAAGCCGAAATTAGAAGGCATCACTACTCCTGCCATAAAAGCCCCAAACAATGCATGGATGCCGATAACTTCAGTTAATGTGGAAGAAAAAACCAATATTAGAAAGATGAAGCCGACAAATGTTTTATTTATAACTTCTTTGTTCGCATATAGATTGCCAATCTTTTTCAGAAACGGACGAACCACGCAGAACATGGCAACAATGTAAAGGATGGTGAGGCCCACTGCATAAAGTGCACTTCCAAATGTTCCCGCCTTTGCGATTGCAATCACAACCGCTAATAAGCACCAAGCCGTCACATCATCATTGGCCGCAGAAGCAATAGCAAGTACTCCTACAGTAGTTTTAGTCATATTTCTCTCCTGGATAATACGGGCAAGAACAGGAAAGGCAGTGATACTCATTGATATGCCAATGAATAGAGCAAAAGGGAGAAAGGAAGTTTGCTGGGAGGCATACTTTTCATAGATCCAATAAGAAGAGATTATGCCCAGCAAAAAAGGCACAAATATACCGGCATGACTAATGACGAGCGTTTCGTTAATTTTATTTTTCAATATTCTGAAGTCCACTTCCATGCCAATCACAAACATAAAAAGGATCAAACCAATTTGGCTGACCATCTGAAGATTTATCAGTGATTCCGGTCGAAAAAGAAAGCCGAAAAATCCAGGGAATAGATAGCCAAGTAATGAGGGTCCCAAAACAATTCCCGCCACAATCTCACCAATAACTCCAGGTTGCCCAATGTATTTAAAAAAGAAAGAGAAAAGACGAACAGTAAATAATATAACTATTATCTGCAACAAAAGAACCGTAAACGGGTTATTCAGATTACTCGTGATTATGTGCTGAAACATGGTAAAGTCATTCACTACTCCTCCTGATGGAACTTTAGCTACAGAAAGATGATCAAAACGTTCTCCTCCATTGAGTGCAATATAAATCATGCCAGAAAACACCGCCAACATGATAAAATAAATCAGATAGTTTTTTTTTATCTTCCCCATGCTCTTCTACTAATAAATCTGAAATTAATAACAAATTAAAGAATTTTTTAGCTGCCATTCCTTATCTTTGCCGCATTAAAATAACAAATTAATGAAATTTATGAAAAGGATAGCTACTATCGCCGTTCTTGTCGCCCTTTGCCTGAACATAGTTGCGCAAGATAATGCTAAAAAAGAAGAAGGATTTGTCTTCACCACAGTAAAAGAAAATCCCATTACTTCAGTGAAGAATCAGAATCGTTCCAGTACTTGCTGGAGTTTCTCCGGCTTGGGTTTTCTGGAATCTGAACTGCTTCGTAAAGGTAAAGGAGAATATGACTTCTCGGAAATGTTTGTGGTTCACCACACCATGGAAGATCGTGCGGAAAGATATGTCCGCCTTCACGGTAACGCATCTTTCGCCCCCGGAGGTAGTTTTTATGATATTATATATTGCCTGAAAAATTACGGATTGGTTCCTCAGGAAGCCATGACCGGACTGCAATATGGAGATACTCTTCCCGTTCACAATGAACTGGATGCAGTAATGAAAGGATATATTGACGCCATTGCCAAGAGCGATTCAAAAAAACTGACTCCCGTATGGAAAAAAGGTTTTGATGCTGTGGTAAGCAACTATCTAGGCGAACGTCCTGCTGAATTCATGTATAAAGGAAAGAAATATACCCCACAATCTTTTGCTAAGGAGACCGGTTTGAATACAGACGATTATGTATCGTTGACTTCTTTCGCCCACCATCCTTTCTACGGAAAGTTTGCCCTGGAAATTGAAGATAACTGGCGTAACGGTGAATCTTATAACTTACCGATCGATGAATTTATGGCGGTGATTGAAAATGCTGTAAATAAGGGCTACACTGTGGCATGGGGAAGTGATGTAAGCGAAACGGGATTTACCCGCAATGGCATCGCTGTAATTCCGGAAGATGTTAAAACAAATGAGATGAGTGGCTCGGACATGGCTCGTTGGACGGGTTTAACCAAAGAGGAAAAGAACAAAGAACTGACTGCTAAACCAAGGCCTGAAAAGGAAATCACTCAAGAAATGCGTCAGCAAGGCTTTGACAATTGGGAGACAACCGACGATCACGGAATGCTTATCTATGGTTTGGCAAAAGATCAAAATGGAAAAGATTATTTTATGGTGAAGAATTCCTGGGGCACTAACAATCCATATAAAGGAACCTGGTATGCATCAAAGGCATTTGTTAAGTACAAAACAATCAACATCTTAGTCAATAAAGAGGCACTTCCTAAAGACATAGCTAAGAAACTCGGTATAAAATAAAATATACTGTACAGAACATTGTTTTCTTCTGTACAAAAGATCTAATTGATTTGTACAAAAGAATAAAATCTTTTGTACAGAAGAAAAAGAAAGGTTCAGGTGATAATGTATTGCCTGAACCTTATTTTTTAATCTTACTATACGGCCAATTGATAAATTTTCCGAGTATCCTCTTTGGTCAATTTCTTGAAGGAACCAATGGTCTCCCCTTTATGACCGTGAAGCCTCTTTACCAATTCGTCAATATCTTCCTCTTTTGCCCCCAATTCTTTGAAAGAAACAGGCAGTCCGATAGAAGAAAAGAATTTCTTCAAAGCCTCAACACCTTTAAGTGCCACCGTCTTTTTATCCGCTCCATCGGGCACTCCCCATACACGTACCGCATATTGTGCCAGCATGTCAGGGTTAAAGTCCGCCAGATAAGTCATCCAAGCCGGAAACATAACCGCAAGTCCGGCTCCATGAGTCACATTATAAAGCGCGCTAAGCTCGTGTTCCATAAAATGAGTAGACCAATCTTCTTCACGTCCCACGCCACAAGTTCCGTTGTGCGCCATTGTTCCCGCCCACATTATATTGGCACGCGCATCATAATTTATCGGTTCCGCCATCACCACCGGAGCTTCTTTGATAATGGTAAGCAACACCGCTTCAGACAGACGGTTACTAATCTCCACTCCTTCCGTATTGCTGAAATAACGCTCCATCACATGTGCCATCATATCCGCTATTCCACAAGCCGTTTGAAACGGTGGAAGAGTATAAGTCAACAAGGGATTCATCACAGAAAAAACCGGTCTCAAGAGCGGTGAGCCAGTTCCTAATTTAACAGAACCTTCTTCTTTAGTAATAACCGTATTGCCGGAACCTTCACTTCCCGCAGCAGGAATAGTAAGAACAGTAGCAACCTTCAAAGCACTCTCTATTTTTATACCTTTATTATAAAAGTCCCAGAAATTTCCCTGATAAGGAACTCCAAGTGCAATAGCTTTTGCTGTGTCAATCACACTACCTCCACCTATAGCCAGAATAAAATCCACCTTTTCCTTACGACAAAGATCAATTCCTTCATATACTTTCGTATCAATCGGATTGGGTTGCACTCCGCCCAAACTAAGATAAACTACCTTTTCACTCGTCAATGAATCTTCAACTCTGGTGAGTAATCCACTTTTCACCACAGAGCCTCCGCCATAGAGCACCAATACCTTTTTTGCTCCATATTTCTTTACCAATTTACCGACCATTACCTCTGCATCCTTACCAAATACAAATTCGGTTGGACTATAAAACACAAAATTATTCATTGTTATTTTTTTATTTATCCTAAGAACTAAACAAAGATAAGCAATACACGATAGAGTTCAAAGGATATAGGCCAATCATTAACTTTATTAAAACGTTGGAAACAGTGGATGGTGGCTTTTCAGTAAGCGTCTCCACTATCCCTCCCTTGTATTTAATATAAGCCATTCTGTACCTTTGCGAAAAGTATGAAAACGAAAAAATTGCCTGGAGTATTATCGAGGATTATTATGCACAACTTTTGCGAGAGACCAACTCTAATCATTTAAGTATGACCAAGCATTGCCAAGAACGTAGGGTATAATGTGCATTTCCAAATGAATGGTCCGATATGGGGTTAATGTTAGTCAATTAAAAGCTGAAGCATTTCCGGAACTTTACTCTAACGTTATTGCAGAAGTAACATCTATAGCTCATTCTGATAAAATGCTTTTTTCAATAGCTTTTAAAAAGCGGGATATTATGCGGTCACTAACACTTCTGCATCAACACAGGCGGTAAATCTTCATACTGCCTCGGTCATCCATTGACCTTTCTTTTTATGCCGTTATGAGCATCCTATATGTTATTACGATAATTATTATCTTTTCCACATGACTTATAACATCGATTATCCGGCATATTATTTTTCTCTTTTTCTGCAATTTCATACAAAACAATCTGCTAATTCAATAAATCAAGGCTCATATTATTGAAATCACTATTGCCAATATATTTTTTATAATAACATTCTAAAGCAGTATCTTTAATGTACTTAAAACAAGTATTTCACTGCATAATTTATTAATTATTAATCAACTAATACTTTTTCAGTAAATTCTAAATAGATCTATTAATTGAAACTTGGAGAATTAGCAGTAGATTAAGAGCCTGTTTAAAAATTAAATAAAAAAAGAGCTAAGAGTGTTTCCTCTTTGTCAGTAAAGCATTTATTTTGAGGTACCAAACTTAAAACAAGATGCATATAACTGATTTAAAGGAAACACAGTGGCAATATATAAA